>JAKPTG010000069.1 GCA_029571005.1 Candidatus Fermentibacterota bacterium
GCAGGACCAGAGAATTGCGACGCAGGCCATGAGCCCGGCCCGGACGGTGGAAGGCCCGGCGCCGGTGACCAGCACGAAGAACACCACCCCCGCCCCGGCGAACAGCGACCCAAGGGGCCTCCTGCCGAAGATGAACCGGGACAGCAGGAGTATGAAGCCGGCCACCATCCCGGTGTGCATCCCGGAGAGGGCCAGCAGGTGGGCCGTGCCCGAGCGGCGGAAGGAATCGGCGGCCCCGGCGGGTACCATTCCCCTGTTCCCCATGAGCAACGCCGACGACAGGCCCAGAGCCAGTGTGTCGGGGACCGAGCGGCGGAGCCTGTTCACGAGGCTCCTTCTCAGGGAGGGAAAGAAACCAGGATCGGGCCGGAACCTGATCCCCCAGGGGGTGATGAACCTCCCCCTTCTGGCCCCCAGCACCAGGAGTGAATCGCCCCGATCCAGCCGGAAGCCCAGTTCCCCGGAGGAAACCCAGAGGTTTCCGATCATCGCTCCCCGGGCGCTCACCGAGGTGACCCGGCCGGTGAACACTCCCGCTCCGCCCCCCTCCGGCTCCGGAGGCGGCACCGCCCGGAAAGCCAGCCCCGCCGCCAGCAGGAGGAATACGCCGGTCATCACCCACCACCGCAGCCTCATGCTCCGTAAGTACGGCCCGGGGCCGGGGTTTTCAAGCCCGCCGGGTTCGGCTAAATTAGCCCCATGTTCCCCCGGGGCACGACACTCTTCATACTGGACCGCTTCAGAAGCGCCTACAACGTGGGCTCGGTGTTTCGTACCGCCGAGTCGGTGCGGCCTGCGGCGGTTTTCCCCTGCGGCATCTCCGCCCTGCCCGGGGGGAGGAAGGTGGGAAGGACCTCCCGGGGCACCCACGGGCTCGTCCCCTGGAGGTGGTTCCCCGACGCCATGGAAGCCGCGGACTGGGCGGTGAAGGCCGGGTTCGGCCTGTTCGTGGTGGAGAATACGCCGGGGGCGATTCCACTGCAATCCGCACCCTTCACCCCGGAAACCGCCCTGGTGTTCGGAAACGAGGCGGAGGGGGTTTCCCCCGAGATTTTCGCCATGGCCCGGGAAATCGTCACCATCCCGCAGACCGGGGAGCGCCGGTGCGTAAACGTGGCTTCCGCCGCGGCCGCGGTCGCCTGGGAAATACTCCGCAGAAGGCTTACCGGATGTAGCCCAGGGCCCTGAGTTCCCGGTGGATGCTCTCCTGGACGTTCACCAGGGGGGACTCCGCCAGGGGCGGCGTTCCCCAGTACCATTCCAGCTCCGCCATCATCGCCGAATCGGGCGGAAGCGGTTCGAGTTCCGCAGGGTCCGCCAGCAGGTCGTAAGCCTCGGTGAACCCCTCGTCCACGCCCCAGATCAGCTTGGCGCCGGGCACGACCAGGCTGGCAAGGTTTCCCTCCCGCCAGAGGACGTCGCTGGCGGGCACCGGCACCGGTTCCAGTTCCCCGGAGTACAGAGGCGTGACGGCCCCCCCCTCCAGGCCAGCGAGCCGGAGGACTTCCGGCATCACCCCGACCTGTCCCGTCAGGGTTTCAACCACCAGCCCCCTGGGCACCCCGGGGCCGGAAAAGATAAGGGGGACATGGCAGATCTCCTGGTAAAGGGTCCTGCCGTGGTCCATTCCCCCGTGTTCCATGAACTCCTCGCCGTGGTCGCCTACCACCACCACCACGGTATTCTCCATCAGTCCCCGCTCCCGGAGGGTTTCCAGAAGCCGTCCCAGCTCCCCGTCGGCGTAGGCGATTTCACCGTCGTAGAGAGCGACAAGGTGTTCCAGCCCGTCCGGAGGTATGGTGTCCATGCCGGAGTGGACCGCGTTCAGTTGGGATACCCCCCCCCACTCCGGGCCGTACTCCCCGGAGTATTCCAGGTCGGCGAAGAGGGTGTCCCAGGGGGCCGGGGGGCTGTAGGGCAGATGGGGGTCGAAAAAGTGCACCGCCACGAAGAAGGGCTTGTCGCCGGAATACCCCGAAAACCAGGAGAGCACCGCTTCGACGGTTTCCCCCGCGTTCCGCGACCTGGTTTCCGGCCCCAGGGCGGAGCAGTCGAAGAAATCGAACCCCCGATGGAAGCCGAAGTCGGCGTTCATGAATATGACGTTGAAGAACGCCGCGGTGCGGTACCCGGCCGACTTGAAAATCATAGGCATCCAGGGAATATCTTCGGGCACGCCGAACAGGGCGTCGTAGTGGCGGCCCGCCGCGTGCTCCCTCGGGTTCAGCCCCGAGAGGATGCCGGCCATGGCGGGAAGCGTCCAGGAGGAATGGCTCTGGCAGTTCGAGTAGAGCACCCCTTCCCGGGCCAGGCTGTCCAGCGTGGGGGTGGTGTTCCGCCGGTAGCCCATGCACCCCAGATGGTCCGCCCTGATCGTGTCTATAAGGATGACAAGGACATTCGGCCCACGGGTTTCCCCGGCTCCGCAGCCGACCGACATGAAAACCGTAACGGCCGTAAGGAGAAGTGTCGCTTTTTTCATTTCGCCTCCTGATGTCCGGCGGAAAGCCAGTCGAAGCCGGCGCCGATCTCCACGGAGAGGGGAACCGCAAGAGGCGCGGCCTTCTCCATTTCCCTGCACAGAATCGCCTTGCCCTGCTCCAGAAACTCCGGGGGGCACTCCACCACGAGTTCGTCGTGAACCTGAAGCACCAGTTTCGCCCGGGGGAGTTCCCGGCCAAGGCTGCGGTGGACACCGAGCATGGCCGCCTTCACTATGTCCGCGGCGGAACCCTGAACCGTGGTGTTCACCACCATCCGCTCCAGTTGTTTCCTGTTCTGCCCCCGGGCGCCGGCCAGGCTTCCGAAGTTCCTCCTCCTGCCCATGATGGTCCGGGTCTCACCGGTCGCCTCGGCTTCCCCGACGGTTTTCCTGTAGAAGGTTTCCACCTCCGGATACCGCTCGAAGTACCTGTTGATGATCCCCGCGGCTTCCCCCCGGGAAACCCCGATTCGCCCGGCAAGGCCGAAGGGGCTTATCCCGTATATGATGGAGAAGTTCACCTCCTTCGCCTTCCTCCGGGTGTCGGGGGTGACATCGCCGAAAACGGCCCGGGCGGTGGCGGCGTGGATGTCCGCGCCCTCACGGTACGCTTCCCTCAGGGCCCCGTCCCCGGCCAGGTGCGCCAGAACCCTGAGTTCGATCTGGGAATAGTCCGCGGAGATGAACAGGTTTCCGGCGCCGGCGGGCACGAAGCACCGTCTCACCCGGCGCCCCCTGGGAGACCTGACGGGGATGTTCTGGAGATTGGGCTCGCTGGAACTCAGCCTTCCGGTCGCCGTCACAGCCTGGTTGAAGTTGGTGTGGATGAGCCCGGTTTCGGGGTTGATGAACCGGGGAAGGCTTTCCACGTAGGTGTTGAGCAGCTTCGACAGTTCCCGGAACTCCATCACCGTGGCCACCAGGGGGTGGGCGCCCTCCAGGGACCTGAGGACCCCCATGTCCGAGGAAAGCCCTCCTCCGGGGGTCTTTCTGCCGGAGGGAAGCCCCAGCTCGGAAAACAGCACCGTGGATACCTGGGCGGGGCTGGCCAGGTTCACCGGCCTGCCCGCCAGCCGGTCCCCCTCCAGGGACAGTTCCGCGAGCCTTTCCCTGAGTTCGGCTCCGGTATCCTGCATGGCGGCGGTGTCGAGGGCCACCCCCCTTTCCTCCATGTCGGCCAGAACCGTGACGAGGGGCAGTTCCAGCTCCCGGTAAACCTTCAGGAGCCTGCCGTCCTCCCGGAGCCGTTCCTCCAGAAGCAGCGCCAGTTCAAGGGCCGCGGAAGCGTCGGCGCAACAGTAGGCGGCAAGCTCCTCTTCCGGCACTTCGGATATTTTCCTTCCGGCGGCGAGTTCATCGTAGGTCCGCATTGACCGCCCCATCCACCGCTCGGCCATGCTTTTCAGGCCGTGGCCGGTTTCCTCGGGGCGCAGCAGGTAGTCCGCGAGGTACGGGTCGCCGGAGGGGGCCGGGAGGGTCAGCCCCAGCTTCCGGAGAACGTGCAGGTCGTACTTGGCGTTCTGGGCGATCCATCCGTTCCGGCGAAGGAACTCTTCGGCCGCCTTCAGGGCCGGAAGCCCTCCGGCTTCCTTCAGGGGTATGTAGAACGCCTCGCCGGGGGTCCGGCACAGGGAAACCCCGACCGGAGCGGCCATGAGCGGGTTTATGGAGTCGGTCTCGGTGTCCAGGGCCAGGGGAGCCCCGTCATTCAGTTTCAGCCCGTCCGGTTCCCTGACGAAGGT
>JAKPTG010000075.1 GCA_029571005.1 Candidatus Fermentibacterota bacterium
CCCACGCCGCCCCGGTCCGGCGGCTGGACGAGGTCCGGGCCGCCCGGGACCCGGTGCTGCGCCGGCACGCCTGAGGCAGCGCCTCGGGGCGTATTACCGCTCCGGGGCGGTTCAGGATGGACTTGCCAAACTCCCGGGGCCGTGTTAATGTTCGGTCTCTGAACATTGACCTTTTCATACCTCCCGGTATCGGGGACAGCATGTTTCGGCTGCGTCCCGTCCGGATTGGGAGGGCTGAGCGCCTCGTTTTTTTCAAGCCGCCGGGGGCGGAAAAAAGGAATTTCGTCCCTTTCAAGGACGGCCTGTCCGGCACGGCTCAATTTTATGCACGAAACCGCCCACTTTCAAACAATGGACAAGGAACTGGAAGTTCTCCGTCATCTGCACCGGGAGAACGATCTCCGCCAGCGGGACCTGGCGGAAATCGCCGGTCTCTCCCTGGGGATGACCAACGCCATCGTGAAACGCCTGGCGGTGAAGGGCTTCCTCACCGTGCGGAAGGTGAACAACCGGAACATCCGCTACGCCGTGTCCTCCGCGGGGGTGGAAGAGATCGCCAAAAGAAGCTACAAGTATGTGAAACGGACGATCAAAAACATCGCCCATTACAAGGATCGGGTTGACGAGCTCCTCCAGGGGATTCGGGCCCAGGGTTTCCTGGGGGTCGTGCTGGAGGGGGGAAGCGACGTGGATTTCATCGTGGAACACCTCTGCCGAAAAAACGGTCTCGGTTTCCGGCGGAGCGACGGAGCCCGGAATGCCGGGGCCGGCGTGGCCGCGGAGGGGGATTTCGTCCTCCACGGCGAGAACATACCCCCCCCGACCTCGGGGCCGAGGCGGGGAAGCGCGTATCTGCGCAGCGTCCTGATGCAGGAGAGAACATGGATTACAAGATAAGGGATATCGGCCTGGCGGACTGGGGCCGCCGGGAAATCGAGCTGGCGGAAAAGGAGATGCCCGGCCTCATGGCTGTCCGGGCGCGGCACGCCAGGAAAAAACCCCTCCGGGGCCTGAAGATAACCGGAAGCCTCCATATGACCATCCAGACGGCGGTCCTCATCGAGACCCTGGCGGAGCTGGGGGCCGATGTGCGCTGGTGCAGCTGCAACATCTTCTCCACCCAGGACCACGCCGCGGCGGCGGTGGTGGTGGGAAGGAAGGGGACGGCGGAGAAACCCCGAGGGGTCCCGGTCTTCGCCTGGAAGGGAGAGACCCTGGAGGAGTACTGGTGGTGCACCGACCGGGCCCTGGACTTCGGCGGCTCCGGCATGGACCAGATCGTCGACGACGGCGGAGACGCCACGCTGATGGTCCACAAGGGGGCGGAGTTCGAGAAGGCCGGCGGGGTTCCCGCGCCGCAAGAGGACGACCCCGAGGACTGGCGGGAGCTCCTTCTCTGCCTGGACCGGATTTACCGGGAAAATCCCCGCCGCTGGACCCAGGCGGCAGTGCGGATCCGGGGAGTCACCGAGGAAACCACCACCGGGGTCAACCGGCTCTACCAGATGGCCCGGGAGGGGAGCCTCCTCTTCCCCGCCATCAATGTGAATGACTCTGTCACCAAGTCCAAGTTCGACAATATCTACGGCTGCCGCCACTCCCTGGTGGACGGCCTGAACCGGGCCACCGATGTGATGCTGGGAGGCAAGGTGGTGGTGGTCCTGGGCTACGGGGATGTGGGCAAGGGCTCGGCCCAGAGCCTCCGGGGCCAGGGCTG
>JAKPTG010000082.1 GCA_029571005.1 Candidatus Fermentibacterota bacterium
ACGACGGCATACAGCGTCCCCTGGACAAGGTCCGGGATATGGCCGGCGACTGGATCGGCAGAGGGATAAACATACCCGGGCTGGATCATGAAAGAAAATGGGACTTCTCCCCGCTTATCGCCGAGGGAGCCAAGGTGTCGGGGGGAGAGTTCATCGGCGAGGTTCAGGAGACCGAGCTGATCCGCCACAGGGTGATGGTCCCGCCGGGAGTCCGGGGTACCATCCTGTGGGTGGCCCCGCGGGAGGAGTACACCCTGGACGATCCTGTGGCGAGGGTGAAGACCCCGGACGGCACCGTCCGGGAACTCACCATGCTTCAGAAGTGGCCCGTGCGTAGGCCCCGGCCCATCGCCACGAAACTGGCCCCCAACGAACCCCTCGTCACCGGGCAGCGGGTGGTGGACGCCTTCTTCCCGGTGGGCAAGGGGGGCACCGCCTGTGTGCCCGGCCCCTTCGGCAGCGGCAAGACCGTTATCCAGCACCAGCTGGCGAAATGGGCCGATGCGGAGGTGGTGGTTTACGTCGGGTGCGGCGAGCGGGGGAACGAGATGACCGATGTGCTTCAGGAGTTCCCCGAACTGGAGGACCCCAAGAGCGGCAAGCCCCTCATTCTCAAGACCGTTCTGGTGGCCAACACCTCCAACATGCCCGTGGCCGCCCGGGAGGCCAGTGTTTACACCGGCATCACCATCGCCGAGTACTTCCGGGACATGGGCTACTCCGTGGCCCTGATGGCCGATTCCACCAGCCGCTGGGCGGAGGCCATGAGGGAGATGAGCGGCAGGCTCGAGGAGATGCCCGGCGAGGAGGGATACCCCGCGTACCTTGGAACCCGGATAGCCGAGTTCTACGAAAGGGCCGGCAAGGTGGAGTGCCTTGGGGATCGGGAGAGAATCGGGGCCCTGACGGTGGTGGGCGCCGTCAGCCCCGCCGGCGGCGACCTGTCGGATCCCGTGGTCCAGGCCACCCTGCGGGTGGTGAAGGTGTTCTGGAGCCTCCAGGCCGACCTGGCCTACATGAGGCATTTCCCCGCCATCGGCTGGCTCGACAGCTACTCCCTCTACACCAGGAACCTCAGGGGCTACTACGACGAAACCCTGGGTCCCGAGTGGTCCCGTATGGTCACCCGGGCCATGGCTCTGCTCCAGGAGGAGGCCAACCTTCAGGAGATAGCGAGGCTTGTGGGCGCCGAGTCTCTTTCGCCGGAGGACCAGCTGGTGCTGTACACGAGCCGTTCCCTCCGGGAGGACTTTCTTCACCAGAACGCCTTCCATCCGGTGGACACCTACGCCTCCATCGGGAAGCAGATGGCCATGCTGGACGTGATAATGCACACCCATGACGCCATGAGCCGGGCCCTGGCCGGGGGTGTGCCGCCCAGAGACCTCTTCTCCCTTCGTCTGAAGGAGAGGGTGTCCGGGATGCGCTACCTTCCCGAGGAGCGGATACCGGCCATAACGGAACTCAAGGGTCTCATCAGCGGCGAACTCGACTCCATGGTCGAGAAGGCCGCTCTGTAACCGGAGGTTGCGACATGATCAAGGAATACACAACCACCGTTGAGATCTCCGGGCCTCTGATGCTGGTGGAGGGGGTTACGGAGGTCGGCTTCGAGGAACTGGTCGAAATCGAACTCCCCACAGGGGAGGTAAGGCACGGCAAGGTTCTGGAGGTGGACTCCCACAGGGCGCTGGTCCAGCTCTTCGAGGGGTCCAGCGGGACCGACCTCGCCGAGTGCCGGGTGCGGTTCCTGGGCAAGGGGGTCGAGCTGGGGGTCAGCACGGAGATGCTGGGAAGGGTCTTCGACGGACAGGGCAGGCCCCGGGCCCCCTTCGACACCGCCCCGCCCATAGTACCGGAGAAGATGGTGAACATCAACGGGTCTCCCATCAACCCCTACGCCAGGGACTACCCGGCGGAGTTCATCCAGACCGGCTTCAGCAGCATTGACGGAATCAACACCCTGGTGAGGGGCCAGAAGCTTCCGGTCTTCAGCGCCAGCGGCCTTCCTCACAGTGAAGTGGCGGCCCAGATCGCCAGGCAGGCCCGGGTTCTCGGCCGGGATGAGAGCTTCGCGGTTGTGTTTGCGGCCCTGGGGATAACCTTCGAGGAAGCGGACTATTTCATCAGTGATTTCAAGGCCACCGGCGCCATGGACCGGGCGGTTGTGTTCCTGAACCTGGCCGACGACCCCGCCATTGAGAGGATAGCCACCCCGAGGATGGCGTTGACGGCGGCCGAGTACCTGGCCTACGAGAAGGACATGCACATCCTGGTCATCCTTACGGACATGACCAACTACTGCGACGCGCTGCGGGAAATCAGCGCGGCCAGAAAGGAGGTCCCCGGCAGAAGGGGATACCCGGGCTACCTCTACACCGACCTCGCCTCGATCTATGAGAGGGCCGGGAGGATCAAGGGCAGGAAGGGGTCCATCACCCAGATTCCCATACTCACCATGCCGGAGGACGACAAGACCCACCCCATCCCCGACCTGACCGGCTACATCACCGAGGGTCAGCTCATTCTGAACCGTGAACTGCACAAGAAGGGCGTGTACCCGCCCATGGACGTGATGGAATCCCTCTCGAGGCTGAAGGACAAGGGCATCGGGAAGGACAAGACCCGGGAGGATCACGCGGACCTTTTCAACCAGCTCATGGCCGCCTACTCCTCCGGCAAGCAGGCAAGGGAGCTTTCGGTGATCCTGGGGGTCGCCGCCCTGAGCCCCCTGGACCGGAGGTTCCTGGAGTTCGCCGAGGAGTTCGAGAAACGTTACATCAGCCAGGAAGAGCACGAGGACCGGAGCATAGAAGACACCCTCAACCTTGGATGGGAGCTGCTGAAGCTCCTGCCCAGGGAGGAGATGAAACGGATCAGGCCGGAGTATCTGGATCGCTACTGGCCGGCGGAGAAGAACTGACATGGCCCTTCAGGTTCGGGCTACCAGGATGGAGCTGCTCCATCTGAAACGCCGGGTCAAGCTGGCCCGACGGGGGCACAAGCTCCTCAAGGACAAGCTGGACGAACTCATGCGGCAGTTCAAGATACTCATCGCCGACTACGAAGGGGCCCGGGCGGGGCTGGAGAGGGAGCTTCACGGAGCCTATTCGCGGTTCCTGTTCGCCCGGGCGGCGATGCACAGGGAGTCCCTGCTGGACGCCCTGGCCTACCCCGGAGCCCGGGCGGTGGTCACCACCGGGACGAGACGGGTCATGAACCTCACCCTCCCGGTTTTCAAGGTGGCCCTGGAGGGGAGCGTCAGGAACTACGGTCTTTTCGACACCCCTCCGGAGCTGGATGAAGCCCTGGCGGTGTACCGCCGGGTGCTGCCGTCCATTGTGCACCTGGCGGAGCAGGAGAAGGCGCTCAGCCTCATCGCCCGGGAGATAGACTCGACCCGGCGGAGGGTGAACGCCCTGGAGTTCGTGCTCATTCCCGACTACGAATCCGCCATCTCCCGGGTGAAGCTGAAACTCTCGGAGATGGACCGCTCCAACACCACCAGACTCATGAAAGTCAAGGAAATGGCGGACGCGAAGAGGAGTATCTGATCCGGCGCGTCCGCCTCCACTGCCGGATTTCCCGCCGGCCGAGTTTCCCCCCTGCCCCAAGCGACAGAAACCGCCCAAAACCCTGAAGCCCGCTCAGGCCCGATGGGAAACGCGGGCCGAACGACATTCATCACCCTCCCATACCGTCGCCGGCAGGACGGTGAATGTACACACAGGTACACCCATCCATATCAAGCCAAAGCCGTTGACGGCCCAAGGAACGAAAATCATTTTCAAGGCACAGGGTAAGTGCCCCTGCTCATGCGAGTGGCAGTGGAAAAATGCAATTTGAATGGGGCCCGAGGAAGGCCGGAGAGAATCTGAAAAAACACGGCGTTTCTTTCGATGAGGCTGTTACCGCCTTCTGCGATCCGTTTTCAGCTGCCTTCGACGACCCGGACCATTCGGTTGAGGAACAGCGTCCCATTACCATCGGATATTCCTCTAAGCCACGTCTTCTTGTTATTTCGCATACGGAAGGGGGGCCTGCCATACTTCCAGACAGACCGGATAAAGTTCGCCGGAAGAGATGAACTCGGAAACACCAAGCACTTTACCGCATAGCGCCCGTAAACGAAGCTTGCTCGGCCTGCTGGGCATGGTTGTCTTAGTCGGGATGGGCGAGCATATGGCGGAGCGGTTCCTGCCGTTGTACCTGCAGGAGCTGGCGCAGGCATCCACGGCTGTTCTGGCAATCGGACTGCTGGCGGGAATGGATGATCTCCTGTCAGCTCTTTATTCATTCCCGGGAGGGTACCTGAGTGACCGACTGGGAACGAAGCGGGCTCTGTTACTCTTCAATGTACTGTCTATGCTCGGCTACGTGACTGTTATCTTGGTTCACGCCTGGTGGGCGGTTCTCGCCGGAGCGGCATTGTTCATCTCATGGTCGGCGATTTCGCTGCCCGCCACGATGGACCTTCTCGCCAGGGCTGTGCCCAGAAATCGCCGCACCATGGGCGTCTCCGTTCTCGCCCTCGTGCGCCGTCTTCCCAAGATGCTCGGCCCGGTTGCGGGCGGCGCATGCATCGCGGTCCGGGGTGTCGAGCAGGGGGTCCGCAATGCGTTCGTCGCCGCGCTGGTGCTTGCCATGATTGCGGCCATCCTGCAGCAACGATTGATCACCGATGATGACCGGGAGACCCGGACACCGGAGGCAAACCCCTTGCGTCTCTGGCGCGAAATACCCCAGGGCCTGCGGAATCTTCTCTGTTCGGATATACTTGTCCGGTTCTGTGAACGAATCCCGGACGCTTTCGTCGTCATCTGGGCCACGAGGTACATCACACAGCCGGTCTCCGAACTTACCTTCGGCTGGCTGTCCGCCGTCGAGAACATCACCGCCGTCCTGGTATACCTGCCCGTGGCATACATGGCTGATCATTTTGGAAAGAAGCCCTTCGTTCTCATCACCTTCGGGTTCTTCTCCCTTTTTCCTCTGGCTCTTCTTCACTCGGAATCGGTTGCGCCGCTCACGGCGGCTTTCGTACTGCGGGGGCTGAAGGAATTCGGCGAACCAACCCGCAAAGCCCTCATCATGGACTTGGCTCCGGAGGGACGGAAGGCCGCCATGTTTGGCCTGTACTACCTGATCCGTGATATCCTTGTCGCATTCGCGGCCTTCGGCGGGGCTTTGCTCTGGCGGATGTCGCCGGAACTCAACCTCAAAGTGGCCTTCGTGTTTGGCGCCGTGGGGACACTGTGGTTTGCATGGAAGGGCAGAGACAGCGTTCCTTCCTCCACCACAGTACGACACGATTCTGGACAGCAGACACATTAGCCTTTCTGTGGGACAGAAGCAGAGGTTGTCTATCACCAGAACAATCCTTAACAAACCGCAGGTATACTTCTTTGATGAGGTTACATCGAATCTTGACAGTATTAGCGAAAGAGTGATTATTGATATTATGAAGGAACTTGTAAGAGAGGCTATTGTAATCGTCATTGCCCATAGATTGACGACACTTGTCAATTGTGATTGCATCTATGTTATGGAGGATGGCGCGATTGTCGAGCAAGGGAATCATGATGAGCTAATGGCGCATAATGGAGCGTACAAGAGGTTCTATCGCAGGCACATGGCCGATTCCGGATAGAGAAGGGTTCGGTGAACCACAGTTCCGTCCAAGGCGGGAGGGTTCGGGAAGAGCCTGGGCGTTCGGTTCACGCAGGTATGAAGAGGTCGTCATGAGAGAGCCGGGAGCGGAATCCGATCCACTCCCGGCTCTTTGTCACGCCATTACCCTGGAATCCGGGACGGGCGCAATGCCCGGGTCGCCTGCGGCCCGAAACCGCCGGTCTTAACGAGAGGCGGGCGGGAAAAGCGGGGCTACGGTTTTTTCCGGGGTTTCTTGTCCTGCTTTTTCTTTTCCTCCAGGAATTTTTTGGCCTCCTGCTGCTTCTTCACCTTTTCCTTGTCCTTCTTGCCGCCCTTGTCTCCCATTGTGGAAATCTCCTCCCGGTGTTAATCCGCCGTCAACGACGGCTTTCGTTAGAATATGCCCGAACCGTGGGCCCGGCAAGTCTTGTCGTTCCGGTCATGGGCAGTACCGGCAGACCGGAAAAGCCCTGTTTCGCTTGAAACCCGTCCACGAAGCGGCCCGTCTCCAGGCCTCCCGTGAGGGTTCGGTCACCCTGGGGGCGTCGTCGCCGGCGAAGGGACAGGGCCTCAACGTCCCGGAGGCGTCCAGAAAGAGACATCCCGCCAGAGGGCACCCCCGGGGCTTCACCTTCAGCTCCGGGTTCCCGTCCGGGCCCAGCCGGTACGGACATTCCGGGGAGTCCAGAGCCAGGTTCCCCACCCTTCCGAAATGGCGTCCCTCGGGGTCGTAGTTGCCGAAAACCGCTTTGTATCCGTGGGCCCCGGCGGCGGCCGCGACCCCTGGCAGTTTCCCCGGGTCACCGGCGGACTGCCGCCACACGGTCAGAACCAGCTCCACCATGGGGGCGTTCCCGGAGGCCGCGCTTCTTACGGCGGCGAGAGCCTCCTCGAGCCGGTCTGCGCCCCGGAGCGCCTTCCAGCCTTCCCCGGTGGCGGCGGGGATGGAGAAAATCCATCGGTCCACGGGAAGTTTTTCCATGCCGTGAGAAAAACCCAGACCTATGGTGCTGATGGAAACCATGGAGCCGTTCCGGCGGGCGGTCTCCGTCAGCTCCCGAAGGTGGGGGGCCGCCAAGGGGTCCGAGTGCTTCCCGGAAAAATGTATCGTGACCGGGGGTGTCGGGCGGTGGTCGAGCCATCGGGCCAGCAGCTCCGGCGAAAGGTCTTCCGGTTCCTCCGGCGGCGGGCAGCCCGTACAGCCGCCGGTGCAGTTTTGGGTGGGTTCCACCATCAGGCCCCTGGGGAGCCTCAGCAGGGCGTTGGCCGCCACTCTGGCCGCCATTATCCCCGGCCACGCCGCTCCCCGGCGCCTCCAGATTCTCAGCCCGGTTTTCAGTGTGCGGAACACTCGTCGTCCTCCCTGTGGAAAGGATCCGGCAGCGCGAAGTCCGGCACAAGGCAGTCCGGGGACCCGCGGGGCTCCTGGATGAGCGTATTGTGAAGCCCCAGGGATTCCGCGGCTTCCACGGCCCGCCAGTACTCTCCGGGCAGAAGCCGCCGGGAGATCAGGGGATGCTCCGGGGCCTCGAAGAGGGGGTTGTACTGGCTCATCAGGCTGACGTGTATGTCGGTGGAAAGCCCCGCCAGGAACGCGAGGCAGTCCCCGGTGCCGGAAATGTCGTTGGGCAGTACCAGATGTCGGACGCAAAGCCCCCGCCGGGCTGTTCCGTCCCGGATCACCAGCGGGCCCACCTGCCGGAACATCTCCTCTATTGCGGCCCTGGAAGCCCGGACATAACCGGGCGCCGCCGAGTACTTCACCGCTTCGGAGTCGCAGGCGTACTTCAGGTCCGGCAGGAAGATGTCCACAAGTCCCTCCAGGCTCCCGAGGGCTTCCACCGTCTCGTAGGCGTTGCTGTTCCATATGACCGGCACCCGCAGCCCGGAATCCCGGGCGATGACGATGGTTTCCCTGACCCGGGGAAGGTAATGGGTCGGCGACACGAAACCCACCGTGGGGCAGCCCATCCGCTGGAACCCGAGGAGTTCTTCCGCGAGTTCCGCCGGAGACGTGGGCCGCCCTCCGCCCCCACGGCTTATCTGGTGGTTCTGGCAGAAGACGCATTCCATGTTGCAGTGAGAGAAGAAAACGTTGCCCACCCCGAAACCGCCGGTGAGAAAAGGCTCCTCGCCCGTGTGGACGATGAGGGACGCCACCTCCATGTCGGGGCCGGCTCCGCACCGGCCCCGTTCCCCTTCCGGTCTGGAGACCCGGCACCTCCTGGGGCAGAGACGGCAGGCCTTGCCTTCAGTCATCCAGTGCTTCCAGGGGTTCGTTGAGAATCCCGGTGCCGGGCAGAACAAACCTGCCCCGGCGCATCAGGAACACCTCCCGGCCGTCGGGGTGGATTGCGCTGATGGAATCGAGCCCGCTGTAGGGAAGGGTTATGTCCACGTGCCGGTTGGTGTAGGCCCGGGCCGGGTCCGTTCCCCTCAGGGCGCTTCTCTCGTTATCCACCGCCACCAGTTTTTTCCCGGTGGAGGGATCGAATCTTTCCCGGTCCTCCTCCATCATGTAGCAGGTGTCGCCCACTGCGAAGTGGGGACCCGTCTTCTCCAGGATCAGCACCGGAAGGAGACCCATGATTCCGTACTTCACCCCCATGGCGTAGGCCACGGTGTTGGTTCCGACGGCGAACTCCCCCATGGGAAGGCTGTCGTGGGGGAAGAAGATGTTCTCATGGATGTACTTCCGGCCTTCTTCGGGGTCGTCGAAGTTGGTGCAGGACCATTCCACCGCCTCGCCGTTCCGGAAAACCATTCTGAGGTTTTCATACCTGAGGCCCGAGATAAAGGCCTGCTCGACATGGAGAACCCCGTCGGTCCCCCGGAGCACCGGGGAGGTGAAAACCTCGCCCAGCGGAATGTTCACGGAGGCGAGGCAGTTCTCGAAAGCCGTCTCTCTTTCCGGGTCGGCAAGGGGCCTCAGGGCTATCGTGATGTCGGTGTCGTTCCCCGGGGCTCCGAGGATCCGCACCTTTTCCGCACCGTCCATGGCGTCGATCAGGGCCGCCTGGACCGGCCGGTAAACCTCGTTGGAAAGGGTGTTTACCCGGATGCACTCCTGGAATATCTCCCGGAAGGCGGGGCCGATTTCCGGCGAGGGGAACGCCATCAGGGAGAAACTGGTCTCCCCTCTGGGGATATGGGCCTGCTGAAGGGCGACTGTCTGCTGGGTCAGACTGTTGTAGAGGGCGCTGGTTTCCCGGTCCGCCCGGACCATGGATTCCTTGGGTATGGGGCTGAAAGGCTTTTCTCCGAAGAGACTCACCCTGGCTATCCCCGAGAACCGTTCCAGCACCGGGGCCATCTCATCCAGGATACTCCGCTGTACCTCCACTTGCCGTTCCACCGTGTCCCGATCGAGGTAGAGGGCATACCTGAACTTGTGGTCGTAGTCGCTCTGCCTGTTGGCCGGCGGGGCCTGAACCGGGCCCGCGTGCGCGAGAAGCCCGACCTCGGCGAATGCGGCGGCGATGTGGGGGAAAAGGGCCTCCGCTCCCAGGGGGAGCCCTACGGACACAATGGTTCGCTTGGTGAAGGCGTCCTTCCCGTCCTCCCGCAGGCCCAGCCGGTACCCTTCGGCCAGGGTGTCGGCTATGCTCCTGAGTTCCCGCCGGGGGAGGGAGAACAGGAATCCGGCCGTGTTCTCGTGCACCGGGGAAACCTTCAGGCCGTGCATGTAGAGGAAGGACAGGTCATCCCCGGAAGCGGCGGACATGATCCGGGCCGTCCGGGTGCTCTCCGGATCGAAGATCCGCTTCATCGTCTCGTGCAGCGCTTTCCTGTCCGGGGTGCGGAAGTATTCCGTCAGCAGCTCCTCGGCCCGGGAGATCCCCCCCCGTTCCAGCCTGGACAGGGTGTCCATGATTCCGGCGACAGTGCTCTCTTCCCCCTGGAACACCGTCTGCAGAAGGCTGAATACTCTGTACCTGAAGGCCGACAGGAACTGCCCCGTCCTGAGGCCGAAGGCCTCCGAGGAAACGTCCGGGTTGGAGAAGTCGTCGGCGTAGGCCTTTTCCTCCAGGGGAGCGTACCAGTAGGCGTTGATCTCTCTGAGTCTCTCCAGGCCGATGTTTTCCGCAGGCTCACGGAGCAGCTTCACGGCGAACTCCGCCCTGGCGGCGGTATCCTTCAGGTATTCCCTGAAAGCGCTTCCGTTCGGGTTTTCTTTCATGCCTCCACCTCTCGTCCATCGAGTATTTCCATGCCCCTGATAACCCCGGCGTACTCGCTGCAGCCGTCCAGGAGTTCGGCGTGGGTCCCGGTGGCTGTGTGCCTTCCCCGATGAAGGAAGATAACCGTATCGCACTGCCTCACGGTCGCTTCCCGGTGGGTGACCACGAAGGCGATGGATCCGCCGTCCTTCTCCCTGAACCTCCGCCAGAACTCCGCCTCCTTGCCGGCGTCGAGCGCCGCAGTGCAGTCGTCCAGAAGCAGGAGCGACGGGTTTCCCGCCAACGCCCGAGCTATGGCCACCCGCTGGCGCTGTCCGCCGCTGGCTCCCGTACCCTTCTGTCCCAGCATCTTTTCCCCCCGAAACTCCTCCGGCGGCAACCCGGCGTCCGCCAGCGCCTTTTCCACCTGGCGGTCCCGTATTTCGTCCCGACCGAACCGGACGTTGTCCGTGACGTTTTCCCCCAGCAGAAGGGACTCCTGGGGAACGAAGCCGATGGTTTTTCTGAGGTCCGCGTTCTCCCGGGGGATGCCGTTCACCAGCACCGTCCCCCGGGCCGCCGGCAGCAGCCCCGCCAGTATCTTCAGCAGAGTACTCTTGCCCGCTCCCACCTCGCCCACCACCGCCACCAGCGCCGGTGCCTTCACGGAGAAGGTCACCCCGACCACCCCGCCGCCCCCGTCGTATTCAAAGCCCGCATCCTTCATCTCGATGTCCGTGACCCGGCTGACCATGACTGCATCGGGGTTCTCGGGCTTTTCGGGAAAGTCCTGTATCTCCCTTTCCCTTTCCACCGAGACGAAGGCCTGTCTGCTGGCCACGAACAGGTTGGGAATGTCCATCATGGGGGCCAGGAGCATGTCGAGGTAAACGTAAAAGGCGTAGAAATCCCCGAGCCCGATGGTGTCCCGGATGACCATGAGGCCCCCGGCCAGCATCACCGTGACCTTCCCCACCTGCCCTATCATGCTGTAAACCCCATGGATCACCATCTCCAGCCGGGTGAGGGACAGGTCTATCCCGAACCTCCGGTCCAGAAGCCCGTGGAGCCTGGCGGCCAGGGGTTTCTCCGCCCGGTAGGCCTTCACGATGGCTATGCCGTCGAAGGTGCTGTCCAAAAGGTCGTTGGTGTGGCTGGTGGCCTTTCTGCTCTCCTCCACCCGGCGGCCTATCCTGTGTTCCACGAAGTAGAAGATCAGCAGCATCACCGGGAGCGGCGCCAGGGCCAGGAGAGAGAGCTTCCAGCTCATGAAGACCATCACTCCGAGGCAGAAGAGAAGCCGTGAGGCCGACTCCAGTGCCCGGAAAAAGGCGCTGCACGCGAACCATGCTATCCGGGGGTAGTCGTTGATGTCGTCGGTGAGCCGGGTAGTCAGATCGCCGGGCCTGAAGGCATTGAAGAAGCGCCAGTCCTTCCTCATGATGGCCCTGAAAATGTCGTCCCGGACCTCGAGTCCGATGATGCTGTTGATGATGCCCCTGACTCCGGGGTAGAAGCCAGCCAGGAGCCTTGCCACGGCCAGCCCCGCAAGCGCCAGGATGATCCTCGTGAACCCGTCGCTTTCCCGGGTGCCCAGAACCGTGTCCACGTTGTCCAGCAGGTATCTGAACACCAGGGGAAAACCCAGGGCCACTATGCTGGACAGCAGGGTGAAGAAAAACAGGAGCACCAGGTATTTGCGCACCGGCCGCCAGTACCGGAAGATCCACCCAAGGTTCTCCCGCCACACCCTCAGCCGCTCACGCATACCGGTCACCCCCGAACTGAAGGGTGAACAGGGAAGCGTAAACGCCGTTTTGCCGCAAAAGCTCCTGATGGGTTCCCTGCTCCACCAGCAAACCGCCGCGGATGACCAGTATCGCATCCGCCTGCACGATGGTGGATAGCCTGTGGGCCACCACCAGGGCGGTTCTTCCGGCAAGGGCCAGGTCGGTGGCCCTCTGGATTTTCTGCTCGGTGCCGGGGTCCACCGATGAGGTGGCTTCGTCCAGTACCAGGATGTCCGGCTTCCGCAGGACCGCCCTTGCTATGTTCACCAACTGGCGCTGACCCATGGAGAGGTTTGCGCCCCCCTCGCTGATTTCGCCGTCCAGACCGCCGGGAATCCGGTCCAGGAGTTCCCGGGCCTCGATCCGTTCCAGGGCCTCCTCCTGCTTCCGCCTGCATACCGACGGGTCGAAGACCGTCAGGTTCCCCGACAGGGTACCGGAAAAAAGACTGACCTCCTGGAGCACCAGCCCTATCCTGCTCCGCCAGGCGTCCAGGGTGAACTCCCTGATGTCGGTGCCGTCTATGGTTATCCTGCCCCGGATGGGGTGGTAGAAGCGCATCAGCAGAGCCACCAGGGTGCTCTTTCCTCCGCCGGAGTCCCCCACCAGGGCCACCGTTTCCCCCCGGCGGATGGTCATGGAGATTCCCCGGATGACCCAGTCCTCCCCGGAGTAGCTGAACCACACATCCTCGAACCGGATCTCCCGCCAGTCGGAGGGCAGGGCCTCCGGCCCGAGAAGGCCGTCGGGGGTCAGGGTTTCGGTGTTCACCAATTCCAGCAGCCTGTCCCCGGAAGCCAGGGCCCGCTGCATCTGGTTCAGGGTTTCCCCGAACACCGCCAGGGGGCCGAAAAGCCTCCGGGTGTACTCCACGAAGAGCACCACCGTGCCTACGGTGACGGTGCCCGCCGCCACCCCGGGCCTGCCGGCTGTAAGTATGACCGCCACCGCGGCTATCTCCAGCGCCCCCAGAGAACCCCAGAATCCGTAGTCCCACAGGGTGGCCCGGATCTCCCTCTTCACATAGTGCTTGCCCAGCCTGTGTATTCTGATCCTGGCGTAACCCGTGGCTCCGAAGACCTGCATCACCGGGACCGCCCTGACGAATTCCGCTACGGACCCTGAAATGGAGGCGTAGGTTTTCCGCAGATCCCCCCACAGGGTTCTCATTTTCTTCAGCACCGGGACGGAGAGCAACCCTACCGGAAGCACCACCAGCATCACACGCAGGGTTATGTCCGGGTCGGTTCGCATCATCACCGCCAGGGTGCCGAACACCATGGCAGTGTTGCGGAGCAGGGCCATGCTGGTTTCGCTGAAGAGCATCCTCACCCGCTCGGAGTCGCTCTCCACCCTGGCCATGAGCTTTCCCGACGGGTTTTTGTTGAAGTAGGCCATGGACAGGGTGAGGACGTGATCGAACAGCCGGCGCTTCAGGTCCCGGACCACCGACAGACCGATCTTTGCCGTGATCATCACCTGAAGGTACGCCACTCCCATGGTCGCGCCGAACACCGCAGCGAAAAGCAGCGAGTAACGGATTATGGCTTCCGAGTCCCGCTGCGGCACCGCCCGGTCTATCACTTCCTTGAGGATGAGGGGGCCCGCCAGCTCTCCGGCGATGGCAAGGATCAGAAGAAGCACCGCCAGGGCGAACTGGCGCCGGTGGGGAAGTATGAGGGGGGCGAACTTCCGCAGCAGCTTCATGGAGCCGCCGCGTATCCGGGGTTCCTCGTCCTGGATTTCGTCAAAGTACGGGGACATAGCGAAGACTCCGTTCAAACAAGGTGCAGGGGATTCAGGTACGGAAGGAGGAAGAGGGGAAACAGGGCGGGGCCCTATGAGATGAGTGCGCCGCCAAGGATCATGTCCGCACCTCCTCGTTGAACGAACGCGAAGATAATAAGCCCCGTCCGGGAATCGTCAAGGTTCGTGTATTGCGGCGGAGGCGTTTTGTATATAATCGCCCGGTCCGACGGAGTCACCGTCGGCGAATCCGGGAGGAGCCATGCACAGTATCCGGCATAAGTGCATCATCCCCAGTGCTGCGTACACCATTCCCCACCCTCGGATACGTTTCCACTGCGCCCTGGACAAGGCCCCGGAAGCGGGGGATCTGGTCTTCGGCGAGGTGAGCGGCCTCGGCCAGCACAAATTCCTGGAAAACGTCTCCAGCCGGCTTCATGCCCTGAACGACCGCACCCATGCCGTCTTCGTCTTCGGAAACCGCTACGCTCCCGACTACTACGAGGCGTTCGTGCCGGAGCGATGGCAGGACGAGGTGGATCTGATCGCCCAGAGCGGAATAGTGGGAGTCGCCGCCAGCCGTAACGATCGGGTGGCCGACCCCACCCGGATCAGGCTTCTTGGCTATGTCTGCGACCGGAACGGTGAGGTTCTGAACACCCGCCGGGGAAACCTCCTGAGACCCCGCCGCACCTACAGGGAAGGCATGAAGCGGGCCAGGCTCATACTGTGCATAGGCACCAGCATGAACAGCGGCAAGAGCCACGCCGCGGCGGCCTGCTGCTACGCCCTGAGTTCCATGGGCAGGAAGGTGAGGGCCGCCAAGGCGACGGGGACGGCATGCCACAAGGACATACTCCTGATGCAGGACAACGGGGCGGATCATGTGGCCGACTTCACCTACCTCGGGCATCCCACCACCTACATGCTGTCCCGGGATGAGCTCATGGAGATATTCACCACCATTGACCTGAAGTACGGAAACAACCCCGCCAACTACCTGGTGGTGGAGCTGGCCGACGGCATACTCCAGAGGGAAACCGCCATGCTTCTCCGCGAACCCCTTGTGCTGGAAAGGATACACAAGGTGGTGTTCTGCGCCCAGGACGCCTTCGGGGCCATAGGGGGGGTGAGGGTCCTCCGGGAGAGGTTCGGTCTGGTTCCCGCTGCCATCAGCGGAGTCTGTTCAAGTTCGCCCCTGGCCCTTCGGGAGCTGTCGGAATTCACCGACATTCCCGTTCTCTACAGCGCCCAGAGGGACTACAAGGCCATCTACAGCCTGATAAGGTGACCGTCCCGCATTCGCCGGCATCGGGCGGACGAACGGGGAGACCCGAACCGGGCCGCCGAAGAACTTCCCGGCGGGGAAGGCGCCTTGCGGCCGCCGACAGCACTGTGGGAGGGCATCCGGGGAAGCGGGGGAAAACTCAACGGCCCTTGCAGATATAGTCGCAGAGGGCCTCTGCCGTTACTCCATTGCCTTGTCGGATTCCCGTTCCCTCCGGCAAGGGGTACCCCGGCTCGGATTTCTCACCGGTGAGTTGCGGAGTGAACGGCCCTCCCACGGCTTTTATCACGCCGGTAAATCTCAGGGAGCGAGTAACATAAAAGTGATTTTCCCCTGCACGTCGTCCAAACCCGGGAAAACCAGGCCCATTTCCATTCTCAGTTCAACGGGGGACAGGTTCATCGAGGTACCGACCGCGAAAAAGGGACCGACTGTAGTGGAATCCAGAGAGTTTTGCCCTCCGTCGAATGGATCCGTCCATTCTTCCCTGTAGCGTTGAAGTTCGAGGCCCGGACGCAGGTGTAAGCCCTCGAAATCTCTCTTCAGCCCCAGTTCGAACAGGGAGAGGCTTCCACTTCTGTCGGGAGGGTACAGCGCGGTGGTGTCCGAGACGATGACATAGCAGGGATTGTAGCCGCACCGGAAGTATCTCAGGTCCGCACTCATACCGTGCGTCAGGTTGACTTCGACAACGACCCCCGGCAGGAGAAGAGCTTTGTCACAGAACAACAGCCTTGAGGTGCTCTCTTCATACGATACGTCTTCCACGCCATAAAGCTCGCTTTCTTTCAGAATCATGTATCTGACGGCGGGCCCCAGTTTCAGAGGAAACCCCGCCGCCCCCGACACCACCATTAGAAGAACTACTCCATATTTCAGAGCCGGTTTATCTAACAAACATGACCTTCCATGCATGGCGACCCCTTCCTCTGCCGTATCCTCTGCCGTCAACCCGTCTGAACAAAACCCCATAGGGACCGTAGGTTCTCCGTAAGGCAGACACTTCCAGGCCCTTCCATAATAGCTTTTTGACGGGGGAAGGGGGAGACCCTTTTTTGCCCGAGTGGCTGGAATTTCAGCGCCGGCCGAAAAACCCCGACACCCGGAACGGAAAGGGTAAGGTTAACCCGCAGGTTTGCTCAACCGGCTTCTTCAGCCGTCAAAGCCTTCCCGATACCGGGTCCTCAGGGAAGCCGGACGGCGATGCTTTCGGCCTTTTCCGGCGATTCGGCCGCCGCGGTGAAGGGGCCCACGCCTTCTGCGACAACCCGGATTGTCCCCGGAACTCTGGCGTAGAGAACCATGAGCCTCGCCAGGGCGGTCAGATTGTCGCGGCGCGGTTTTCCGATGAGCATGCCCAGGGGCCCGGCCGCGCCGTCGAGGCGCATCATCACCCCTGCGGGATGCTCCTCGAGTTTTCTGTTGTCCTGCTCCGACCTGCCCACCAGGGCCACCGAATCGCCGAGATCGAACATCCGGCCCGCCCGTATGGCCCTGGCGGAGTCCGGGGTGCAGAGCCCCCTGTCCATGAGGGTTCTCAGCCTTTTCGAATACCCCGGGTCCGTCAGAAGACAACCTCCGGCGGGGGTGGGTATGTTCGTGAAACCCATTTTCCCCGCCAGCTCTATCTGGGGCTTTCTGTTGCGCCCGGACAGGCCCAGCAGCCGGGTTCTGTCCACCAGCCCCTGTGATTCGACCTTGGTGGGCTCCAGCAGAAGGGCGGAAAGGGGCCTCAGCAGTATTCCCCCGGTCCCCGAGAGGTTTCTCACCCGATTCAGACTGCCCCGGTTCTGGCTCATGGGCCTCTGCCCCAGGACCTCGCCGGAGAAAATGAAATCGAATCCCTCCCCCCGGGCCGTTTCCCAGAGAATCCGGAACATGGCCGCATGGCAGTCGATACAGGGGTTCATCCCTCTGCCGAAGCCCGAGGGAGGGGCCGCCAGCAGGGCCATTATCTCCCCGGTGAAGTCTATGCTTCTCCAGGGAACCCCCAGCAGCGCCGCCCCCTTCCGGCCCTGTTCCGCACTGAAGAACGGGCTGTGGAAGGTAGCCAGGTGGACTGTTATTCCCTGGTCCATGAGGAGCCTGGCGGAAAGGAGCCCGTCCAGGCCTCCGCTGAAGGCGCCCATGGCCCTGACGGTCACTCCAGCACCTCCCATCCTCTCTTCGATGCCTCGGCTTTCAGCCCGGAGTCCGGTGCGACCGCCGCGGCCGCGCCGCAGAGCCTCATCATTTCGATGTCCGAGCGGGAATTACCAAGGGCCAGGGTATCCCCGGGGGGAACCCCCGTCGCTTCCATGATCGCCCGGAGCGCAGCCACCTTGCCCGGGCCCCAGGGGCGAAGCCCGCGGATGTCGCCGGTGAACCTGCCGTCCCTTATCTCCGGAGAGCTGCCTGTAAAACCGTGGAATCCGCATTCCCGTGAGATCCGCTCCACCAGGGGGGCCAGAGAGGCCGAGAGAAGGTGCAGCCGCGCCCCCTTCCGGCCCAGGTCTTCCAGGTACGCCGACACTTCCGGGCGCACCGTCTCCAGAAGGATGGGCGTCAGCCGGTCGGCCTCCCGGGACAGGCGCACCGCAGGAATGCCCCTGAGGTATCGGCGGTTCCAGCCGGGGCCTTCCCTGATGGTTCTGGAGGGGTGAAGGGCGTAACCGGCCAGGAAACCGGCGACCCCGGAAGCCCTGAGGATTCTTCGCCGCGCCAGCGACATCAGGAATGCCCGCTCACTGGAAACCCGGATGAGGGTTCCGTCCAGGTCGCAGACCACCAGACCGGGAATCAATTCGCCACCGGTACGCCGCGGCCCGTTCCCGGGGAGTTGTCGAACACCTCCAGAACATGGATCAGTATGCCGGGGAAAAGCCTCGGAAAATCGCCGTGGAAGTAGGAGTGGGCCAGGTTGGTGTACTCGACTACGCTTCGGGCGTAATCCCCGGCCTCCGGGTCGTCGGGATGCACGAGCTGGCCGATGCCCCTGACCTCGTAGGATTCACCGTCCAGAAAGACCAGGGAAGTGACCGGCTCCGCCATCAGGTTCAGGAAGGTGTGGGTCTCGAAGTCCGGCGTGGAGTACAGCTCCAGACTGATGAGCTTGGTGGGATCGAAGTTGTCCGCGTCGGCGTACATGTCCTGAAGGAAGGCCAGTTTTTCCGTCATGGGGGCCCGAAGACTCCCGTTCATCATGGAGATCTTCTCCCTTATGATCCCTCGGGCGGGGCAGAGGCCCATCCCCTTGAAGGCGTTGTTGATCTCCAGGATGCTGTCTTCCCGGCGCCTGCCCACGGTCGCCATGGCGGCGTTGTGGGGCCCCGCCAGGGAGGGGGGGGTGCCGCCCCTGCCCGCCGCCATGTCCGACAGAGCCGACAGCACCTGTCTTCTGGCGTCTAAATTCCATTCCACGAAACGCTTCGGCAGGGGAATCGTACTGAAGTCCCTCCAGACCCCGTCAACCCTGGCCCTCACCGTCCCCTCCGCCTCACCGGCGGCGTCCACGCAATCCTGCCTGAAGGTTCCGCCGGTCCACAAGCCTTCCATGATGAGAGCCCCTTCCAGTTCCCGGGCGATAGCCGTTCCTCCGGCCACCGAGGAAATCAGGGCCGCACCCCCGAGTTTTCCCGCCTTCTCGAGAAATTCCCTGCGGCTTATCGCTCCACCCTTCGCCATGACCTTCTCCTTCCACTGGCGAATCCGGAAAGTCATGAATTATCTTCCGCACAACAACGCAACAATTGGAACTCTACCCGAAAGGAACGCACCTTGTCCATACTCGTGGAGTGCGCCCGCCGGGGCGACCTGTCGAAACTGGCCGACCTCTGGACGGACATGTTGCTGCGGTCTCCGGCCCCCGTCGAAATGGTTGACGCCCTGAGGGAACTCGTTTCCGCCGGTGAGCCCTCCGAAGCCCTGCTTCTGGCCGAGACCGCTGCGGATGAGATGGACGCTTCTTCGTCCCCGGCGGTTCTGGAGTTCGTCTCCGGCGCTGCGGAACTCTTCGAAAGGTCCCCGGTTCTGCGGCGGGTGCTGGTGGAGGCCCTCAGGGACAGTTACGTGCTCTACGAGCCGCTCGAGGTTTTTCTGGACAAAAGCGGCCTCCTTTGCGACTCCCGCCCCCTCCACCATTCATGGAAGAGGATGAGGGACCTCCTCAGGATGCAGGAGGGTTCCTACCTGCTGCACCCCGCCTACGGTCCCGGGCAGGTGAACAGGGTGGGCAGGTCCGCCTTCAACGTGGATTTCCAGAGGTACAGGGACCATGACATGTCCCTGGAAGCGGTGATCGAGACCACCCGCCCCGTGGACCGGGATTCCATACCCGTGCTGGCCTGGAGGGAGCCGAACGTCCTGGCGGCCATGGTGGCGGCCGGGGGAACGCCCCTGCTGGACCGGGCCATGGCGGACCTTTCCACCGATGGAGTTCTGACAAGGTCCGGGGTGACCGCCGGGCTCGCTGGAACGGGCCTGGACCCGGCCGCCTTCTGGAGGGCGGTCGGGGTTGCGGCGAAAACCGCGCCGGGCTACGTCCTGGCGGGGGACGATGTCTTCCGCCGGGAGGATTCGTCCACGGTGGAGATGGTAAGGGCCCTTCTTCTGTCCCGGGAGACCTCCCTGTCCGAAAAGGCAAGGGTGGTGGACGGCCTTCTGTCATCGGATCAAAAGGTGCCCGGGGAGGAGATCCGGGCCTTGATTCCTCTGGTCTGCCCAAAGGGGAAATGCGCCGAGTCCGGCGCCGCCTTCGAACTTGTCCGGCTTCTGGCCGGCGGGGATCCCTGCGCGGAGGAACAGACGGAGAGATTTCTGGAGAAAACCGCCGCCAGGGTTCTTCGCGCCATCTCGGAGATACACTCCCAGTCGTGCCGCAGGGAGTACCTCTCCCGCTATTTGCTGTCCCGGCCCGATCCCGGTCAACTGGAGGAACTGATGGACGCCCTGCCCAGGGGGCTCCGGCAGGTCGGCCGGGATGTTCTGAGGGATTCGGACCCGGGTTTTCTCGCGGAGTACCTCGCGGCCCGCATCTCGGACCCCTCCGGGACGGAGATACACCTGTGGAGCCTTGAACAGGCCGCCGAGGCGGGAGACATGCTTCCTCCGGAGGACGTGACCGAGCGGATGCTGAAGAGCCTGCCCCGGGCCAGGGCCGACACCCAGAAACGCATATGCGCCCTTCTGATGAACCGGTTGCGGCCCTCCTTCGAGAGTTTCATCGCCGGCCTGGATACCCGGCGGCTGGAGCGGCTGGCGGAGGAACTGGACCGGCTGGCCGGCCCCCACGAGACCGGAATGATGCTGCAGGTGAGGCGTCAGCAGAACAGCCGCAGAATCGGGGAGGATTCCCGTCGGAAACATTTCTGGGAAACGTCCGCCGTCTTTTCCAGCCCGTCGGCCATCGGCGCCATGCACCGGGAGGCGGACGGACTTCAGCAGAAGGACATCCCCGCCGCGGCGGAAGCCATCGCCGAGGCGGCCTCTCACGGGGACCTGTCCGAAAACGCCGAGTACAAGGCCGCCCTCGAGAGAAGAGACCTCCTGCTGGACGCCCTGGACCGGCGGCGGAAGCTGCTGACGGTACTCAGACCCTACCCCGAACAGGACATCTCCGAGAAGATGGTGTCTCCCGGAACCGGGGTGGTGATCGAGGCTCTGGACGATTCCGGAGACACCAGGACCTTCGGTATAGTCGGCCCGCTGGACGCGGATTCGGAAAAGGGCTGGATAAACTATCAGGCTCCCCTTGGAGCGGCCCTCCTGGGGCGCTCCATCGGAGACACGGTGACCCTGCCCGGGGAGGAACGGATATGGAGGGTTTCAGGGGTGGAGGTTCTGGTCGGGAAGGACCTTAGATGAAGTGCTGGAAGTGCGGCCGCGACAACCCAGGTGAGTCCGGTTTCTCCGCCGCCTGCGAGAAATGCCTGACCTGGCTGCACACCTGCCTGGGCTGCGCCCTGTACAACCCCGATTCCCGCCGGTGCAGGTCCCATACCACGGAATACACCGGAAGCCCCGAGGAGAAGAATTACTGTGAGGAGTTCACCCCGGCCTCCGGATTGACCCCGAATCCCGATCCCGACACCGCCCGGGAGCGTTTTGACAGGCTCTTCGGGAAGAAGGGAGGCGGGGAGTGAGATTCATTGTGGCATCCACCGCTACGATACCGGGGTACTCCGGCGGGTGGTCCACCCCCCTGGACCTCTTCGGCGACGAGCACAGGGCCATGTATGTGATTTCCTCATGCCCTCCGGGGCTTCACCGTATGGAAAAAGTTTTCTACCTGGGGCTGGGGATTCCCGGGCGGAGGTACCGGAGTTCATTCCTGGAGAGGATAAAGAGTAAGCTCTACAGGGAGCTGATGCCCCGGGCGGTAAAACTGAGCTTCGGTTGGTTCGGTGCGGATATCGTCCTGTGCCTGGACGAACCCGCCGGTTTCGCCGTCATGAAGACCGGGCTCCCCTACGCCATGCGGTTTCACAACAGAATCCACCCCTCCAGCGACCCGGACGCGGTGAAAAAACTCATCGAAGGGGCCCTTTTCGCCACCGCGTGCGAGAGTACGGCGGTTCCCGGCGCGGTTTCCCTCCCGCACATCGAAGATCTGTCACGCTACCGGTTCGCGCCTCCCCTGAAGCCCGAACGGGCTCTGCTCCTCACGGTTCTCGACGATGACCACCGCCCGGAGGACTTCATCAGCGGAATCATGGGCTCCAGGTCCATGGCCGGCGACATAGTCGGAACGGGGCCGCTCCGGAAAAGAATCCGTCGGCTGTGCCGGGAAACGGGGGGCAGGGTCCGGCTTCTGCCTCCGATTCCGAGGCTGGCGCTGAGGGGGCTGTCCGGCCGCTACCAGGTGGGAGTCGCCACCCTCGCCCCCAGGGAAAAGCCGGTGTACCAGATGAAGACGGTGACCTACATGGCCATGGGCATGCATGTGATCGCCAGCGGATGGTCTTACCTGGGGAACGGCGCCGACGGCCTTGTTCACAGGTACTCGACTCCCGGGGAAATGTCTGAAGCTCTGGATGATATCTCGGAGAACTGGGAAGAGTACGAGCCCCGCCGCAGGGCGGCCCTCGACTGGGTCACGGAGAACTACTCCATTGAGGGGGCCAGGCGGATATTCAACGGTCTTCTGAAGGAAGCGCCGCCGACGAAGCCGACCTCGATCTGATCCTGCGGAGAACGATTCCGAGTGTCTCGCACCGGGACAGCACCAGCACCGGGATGTATGCGGCGAATCCCGAAACGCCGTAGGCAGCCAGCGCCGCGATCCTGGCGGGCAGCCCTGCATGCGGATCGAAGGGCAGAAGAAGCCTGACCAGAACGATCGCCCCCCCCATGACCGTCACCGCCCCCAGTATTTTCAACTGTTCCGGCACGATCCGCCTCAGCCCCAGCCCTCCCAGCTTCCTGGAGAGGGACCAGGCCTGGTAGAAGGCCTTGAAGGTGGATGACACCGTGGTGGCCAGGGCCAGACCTCCGATACCCATCGGCCCCACCAGGATGAAGTTCATCAGCACGTTCATCACCAGTCCGATCATGCCGATGACCACGGGGGTCATGGAATCCCGCAGGGCGTAGAACGCCTTGGCCGTCAGCGAGAAAAGGCCGCTCCGCATCAGCCACGGCGCATAGAACGCCAGGGCGTAGGCCACGTAGCGGGCGTTGTCCGGGGTGAAGCTGCCCCGTTGGAAGAGTACGCTCACCAGGGGCAGCGCAGTGGTCGTAAGCATGACCGCCAGGGGGAACATGACGAGGGATGTCTGGTTCAGGCCCGACCGGAGGCTTTCCAGCAGCCGTTCCTTATCGCCCCGGGCCGCGGTGGCGGAATAGCTTATCTCCGCCATGACCGCGAAGGGTGAAAAGGCGATGGCGAACACCAGATTCTTTATTCTGTCACCGTAGTCCAGGGCCGTTATGGAGCTTGCCATGAGAAACGACGCCAGCATCTTATCCGCCACCGGCCCCAGGAACCCGGCCAGGGTTCCCAACAGAACCGGCCCCGCCATTCCGACCAGTTGTCTCAGGTGCGGGTCCTTCTCCAGTACGGGCTCGGGCCGGTATCCACTTCTGAAGGCGGCGAAGAGCATGTAAACGAAGGCGGCGACAAATCCCGCGGTGGTGGACCAGGGGAGTATCGCCGTCCCCCAGGCGGTTCCCACCGCATACAGCACGCCCGTGGAGACCGCCAGGTCCAGTATGCCGGCCATCCCCAGGGTCGAGAACCTCTTTTCGTACTGGATGAAGCTGGACAGTATCCCGGTAAGCCCTTTTATGAGCACCATGGGTGCCATGAGCCGGAGCATGTGGGATGAAAGGTCCAGCATTTCCGGCGAGCCCCCGGGGCTTACCGCGGCTACGGCCGACCGGGAGAAGCAGAACAGAACCGCCGTCAGCAGGGCGCCCGCCGCCGTGATCCAGGTCAGCACCAGGTTCATGAAACGGATTCCCCCCCGACGCCCCCGTTTTTCCAGCACCCTGGCGTATATGGGAAGAAACGTGGAGCCGAAGGAATTAACTATCAGGTCCCTGACCAGGAACGGCAGGACCAGTGCGACCGCGAAGGCGTCGGTTTTCCAGTCGGCCCCGAAGAACCGGGTTATCCCGGCGAACCTGAGGTACGACAGTATAGCGGCCGCCAGGTTGGTCACGGAGAGCACGGAAAACCCGAACAGGGTTCCCTGGGGCCTTGGCGCTGCTTTATCGCTCATTCGGTTTCGGGCCGGTTCAGCGCCGTTTGCGCCTGAAATCGGACCTGACCTCGCCGAAGAGGTCGTTCCAGGCGCTCCAGGTCTCGGGCTTTTCCCTCCGCAGGGCGTGCCACCTTTCCCTGGCCATGAGGTAGCAGCAAAGAATGAAGCAGGTTGCCAGGAACACCTCGATCCAGATCAAGAGCTTCTTGGGCTTGCTCTTCCATCCCGGGTGGCCCGGGGTGTCCAGCACCCTCAGGGTGGAGTGGATGCCGGATTCCTGTATCTGGGCCTGCCGCAGGCTTATGGATAGTACGGAGTGCATCTGGAGCTGAACCTCGTAATCGGTTCTCAGCCTTGCGTACTCCAGAATGGCCACCGGGAGCTTGTCCACCTGTATGCCGACTTCCAGGTTTCCGGCGGTGGTGCCGGACTCGATCTGATCTATGGCCCGCCGGATGGCCGCGGCCTCCGCCTCGAGTTCCGACAGACTGGCGCTGTTTCCCGCCCTGATTCCGCTCCTGGCCGCGTTCGCAGCCACCGTCGCCGCCAGATAGCGGGACTTCATCTCCGCCAGCACATCCATCAACTGCGTCAGGACCGCATCGGGTTCGATGAATCCGTAGGTTTCCTCGAACTCCAGCAGCGCCGCCGCCGTGGCCGAGAGGGCGCTGTCAGCCGCACTCACCTGTCTTTCCAGCAGGGCATTGTCTTCCGCGTGCCTCTGGGAGAGAACCCAGATGTTTACGCTGTCCAGGGCCGCCACCGCCTCCTCCGACACCCTGATGGAAAACTCGGGGCTGCCCGTGGTAACCTCGATCTGAATGAAACCGGATGAGGTGCTGGTCGCCTTGTAGTTTCTGCGGAAATGCTTCCTGGCCAGGTACAGTGCGGTGTAGGGCTCCCGCTCGTACCGCTCGTCAAGGTTCTCCACCGTGGACAGGTAACCGGTTTTCAGCATTACGTGGTCTATCAGAGACCGGCTGTTGAGGATGGTGACGTAAACATCGCCCAGGGTGGTCATCAGGGGAAGGGCGTATCCCATTCCACCGCTGAAGAAGCCCGCCAGCTCCCCCAGGGAAAAGCCGTCCAGCCCCACCGTAGTCTGCTCCTCCGGGGGCAGAATCACGGTAGTCACCGTGTACTTTTTGGGAAGCAGATATGTTAAAAGCACGGTGGGGGCCATCACCAGAAGGATCACCTTCAGGATGAATCTCCGGTTTTTCAGAAGCGTGTACATCAGGCTTGCCGCCGAGCTCTGCATGTCGGTATCACTCCCTCGTCGGTGGGGGCGACTGTTCCGCCCTTGCATCCTTTCCGCCGCAGTCGGCGCTAATATACGGCGATTCTTTTTCCCGCTCCGCCATGACCACCAGAAGGCCCAGGCTGATCCAGAAAAAGGCTCCCGTCTGGGGCCACTGCAGCAGGTTGTCAACGGCTTGATGTGCCCAGAACGCAGTCAGCCCGGCGATGAGCCCTACCGGCAGATCACCGTCCCCTCGGTTCCGATAGGCCTTTACCGCCGCATACAGCGATGAAGCCGCAATGAGAAGCAGGGATATTCCCGAGGCTATGCCGCCCTTCAGAAGCATATCGAAGACAATGCTGTTGAGCCCTCCGAAATGCTCGATATGATCTATGCTCCGTTCGTGCCTGACCTCCCAGAAACTGTACAGGCTGGTGCCTCCGGCGTAGTACTCCCGGGCTCCCCAGCCGACACCGAAAACGGGGTTCGCCGAGATATCCTCGATGAATCTGGAGTAGCTGACGTACCTGTGAAGGAGCGTGGGTTCCATAATCACCCCGGCGGGGTCGGTTATCAGCACCAGCTGACGGTGGAAAGTGTCGGCGTTGAACGACACCACTCCGGCGAAAACCGCCAGGAACAGGAAGGGCACCCACACCTTCTTCCTTCCGAAGTGGTAGACAAGGTAGGCCAGACATGCCAGGGAAATGGTTATGAACCCTCCCCGGGAATAGGTGTACATGCCGTTCAGCACCCCCAGGGCCGCGGCCAGGAAGCCGGTTATCCTCCACGCCGTTCGCCGGAAATGGAACGAAGCGGCGAGAACCGTGGGCACCATCAGTTCGAGAAAACCCGAATAGCCGTTGGCGCCTCCCCGGAAGGTGGAAAACGCCCTCCCCTGTATGTCGTACCCGGACGCCACCTCGCCGATAGACCATGCGGATCCCGAGTGAAATTGGTAGATCCCGTAGATGGAAACCACCAGCAACGTCAGGACCAACGCCTTCAGAATGCGGTGAAACCATGGGTCCTGCCGGTACCATGTTATCACTATGAGCGCCATGGGAGCGTGGATGAAATACTTGTGTGACTCCCGGATGGCGTTTATCGGGTGTTGTCCGTTCACGTGCACGGAGATCAGGAGTGAGACGATCTGGGCGATGTAGGCGAGGAACACCAGCCCCGTGAAGCGCCGGTCCCGGACTCCGGGGGCGTTCCGGGCGATCATTCCGGTAAAGAAGACCGCATAGCCCACGAACATGAATATCACCGACGAGAAGACCGGGAAGCCCCCCATGCTCATTTCCTTGTAACCGATACTTACCGCCAGGGGCAGCAGCAGAAGCCAGCTCTTCGGCTCCGGTACGGCGAAAAGCAGCATCGGCAACCCCGGCAGGAGCATGGCCGGGATCACCGCCTGCGCGGGAAGCATCATTATGCAACAGGCGAAATACAGGAACAGCAATCCGGACAGGCGCAGAAAACCTTTTCCGGACAGGAGCAGGGCCGGCACCGACGGAATACGGCTTTCTTGATTTTCAGCCATTGTCCTGCCTTTCGGAAACCTGCTGCAGGAAGGCGGGCAGTGAATATAAACCAGCGATACCCAAGGGGGGTTTACAGCTTTACGGCAGCCCGGTTCCTGGTGCGGCCGATTCTTCCCCGGATACCGGTCATGCCCCTTGGGAGTATCTTCAGAAGAAAGGAGGCGCCCTTTTGCACGCCCTTGTTGCCGGCGTACTTCACTGACCAGAGCAGATCGTTTTGTACCCTTCTCCCACCCGGGACCGGCTCTGTTCTTTCCAACCTGCGGTCCATGAGGCCGCCGACGGCCTCCGGGCTGAAGAACCTGGCCATGTGCTCCCCGGCCCTTTCCCCCAGATGCCGCGCCAGTTCCCGGTCCGAAAACAGCAGACGCATCTTCTCCGCGGCGTCATCCGTATCCGGGGTCGCCCAGAGGGACCCCTTTTCGTAGGGTGGGGCGCTTTCCTCCAGTTCCTCGAGCCGAAAGCGCACCGGAAGCGAGTTTCCCACATCCATGAAATCCATGTTGCCGCTGTATCCCGTAGCGACGACCGGTTTGCCCAGGGCCATGGCCTCGGCGATGCCCAACCCGAAGCCCTCGGCCCGGTGAAGGGAGATGAAAGCGTCGCAGGAGGCCGTGAGGTTGGAATTATCCACGGAATTAAGCGAGCGGTCCAGGAAGGTCACCCGCAACCCCGCCGCCGCCTTTTCGAGGGTTTCCATGTGGACGGGGTTCTCCGAGCCGTGCAGGGATTTAATCACCAGTCTGACGGGTTCGTCCGGCGAGAAAGCCTTTCTGAAGGACTCCAGGACGCCCTGGGGGTTCTTCCTGGTGTAGGTGCTGTTGAAGTCGAAGGAGAAAAGGAAGGTGAACTCGCCGGGGTCCAGCCCGAAACGTTTCCGGTCCGGGACGCCCCTGGCCTCCACCGCATGGGGAACCACAAGCACCGGCACCGGCGAAGCCAGGGAAATCCCCCTCGCCATGTAGCTTCCCCCGACCCAGACCTCGTCCACCAGGCTGAATCTGTCGCGCCATCGGTCGGGGAAGACCGGGGTTTCCCAGGCCCAGATGCCGATAGTGTACCTGTTCCGGAAGAACCGGGAGCCCGTCTTGTTCCTGAAGGTAAAAAGCAGATCCGGATTTATGTGTACGATGTTCACCGGGTGGAGCCGGGAGGATTCAGAGACATCCCGGGCGATGGTTTTGCCCCGGCCCTTCGCTCCGGGCAGAAGTTCTCCGGCGTCCACTTCCAGTACGTGGTATCCGACTTTCCTCAGGGCTTTCACATAGCCCCGGGCGGCGGCTCCCAGGCCGAAACCGGCCTTCAGATACCCCGCGTAGTTGATTCCGAAGGGCTTTCCGTGGTGTTCCGGGACCCGGTCCGCCAAACCCCGTTCCTCCGCTCTATTTCCGCCGACGCCGGGGAAAAACATAATATATTCGCTCAATGGGGAAAGCCGATAGCGCAGACCTTCTGTCCGTATTTCACATGCTGCCCAGCGGTGGAGGAGCCGGGCTGGCCGCCCGGAACCTGCAACTGCTGGCCGGGCGGTTTTCCATCACGGTCCACGGGGTGGAAGGAGGGCTGCGGCTTCCGGCGCCCCCGGGGGTGGTGACCCGGGAGTACCCCTTTCCGGAGGGGAGGCGGCTTGCCGGTTTCCGGCGCCTGTTCGCGCCCTGGGTGCTTCAGGGCAGGCTCAGGGCGTTCAGGGAGGTTTGCCGGTCGGCGGCCCGGGAAATGAACTCCGGGGGCGGCCGGGTGCTGGTGCATAACAGCATGGTCATCGCGGCGCCGCCGGTGCTGGACTACCTGGATGGTCCGTCCCTGTACTTCTGCTACGAGTACCCGAGGCATCTCTACGAAAAGGAAGGGGTGAACAGGACGGGCAGCCGACTGGGAGATCTGCTTCTGGCTCCCCTTGAGCGGGCCGAGCGCCGGGAAGACCTGTACTCGGCGGGAAGGGCGGATCGGGTCGCAACCTTCTCGCCCTACATGGCGGGCAGAATCCTGGAAATATACGGCATCAGGGCGGCCATGCTCTTCCCCGGGGTGGATTTTTCCTTCTTCGCTCCGGAGCCCGG
>JAKPTG010000087.1 GCA_029571005.1 Candidatus Fermentibacterota bacterium
AGTGAAATCGCTCCGGTGGTCTGCGACGCCATGCTCTGGAAAGTGAACACCCTGGGTCTCGGTGCCGACATCGCCCTGCAGAATGCCGGCGGCGTAAGGATAGACGTTCCCGCCGGGAAGGTTACGGTTGGGACCGTGTACACCCTGCTGCCCTTCGGAAACACCCTCGCGGTGATGGATCTGACGGGCGAAGAGATCCGGGTCCTTTTGGAGGGCGCCCTGGAGGCGATCTTCGACCGCGGCCTTTCCGACGGCACCTTTCCCTACGTGGCGGGGATGAGGTACAGCGCCGTCAGGAGCGCTCCCGCAGGCACCAGGGTTACATCCATGGAAGCGGCGGACGGCGTGGGGGGGTACGCGCCCATGGACCCGGCCCGGGTCTATCGGGTGGTCACCAACACCTTCGTGGCCGGTGGCGGCGACGGCTTCGGAATGCTCCGGGGCAGACCCTTCACCGATACGGGGTACGTGGACGCGGAAGTGTTCTCCGACTATGTCCGGATGCTGGGAACCGTGGCCCCCGGGGAACGGAGGGTCTTCCTGGCGGACTGATGCTCGGCCCCTTCACCCTGCCTATATTTTCACTTTCCACGGGGGGGGCGTTTCCGGAGCGGTCCGGCATCGGAAGAGGAGGAGGTGAGGGGCGTGAGCTCCGCCATAGGCTTTGACAACGAAAAGTACCTGGCCGAACAGACCGGAGAGATTTTTTCGAGGCTGAAGAGGTTCTCGGGCAGGTTGTACCTGGAGTTCGGCGGCAAGCTCATGTTCGATCAGCATGCCGCACGGGTGCTGCCCGGCTACGATTCCAACGTGAAGCTCAGGTTGCTTCAGGAACTCGGGGACCGGGTGGAGATCATCCTCTGCATCTATGCCGGAGACATAGAGAAGAGGAAGATCCGGGGCGACTTCGGAATCAGCTACGACGCCGACGCCATGAGACTCATGGACGAACTCCGGCACCGGGGGCTCTCGGTGTGCGGCGTGGTGGTCACCCGGTACTCCGGCCAACCCGCGGCGGACGTTTTCAGAAAGCGACTCGACAGGAGCGGGATTCCGGTTTACCTTCATCCCCCCACCCGGGGATACCCCACGGACATAGACCTGGTGGTCAGCCCCGAGGGATACGGGAGGCACGACCATGTCCGGGTGTCGAAACCCCTGGTGGTCGTCACGGGCCCGGGCCCCGGCAGCGGCAAGCTGGCCACCTGCCTGTCCCAGATGTACCATGACCACCGTATGGGGCTGGACTCGGGGTACGCCAAGTTCGAGACCTTCCCCGTGTTCGATCTGCCCCTGAAGCACCCGGTGAACGCCGCCTACGAGGCGGCCACCGCCGAGCTGGGGGACATCAACCTCATAGATCCCTACCACCTGGAAGCCTACGGGCTTCCCGTGGTCAACTACAACCGGGATGTGGAGGCCTTCCCCCTGCTGAAGAGGATATTCGAGAGGATCACCGGCGCCGACTCGCCCTACGCCTCACCCACCGATATGGGGGTCAACCGGGTGGGAGCAGGCATCGTTTCGGATCAGGTGGTCCGGGAGGCCTCGCTTCAGGAGATGATCCGGAGGTACTTCAGGTATCGCTGCGAGTACCTCATGGGGCTGGTGGAGGAGAAAACCCTGCAGAAGGTGGAGCTGCTGCTGAACGATCACGGCATCACCCCGGAGCACAGGTCGGTGGTGCCCCCGGCCAGGGCCGCCGCCGGTGCCTGTCATGAGGGGTTCGCCAGGACCGGGGCCGCCCTGGAGTTGCCCGGGGGCGGCATTGTAACCGGCAAGAATTCCCCGTTGATGACGGCTTCCAGCGCCCTGGTCATCAACGCCATCAAGAAGCTGGCGGGGATCCCCGACAGGATACACCTGCTGACTCCGGAGACGATTGACTCCATAAGGCATCTGAAGGAAACCCTCGGCGGAGAAGCGGCCTGTCTGACCCTGGACGAGGTACTGATAGCCCTGGGCATCAGCGCCACCCACAGCCCGGCAACCCAGGAAGCCCTTGGATTCCTTCCCGGGCTCAGGGGAACCGAGGCCCACATCACCCACATCCCGGCCCCCGGGGACGAGATAGGGCTGCGGAAGCTGGGAGTGAACCTGACCACCGACGCCAGCTTCGATTCGGACAACCTGTTCAACGGATAGGGGGGAGCCGGAGGCCGGAACGCCCGTATTCCGTCCGGAGGCTTTCCTCCGTGCCGTTTCCTGCACAGCTTTTTCCGGAAAAACCCGTTGACCCGGCCATGGTTGACGACGCCCCAGGGAAGGCCGGGCGGCTCCCCTGTCCACGGGGGTGCGGCGATCCTGCACGTCGGTCGGGTATTTCATATAATAAGTCAGTGAAGGCGGCTGCGAACCGTAAAGGAGGAGTGTCTTGGCCAGGAAGAAAGCCTGTTTTGTGGACTACCTCGCTCTCATCCTGCTGGTGGTGGGCGGGATCAACTGGGGTGTTTACGCCCTCAACAATCAACAAGATCTTCTGGGTGTTATCGGGATCGGCCGGGACATCGCCCGGATAATCTACATTGTGATGGGTGCCGCGGGCGTCTGGGGGCTTTTCGTCACCCTCGGCCGGCTGAAGTAACCTCTGGCGGTCCACCGGCAAAGCAACAGCCTTGTCCCGCTTAACCACTACAACTGTGCTGTAGTGAGTGTATCTTCAGGCGACGCAGTTTACTCATTTACCTGACATTCTCGCCGATACTCAGCTCAAGGCTTATAGTAGATGAGCATCCAGGAACTGGATACCCGTGCTCATCGTATCGATCAGAGTTTCCCGCTTCCGAAAACCGTGGCCTTCGTCCGGGTAGATTTTACAGGTACAGACCTTTCCGTCGACCTTGAGACGGCTTGCCAGCCGTTTCGACTGTTCGGGAGGAACCCTGGGATCATCGGCGCCCTGAAAGATCAGCAAAGGAGTTGAAATACTCTTGTAGTGGGATATTGGCGACCGATCCCGGAAAAAGTCCCCGTTTTCATCGGGAGTGCCTATTCCGCCCACTCCTTCGCGTACCGCAACGCCTTCATAGGCAAAACCTCTCCACCTTTCTGTTCTAATCTCAGGACGGAAAAATGTTTCACCTATGCTTATCGGCGCGAAGGGTTCATTATGGGCCTGGACTGCCGGAGCACACTCTGGTGTGCCCGTCGTTTTACTGCTCTTGACATGACTACAGTTGCGGGGTATAAAAAACATGGAAATCCGCCGGGGAGGTGTGAGGTGAAGTACAAGCCAGCCTCCGGGGTTATTATCGGTCTTCTGATTTTCTTTGCTGTTCTGAACTTGAACCAACCTGCAGTTTCTGACTCCCCCGCCCCGAACACTATCCCAATCATCGCCATGAAGACCGGCCAGGGTGAAACGTCCCAGGATCTCACCATTGAGGTTCTTCTCAGGTTGCTCCGGCATAACCTCGACGGAGTGTGGCTGGAGGGCTGGGCGACAGGATGCCGGAGCGCCGCATTGGCACTGGCGGACAGCGTGCGAGCCGTGGTTGTCCTCGCTCCGTCGGAGCTTCAAGCCCTGAACAACGACCCGGTCAACCGTTGGGCAAGGTATTCCCCGATGGGAATCCAGAGCGATTCCGCCTTCATGCGTCCGGATGCGGGTTATCATTTCATAGACAGCACGCTTGACGCAAGCGCGATGATTGCAAACATTGAAAAGAGGTGCACGGACCTTTACAATCACACTCAGGGGCATGACTGCATCTGGTACTACGATATCTTCAACGAAGCGCCCTCTTGGCAACTGACTCACATGCTGAGTGATACATTAGTCTTCGATGACTATTTCCCAAACGTATTTACCCAGGACACTCTTATGACCGAGGTTGCCCCGACCGGCGTGTTTTCGTGGGTCAGGTGGAAGTCGGATTCTCTGTATTCCGAAGGAGGTCCGACGGTCTCCATGTGCTTCGGGGCTTTGCACACGATAAAAAATCAGCAGTGGGTGGATTACGACGGTTTTTTCCTTGGCAGTCCCCAAACCCAGGCCAACCCGTGCGAACCGTCTGTACCTGAATACGGGAACCGGATCATCCCAGTACATAGACGCCGGGGTGTTCCGCAACCTGAGTCTTGCCGGCCGGTCGAGCGTCCCGGTGGCGATTGAAGTGCATTGGATTGACAGCCATGACCAGCATTTCCTGGTTGATATGGGCCGGAACCTGACAACCGTTGCGAAAGATGCGGGGCCCGTGGATCTTTCGATTCTCAGCAATGACTGGACGGGTATGGTGAAGAAGTTCTGGTTGGAGTTCGCCGGTTCTGGAAACAATCTGAGTTCCAATGTCCGCATCGGCTGGGTGAAGCTTACGGAGTAGGGGGGTCTTGGGTGAAAGCGTTGTTTCTGTTTTTGTTGATCGTTCCCTTGCTGAGTTCCACATCCCTTTCCATGGATCCGCCGGCCAAGCTCTGGGAGAAGTGGTACTATCCAGGCTTGGATTTCGTTCATTTCAGAGACATTGAACTCACTCCGTCAGGAGACTTGTTTATCACCGGTTCGATACGTTGTTACACGTATCCCGATTATGACCGGGTTGCGCTTCTGATAGATCAGGAAGGTGAAATCATCTGGGAAGTCCCACATGAGTTTGCATCTGCAAGCGGTCGTGACGGTGCAGTACTTCCCGACGGTTCGTTTGTACTTACCGGTGATGCTACTCTCAACACAAACCCAACTTTCCGGGCTCTCTTTATTCATAAGCTATCCCCATCGGGTGAGACGGAATGGACCCGTATTTATGATTATCCTCTCACCCATGAAGCCGGCTACAGCATCACCTGTCTTCCCGACGGCGGATTTGCGGTGTGCGGCCGTGTGCACGGCACCGGGCATCATTATGCCGGTCAACTCTGGTTGCTTCGAACGGATGAGAATGGTGACACTCTGTGGACCCGGGAATGGGGAATAACGGCAGACTGGGGTGAGACGGTGCTCTTCGAGAACAACGAACTCTGTCTGTTGGCACGTGGCAGGACAGATTCGCTTCCAACATCTGGTCCCCACCTTCTTTTCTACGATCTTGACGGCAACTATATCGGAGGTACCGATTACCCCGAGCTTAACTATCAGTATCCTGCGGACATGTGTTCCGCCTCCGACGGTGGTTACACCTTTGTTACCGGGGCCAACTGCGTGATCTGGCACACTGACCGGTACGGCGAGCCCCTTTGGTGGCACGACATCCACGCCACACCCGGCGACCGTCACGAGGGTTTCTGCGTCCGTCGGACCATGGACGGTGGATACGTGTTCTCCGGTTGGTACGGTTACTTCGAGGGTCCCTGGGACGACGGCGGTTCCGAGAGTAACGCGCTTGCCACCAAGAAGGGTTGGCTTGTCCGGCTCGACGCCTACGGGAACGAGTTGTGGAACCTCAAGAATAATACGGGCCATGATAACTTCTTTTATTCCTGTGTTCAGCTTCCCGCGGGGGGCTACGTAGCCGTGGGGACCTGGGGCGGCGGCGCCGGTTACCTTGTCAGATACGCTCCCGAGACAGGGATAGAGGGTGGAGAGGTCATTCAGGGTATTACACTCGATGCTGTCCCCAACCCTTTCAGGGGCAGTCTTTCGGTGAGTTTCGACCTTTCTGAGCCCGGGCATGTGAATCTCGATGTGTACGATTTTTCAGGGAGGCTTGTACACCGTCTTTTGTCGGATGAAGTTCTTTCCGGTCGGCACTCCGCCGTCTGGAGTCCCGGCACGTCGGTACCTTCGGGTTGTTACCTTTTAAGGTTGGTTTGTGGAGAGGAAACGGTTGTCAGGCGTTGTGTTCTGCTGCGGTAAGTGTTTTGCCTTTGGTTTCGGATAGGAGCTGAAGGGTATGTGGACAAAATATTGTTCAGAATGTCTGGAAAACTGGTGATTGAACTTACAACTTGAAACCGGAAGATTTTTTTCTTGTGGGTGGGTGAATTCTGAAAGGGAAAGGCATGAAAACCGTTTTTGTCGTGATGTCGCTGGTGACCGCCTCCGTTGTGTTTGCTGAAACCAACCCTTTCCCGGCCACCGTAACGATTCCCGAAGGAGCGGTCATGGGAGAGGATGACGAAGGTGTCTGGTACCCTCTTGGAAGCGGTGTCGGCGGCGGTTCTTCTCCGTACGTCTCCGCCATCGCGGTGAGCGGTTCGGATGTGTATGTAGGGGGCAAGTTCACCGAGGCCGGCGGCAACCCCGCCAACAACATCGCCCGCTGGGACGGTGAGGCGTGGCATTCGCTGGGAGGCGGTGTGAACGGCGCGGTCTATGCCGTCGCGGTGAGCGGTCCGGATGTGTATGTGGGGGGCAGGTTCACCGAGGCAGGCGGCGTCCCCGTCAACCGTATCGCCCGCTGGGACGGTGAGGCGTGGCATACACTGGGAAGTGGTGTGAACGGCACATTCGTCAGGGCCATAACGGTGAACGGCCCGGATGTGTATGTGGGGGGAGACTTCACCGAGGCCGGCGGCATCAACACCGCCCGCCGCATCGCCCGTTGGGACGGCGCCTGGCATGCACTGAAAAACGGTGTGAACGGTGCAGTCTATGCCATCGCGGTAAGCGGTTCGGATGTGTATGCGGGGGGCTTCTTCACTATGGCCGGAGATATCTACGTCTATTACGTTGCCCATTGGGACGGCACCAGGTGGTATAGTCTGAAAGGTGGTGTGGGGAACAAAGTCAGTGCCGTCGCGGTGAGCGGTTCGGATGTGTATGTGGGGGGCTTCTTCAGCATGGTCGGAGACTATTATTTCCGTCGCATCGCCCATTGGGACGGCGAGGCGTGGCATATGCTGGGAAGCGGTATCAGCGGCGGAGATTCGCGTGTCTATGCCATCGCGATGAGCGGCCCGGATGTGTATGTGGGGGGCTATTTCATCGAGGCCGGCGGCGTTCCCGTCAACCATATCGCTCGTTGGGACGGCGAGGCGTGGCATTCGCTGGGAGGCGGTGTCTGCGGTGACGGTTATTATTACCCGCGTGTCTGTGCCATCGCGATGAGCGGCACGGATGTGTATGCGGGGGGCTGGTTCACCGAGGCCGGCGGCGTCCCCGCCAACCGCATCGCCCGCTGGGTACCCGGACCAACGGGAATCGAACCGTCCCCGGGCCCGGCGGAAGGTACACTTTTTGCCTCCCC
>JAKPTG010000083.1 GCA_029571005.1 Candidatus Fermentibacterota bacterium
TTCACTGTTGAACCAGGTCTGACCGGTGGATATCCCAGCCGTACCCTTCTTCTCCTATTCCCACACCCCAGCGGGTGTAGGAGTTGTCTTCCGCGTCCACGGCCATCAGGTCGTAGGTGTCGGGGTAAACGAAAAGGGTGCGGGAGGAATCGGGAAGCAGCACACCGCTTCCCAGAAGGTCGCCCCCCCAGTCTTCGCTTACCGACGGCGATGCGAAGAGGTAATATACATCGGGGCCGCCCAGCCGGTTTGTCACCGTCAGGGGGCAGCCGCCGACAATATACCGGGTTGCCGGGGCGGGCGGCCTGAGGAACTGCTCGAGGGTGACACCGGTGCCGTCGAGGGCGCCGGTCAGCACCCCGGTTATCTCGTCGGTGAGGTCCAGCTTCCAGGCGCCGTCTTCGAACACGAACCTGACCGTTCGCCGGTCGTCGTCTCCGACGGGTTCCACCACCGCCCGGTCATCCCGCAGGAAGATGTCCGCCACGTTCCTGCCCGTGGGGAAGAGGGAGTACCCCGAGGCGATTTCCTCCAGAAGCCTGTCGCCCCGGTTGTCCAGGGGCGCGCCCATGCCCGTAAGGGCTGCGGCGGCGGTGTCCAGCAGGGCGGTGGTGGAGCTGGAAAGCCCCCGGTAGAGGTCGTCGAGGCGTTCCTCCTCCAGGGCCCGGGACATCAGAGCGTAGCTGTCGTAAACGGCCTGCTGCTCAGAGTTCCACCTGCACGCCGCCGTGAGCGCCAGAAACAGGAGGGCGACCGCCGAAAACCCTTTCAAGAGTTCCCCCGAAAGCTGTTGATGCAGATAAATACAACACCGAACACTATACTTTTGCGGGCAACGAGTCAATCCTTGCACCGGCTTCCCCGGAGGTTATCTTTGTACGAGTCGGAAGGTGTGGCATGGCGGAAGAGAAGGCGGTAATCAGTTTTCCCCGGCGGGTCGAGCCGGACGCCGTTACGGGGCTGCCCCAGAGGAAACACCTGGATACGGACCTGCCCGCCCTGCTCCGTTGTCTGGGCCCCGAAGGGCTGCCCCTTTCCGTAATAATGGCGGACATAGACCATTTCAAGATATTCAACGATAAGTGGGGCCATGAAACGGGTGACAGAGTGCTCCGCCACGTCTCCGGGCTCATCCGGGAGGCGGTCCGCTACCGGGGAGAAGCCTACAGGTACGGCGGCGAGGAGATTACGGTCCTGCTTCCCAATACCGGCATCCGGGAAGCCATGGCCTCCGCCGAGAGGATCTGCACCAGGGTTTACGACACCCCGCTCCGGGTGCAGGGGCTGGAGCCCCTTTCGGTGTCCGTGTCCCTGGGGGCGGCCTCCACCGAGACCGTGGGCGGCGACGAGTTGCTGGTCTGCGCCGACAAGGCCCTGCTCCGGGCCAAGAAGGCGGGCAGGAACCAGGCCCTGCCCTACGAGCCCGACAAGGCCCCGTTGAAGGAAAATGTGCATGTTGACGTGTACTTCCCCAACCACTCGGCGGTGGTGGGCGGCGCCTATGTGATACTCCGCCGGTGGTTCTCCCATCAGAACGACCCGACCGAAATAGAGGCCCGGGAGGTGTTCCTTCCCGGCTCGGGCAGCCACGAGATCGCCGAGGGGAGGTTCCCCAGGGGCGGGCTTGTGGAAACGGAGATCCGGGGCCGGGTGCTGGAGGTCCAGCGCCAGGGGGCGGCCACCTGGTTCACCCTCGAGGTGGACGGCGAGGTGTTCGAGCTGATGGTCAGGTGCCTGAAGGAAGCCGGAGGATGAGGTTTCTGGCCTGTTCCCGGTTCTGGCCCGGGAAGGGCCCCGTTCTGAACGGAGTGAGGGCAGGCATAGGCCCCGGGGGGAGGGTGGAGTCAATTGAACCCTGTTCCGGAGGGCTTCCCGGCCTGTTGATACCCTCCTTCGTTGACGCCCACGTCCATTTCTCGTGGAAGGCTTTGGAACTCGGCTCCCTGGATTGCTCGGGGGTCCGCTGCGCCGACGCCATGCTCGATGCCGCATCCCGCGCTCCGGTTCCGGAAGACGGGCTGATCCGGGGGTTCGGCTTCGACGAATCCTCATGGGACGACCCGGCGCTGCCGACCCTGGAACGGATGGACGAAGTCCTTGGGGGCAGACCGGCGATCTTCACCCGTGTGTGCGGACACGTCGCCCTGGTTGATTCCGCCCTGCTCGCCCTCATTCCGGAGGGAACCCCGGGGGTGGACCGGGAGACCGGGCGACTGACCGAGGAGGCTTCCCTTGGCTTCAACAGGATGTTCCCCGTGCCCGGGGCGCATCTGGTGCGGAGCATGGAGCGCCTCCAGGAGCATGCCTTCTCCCTCGGGGTCACGGGAATCGGCAGCATGGAACACCTGCGGGAGGCCCGGCTGATAGAGGAGTGGGCCCCCCGGTTGAGAACCGCCCTGGGGGTGTTCTCCGGGGACGCGGAGGAACTGGAGCGTCGCGGCCCGGGAAAGAAGGTGCGCTGGATCAAAGCCTTCGCGGACGGCACCTTCGGCTCCTGGAACGCCGCGGTGGACGGTAACTACCTGGACGGCTCCTCCTGCGCCCCGATGGCCGACGAAGGCCGGCTTTCGGAGCTGTTTGCCGCGGCTTCCCGGTGCCGGGTGGGATTGTGCGTCCACGCCATAGGCGCCCGGGCCCTCAGGGCCGTGGCCGATGCGTCCCGGAGGGCGCCGTCGGTGCGGGTCAGGCTGGAGCACGCAGAGGAGTTCATGCCCGCCGTTGACGCCGGCTGGCACGGGAATCGGCACAGTTTCTGCATGCAGCCCAACTTCGTCCGCCGGTGGCAGATGCCCGGCGGCATGTACGAAAGCCGGCTGCCCCATTCAAGGGTCCGGGAGCTGAACCCCTTCCGGGAGGTTCTTTCCCGGGGTTTGCGGCTCGGCTTCGGGAGCGACGGAATGCCCTTCGGCCCCCTGAAGGGGCTGGCCGGGGCCACCGACCACCCGAACCCCGCCCAGAGGCTCACCGTGGAACAGGCCCTGAGGGCCTACACCCTGGACGCCGCCGGGGTGTGCGGCTTTGAGGACCTGGCGGCTCCGGTGGCTCCCGGCAGGCCGGCGGACCTGTGTCTGCTGTCGGCGGACCCCTTCTCCGGGGCGCCCTGGGAGGAAATAGGGGTGAAGGCCGTCTTTCTGGACGGGGAAACCGTGTTCGGAGACCCGGGGATTCTCGAGGAGGAATGATGGAGGACAGGGTGTTGTCGGAGGCGTCCAGGGTCGCCGCCGAGGCCCTCGGGGAGGACGACGCCTGGAACGACGCCGCCACCGCCTCCCTGGGTTCCGCGGCCCTGCGGCCGGCGGTCTGCGAGTTCAGGGCCAGGAAACCCCTGGTGCTGGCGGGGTGGTTCGCGGTGGAGGCGGTGTACGAAGCCTTAGGGGGGACGGTGGCGGCGGTCCGGGAGGCTCCGGAGGGAGCCTTCCTCGAGGCGGGCGCCTTGCTGGGGGTGGTGAGGGGGCCCACCGGAGACGTGCTCAGGGGGGAGAGGACGGCCCTGAACATCCTTTGCCGGATGTGCGGCATCGCCGCCCTTACCCGTGAATACGCGAAGGCGGCGCCCGGAGTGGAGATTCTTGACACCCGGAAGACAACGCCGGGGCTGAGGGTGCTGGAGAAGTACGCGGTGGCCGCCGGCGGCGGGGTGAACCACCGGATGGGGCTTTCCGACATGGCCATGTTCAAGGACAACCACGTTGCGGCCCTGGGGGGGGCCGAATTCCTGGGCCCCGCCGTGGGAGCCGCCCGGGCCCTGGGGGTTCCCGTGGAAATAGAGGTTGACTCGCCCGCCCAGCTCGCGATGGTGCTCCCCTTCGGCCCCGACCGGGTGCTCCTGGACAACATGACCCTGCCCATGCTCCGGGAATCGGTCAGGCTGGCCGGCGGGCGGTGCTACCTGGAGGCCTCCGGCGGGGTCACCCTGGAGAGCGTTGCGGCCATAGCCGCCACGGGGGTGGACGGGATTTCGGTGGGGGCCCTGACCCATTCCGTCCCCTCCGCCGACGTGGGTCTGGACTGGAGGGAGGAACCGGTTGTACCGGCTGGCGATTGATGTGGGGAACACCAATACCGTTTTGGGGCTCTTCGAAAACGGAGGGCCGGTGTTCCGGTGGCGTGTGCGCACCGCCTGCCGGACCCCGGACGAACTGCTGGCCCTGGTGACCGGCCTCTTCCGGGCTTCCGACGCGCCCATGCCCGGGGCGGCGGCCTTCGCCTGCGTGGCGCCCCGGGTGACCGACGCCCTGAGGGAGTTCTCCCGAAAGTGGATAGGCGGCGAGGCGGTGGAAGTGAACCCGGACACCGCCGGGCTGGAGATCGATTACCCCAACCCCGGGGAACTGGGGCCCGACCGTCTGGCCAACGCCGCAGGCGCCCTGCTGGTCGCGGATCCCCCGGTGATAGTGGCGGATTTCGGCACCGCCACCACCTTCGATGTGATAGACGGTCGGGGCCGCTTTCTGGGCGGGGCGATCCTGCCCGGGGTGGGCACCGCCGCCTCGGAGCTGTTCAGAAGGGCTGAGAGGCTGAACCCGCTGGACCTCCGGTTCCCGGAACACCCAATGGGCAGGTCCACCGGGGAAGCGGTCCGCTCCGGGGTGCTGTGGGGCGCGGTGGGGGCCGCCGACAGGATGGTGGAGCTTCTTTCCGGAGCGGTCCGGGGAACTCCGGCGCTCCTGGCCGCCGGCGGGTGGGCGGAGACGGTTTGCCCCCGCTGCAACGCGCCCTTCCGGATATACCCGGATCTGACCCTTTCCGGAATAGATTCCATCGGCAGGAAGAAGAGGGGTGAAAATGGCTGAGGTTCTGCTGGGGGTCACCGGGGGGGCGGCCGCTTTCAAGGCCTGCACCCTGGCGTCCCTCTTCCGCAAGGCGGGTCACAAGGTCACCGGAGTTCTCACTCCGGCGGCGGAGCGTTTCATCGGGCCGGTGCAACTGGCCTGCGTCGCCGGGCACCCCGTCCATACCGGTATGTTCCCGGAACAGCCCTCGGAACCGGCGCCCCACATAATCCTCACCGACAACCTTGACCTGATGGTGGTGGCCCCTGCCACCGCCGACTTCCTGGCCAAGGCCGCCCGGGGGTTCGCAGGGGATCTGCTTTGCGCAGCCTTCCTGGCGTGCGACGCCCCGGTGGTCATGGCCCCGACGATGAACACCAGGATGTGGAACCACCCGGCGGTCAGGGAAAACGTGCGGATACTGCAGGATATGGGTGTCGTCATGGCCGGCCCCGTGGAGGGTAAGCTGGCCTGCGGCGCCTACGGCTCCGGCCGTATGATGGAACCGGAGGAGATCTTCGAGGTCTGCTTCCGGCTCCTTGGAAGGAGCGGGGCTTGACGCCGGTTCCCACCCTTGAGTGGACCGGGGGATGCCTCAGACTCCTGGATCAGAGGCTTCTCCCGTTCCGGGAGGTATTCATCGAGTGCCGCCGGGTGGACACCCTGGCGGAGGCGATACGCTCCCTTGCGGTCCGGGGCGCTCCGGCCATCGGCCTTGCAGCGGGTTACGGGGCGGTGCTGGCGGCCATGGAGGCTCCGGCGGGGCCGGGGTTCCTGGACGGCTGCCTGAGGGGGCTGGACCTGCTTGCCTCCACCAGGCCCACCGCGGTGAACCTGTTCTTCTGCCTTGACGTCCAGAGAAGGGTTCTGATGAACTCCAAAGACAGGGATGGAGCGGTGGCGGCCCTGCTGGAGAGCGCCCTGAGGCTGCACCGGGAGGATCTGGAAGCCTGCGCCGCCATGGGCGCCCACGGCGCCGCCCTGGTGCCCCCGAACGCCGGGATACTCACCCACTGCAACGCCGGGGGGCTGGCCACCGGAGGGCTCGGAACCGCCCTGGCGGTGGTGTACGAGGCGCACGACCGGGGGCTGGTCAGGGAGGTGTTCGCCGACGAGACCCGGCCGCTGCTCCAGGGTGCCAGGCTCACCGCCTGGGAGATGGTCAGGGCCGGGATACCGGTGACGGTGATTCCGGATTCCGCCGCCGCCCACCTTCTGGCCTCCGGGCGGGTGGACATCGTGGTCACCGGCGCCGACCGGATAGCCCGGAACGGAGACACCGCCAACAAGGTCGGCACCTTTCCCCTGGCCCTGGCCGCCCGGCGGGCCGGAGTGCCCTTCTATGTGGCGGCGCCCCGATCCACCCTCGACCCGGCCACGGAGAAGGGTTCCGGAATCGTAATCGAGAACCGCGACCCGGACGAGGTGGCCGGTTTCGGGAGCGCCCGGGTGCTCGCCCCCGGGGCGGAAGCCTGGAACCCGGCCTTCGACGTCACGCCGGTGGACCTGATAGACGGGTTCATCTGTGAAGCGGGGGTGTTCCGAACCCCGGGGGACATTCCGGGAGCCCCGGTTGACAGCGGGCCGTGAACGGTTTATTGTCAAATGGCATCGCCCTTTGGGCGGTACGGCACGAAAGGGTGATAGGGTGGGCTGTGAAAATATGGTTCTTCCGCTTCCTTGGGTTGCCGCATCGGTTGCGGCCCCCGGCGGCGTCATGAGCCGGATTCCCGCCCCCTGCGGCTGTCCCGACGGCCTGACCCGGGTTGAGGAACATCTCTGGATAACCGACGACAGCTGTTATATTATGCTTTACAGGGCGGGTTCCCGCGGGAGGGCCGCGGCTGACCGGGCCACTCCTCCCGGAGGGGGCTCCGGGAGCCGCGCCGGCCTTGCCTGGGACGGAACCTGTATCCGGGTAACCGGGTACAGGGAGACCGGGGCTCAAATCCACCGCCGCGACCTGGGCACTCAGCACCTTTCCCCTATTGCTTGGGGAATGGTGAAAACGGTGTTTACCGGATAATCCGTGCTATTCCCGTCAGGAGGTGCGGGCTTTGGGAAAGATAATCGGAATTGATCTTGGCACTACCAACTCGTGTATCGCCTTTGTTGACTCCGGCAACCCCACGATAATACAGTCGAAGTCCGGGTCCCGGGTCATGGCGTCGGTGGTGGCCTTCACCGCCAAGGGTGAGCGGCTGGTGGGCCTGGTGGCCCGGCGGCAGGCCATCACAAACCCCGGGAATACGGTCTTCAGCATCAAGCGGCTGATGGGCAGAAAGTTCTCGGAGGTCGCCAACCTGACGGACCATGTGTCTTACACAATCGTGGAAAACACCAACGGTGACGCCGCCGTGCGGGTAATGGACAGGATCTACACCCCGCCGGAGATAAGCGCCATAATCCTTCAGATGCTGAAGCATACCGCCGAGGAATTCCTTGGCGAGGAGGTCAGTGACGCCGTCATAACGGTTCCGGCCTACTTCAACGAGGCTCAGAGGGAGGCCACCAAGGCCGCCGGGGTCATAGCCGGGCTGAACGTGAGGAGGGTTCTCAACGAGCCCACCGCGGCGGCCCTGGCCTTCATCGAGCCCCGGGAAAACAAGAAGATAGTGGTTTACGACTTCGGGGGCGGCACCTTCGACATCAGCGTTCTTCAGGTGGTGAACGGGGTTTTCGAGGTGAAATCCACCTGCGGCGACACCAGCCTGGGCGGGGACGACCTGGACAACCGGCTGGTGGAATGGATCATGGATCAGTTCAAGGCCGAGACGGGCATTGACCTGAGCCGGGACCAGGTCGCCGCCCAGCGGGTCCGGGAGGCGGCGGAGAGAGCCAAGTGCGAACTCTCCATGACCCTGGAGACCAGCATAAACCTGCCCTTCATCGCCTCCGGCGATTCGGGGCCGGTACACATGGAGATAAGCATAACCAAGAAACTGTTCCAGAGCCTCGTGGCCGACCTGATAGAGAAGACCCGGGACCTCTGCATCAGGGCGGTGGGGGACGCCGGCTTCTCGATAGACGAGCTGGACCACGTGGTGCTGGTGGGAGGCTCCACCAGAATACCCGCGGTGAAGGAACTGGTGGAGGAGGTCTTCCAGCGCAAGCCAGCCCAGAGCGTGAACCCCGACGAAGTGGTGGCCATGGGGGCCGCCCTGGAGGGGGCGGTACTCGCCGGTGAGAAGAAGGACCTGGTGCTGATAGACGTAACCCCCTTGTCCCTGGGCGTGGAAACCCTCGGCGGAGTTATGGCCCCGATAATCAAGAGGAACAGCCCCATTCCCATGCACCGCACCAGGGTTTTCACCACGGCGGCGGACAACCAGAGCGTGGTGAGCATTCATGTGCTGCAGGGCGAGCGGGACCTGGCGGAGGGGAACAGGAGCCTGGGCACCTTCGAACTCAAGGGCCTTCCTCCGGCCAGGCGGGGCGAGCCCCGGGTGGAGGTCACCTTCGAAATAGACGCCAACGGTATTCTGAACGTCTCCGCCAAGGATGTGAGCACCGGCAACGCTCACAGCATTCAGGTGAATCCCAGCGGCGGTCTCACCAGCAGCGAAATCGCCAGGCTCAGGAAAGAGGCCGAGGCCAACGCCGAGGCGGACCGGGCCAGGATAGCCCTCCTGGGCCAGAGGAACAAGGCCGACGAGTTGAACTACGAAGTCACGAAAGTGCTGAAGGCCGCCCGGGAGCAGCAGCTTGACCCCGTATCCTGGCAGGAACTCGAAGAGGAGCGGCGGAAACTCGTGGAAGTCCGCGACGGAACCGATTCCGACGCCATTGCGAGGCAGGTATCCAGTACCAAGGTGCAGCTTGATGCGGTGGCCGAACTGATCGAGATCATAGGGGGCGGGCTGGAGGATGACGAGATAGGCAGGCTTATCGACGACATCGAGATAAGCGATGAACCGATTGAGGGATGACGGGTCGGTGACGATCCGGCTTCAGTAACTGACAGTGACCGGTTTTCCGTCCAGGGTTTCCGCCCGTCGGCAGAGACCCCAGCTGGAGGTGCGCCGATGCATTTTAACCCCTACGAGGTGCTGAACCTTTCCAGGGACGCCGGCGAAGACGACATAAAGAAGGCCTACCGGCAGCAGGCCATGAAGTTCCATCCGGACCGGAACCCCGGAGACCATCAGGCCGAGGAAAAGTTCAAGGAAGTAGGCAGGGCCTACGACATTCTTTCCGACCCCGGCAAGCGTTCCCTCTACGACAGGTACGGCACGGTGGACGACCGGGAGGGACCCCTGGGGGGCGGCCCCTTCAGCGGCTTCGGCATGGAAGACGCCCTGCGGGCCTTCATGGAGAACTTCGGTTTCGGCGGTTTCTCCGGCGGTGATATGGAGAGCCGGGGGGAAGACCTGACGGTCTCCATAGAGCTGACGCTCCCGGAAGCGGTGCTGGGCGGCGAGCGGCTCCTGAAGGCGGAGAGGTTCGAACCGTGCGAAACCTGCGACGGCAGCGGGGCCGATCCGAAGGCGGGGACCCAGACCTGTCTCCAGTGCCGGGGGCGGGGCCGGGTGGAGACCTATCGCCGTACCCTGCTCGGAACCTTCCGGTCGGTGTCTCCGTGCCGGATCTGTCGGGGCTCGGGCAAGGTTCCCAGGAAACCCTGTTCCGGTTGCCGCGGCAACGGCGTGGCCAAAAAGACCAGATCCATTACGGTGCAGCTTCCCCCGGGGCTGTCCGAGGGGCACTGCCTGACCCTCCGGGGGCAGGGGCACCACCCCGGTGACGCCGGGGGGGTTCCGGGGAACCTGAGGGTGCTGATAAGGAGCGTTGACTACCAGGGTTTCACCAGGGAGGGGGACGACCTGGTCCACCGGCTTCCCATCAGCTACCCCGAGGCGGTGGCCGGGGCCGTTCTGCCGGTGCCGGACCCCTGCGGCGGCGAACCGCTTACGGTCAAGGTGCCCGAGGGGGTCGCCGGCGGCGCCAGGATCGCCCTGCGGGGCAAGGGTCTGGGCCGCCTCGACCGCCGGGGCAGGGGGGACCTTCTGGTCCGGGTGGAGATATTCGTTCCGAGGAAGCCCGGACGACGGGAGAGGAAGCTGCTGGAGGAGATGGCTTCCATGGACGGCTTCGCCCCTCCGGGAAGGTAACCGTGTCGGCGGTCCCGGAGGCTCTGGAGTTCCGGAGGATTCTCGGGGACGCGGCATCCGGCTGTCTGTCCCGCCGGGGCGCCGCCAAGGTTCTGAAGCTCTTTCCCGGCGACACCCCGGAAAAGGCCCTCACCCTTGAAAAGGAAACTCTTCAGGCCCGGGAGCTTGTTGGTATGGGCCTTACTCCTCCGGTGTCCAGGGCGGGTTCCCTGGAGGAGAGCATCGAAGCTCTCCGGCGGGGCGCCGTGATACTGGAGCCCCCCCGCTTGAGGGACATCGGCGCGGCGATCCGGGAGTTCGGGGAGTTCCTGGGGGCGGCCGGCGGTCCGTGCCCTCCGGAGGCTCCCCTGCAACGCCTTCTTGCAGGGCTTCCGGTTTCGGCGGAGCTCGCTGCCCATCTGTACTCCATCACCACCGAGGACGGCGACGTCTCCCCCCGGGCCACCCGCAGGTACGGTGAGCTTCTGACCCGGGCGGACCGTCTCCGCCGGGAGATGTCCTCCCGGGTGGCCCATGCCGCCTCCAGGCTCGCCGCCGCCGGTGTGCTCAGGGATGCGCCCCCCTCCATCAGAAACGGCCGGTTCGTTCTGCCGGTGGCCTCGGGAAAGCGGGGTGCGGTGGCGGGCATAATCCATGACAGGTCCGACAGCGGCTCGACCCTTTTCATAGAGCCGGCGGAGCTGGTGGAGGATGGGAACGCCCTGCAGGAAGCGGAAGTGGAGCTTCAGAGGGAGAGGAGAAGGATACTCAGGGACGCCACCGCCATGGTGCGCCGGGAGCTGGAAGCCCTGGAACGGGGGCTGGAGGCGGCCACGGACATTGACGCGGTCTTCGCCAGGGCCCTGTACTCCTCCCGGGAGAACACCGTTTTTCCCGGGGCGGGGCCCATGAGGCTCCTGGGGCTCCGTCACCCCCTGATCGAGAGGGACAGGGTCGTAAGAAGCGATCTGGTCCTTCCCGGCGAATGGCGGGTTCTGGTCATCTCCGGCCCCAACGCCGGGGGTAAGAGCGTTCTCATGAAAGCCGCCGCCCTGGCCTCGGTGATGGCCCGGGCCGGGCTGGGGGCCTGCGTGGAGCCCGGCTCCGCCATGCCCTTCTTCACCCGGGTGATGGTCAGCATGGGAGACAACCAGTCCATATCCGACCAGTTGAGCACCTACTCCGCCAGGCTTGCGGAGCAGAGGGAGATGCTGGAGAAGGCTGACGCCTCGACCCTCCTGGTGATTGACGAGCCTGCGGCGGGCACCGACCCCGCCACCGGGGCCGCCCTGGCGGCGGCCCTTCTGGTCTTCCTCGCCTCCCGCAACTCCAAGGTGCTGGTGAGCACCCATATGGGACAGCTCAAGAAGATGGCCCTGGAAACCCCGGGCTTTCTCAACGGCTCCCTGGCCTTCGACCGGGAGACCCTCACCCCGGCCTACTCCTTCGTGTTCGGGGTTCCGGGGGCGTCCTTCACCCTGGAGGCCGCCCGGGCGGCGGGGATTCCGGGGGAGGTCATCGAGAGGGCGGAGGAGCTGGCGGGTGATCCGTTCCGGCTGGACAACCTGCTGGCCTCCCTCACGGAGCTGAACGAAGCCCGGGCCGGGGAAGTCGAGGCCCTGAGGCTCCAGAGGAGCATGGAGGCCGAGGCGGAGGAACGCAGGAAGCGGGAGCACCGGAAGGTCATGACGGATTTCGATGCCATGGGAAGGGCGCTGGAGGAGGAGTACCGGAGCCGGATGAGGCGGATCAGCTCCCGGGCGGACTCCCTCCTGGCGGTCATCTCCCGGGCGGGAGGCGGACCCGGTGAGGCCAGGGAGGCCAGGAAGGCCATCAGGGAGCTGGTGGAGGAAGCCCCTCCCGGACCCCGCCCCGGGCCCTCACCGGGCGGCGGTCCGGCGGCCCCCGCCCGCAAAGCCGGGCTCTGCCCCGGGGAATGGGTGCGGATAGAGGGGTGGAACCTGCCGGGCAGGGTGGAGAGCGTCGGCGGTTCCACCGCCAGGGTCAGGTCGGGGAACATCCTCCTGTCCATGCCCGTCGCCTCCCTCACCCCGGTGGAAGCTCCGGAACCGGCGGCCCCCGGCGTACCCCGGTGGGACCCCATTCCGGTGAGCCCCGAGGTGAACCTTCTGGGGCTGACGGTGGAGGAAGCCGTCGGGGAGCTGGATCGGAGGATGGATGACGCTTCGGCCTCGGGGCTTTTCAGGCTCCGGGTCATCCACGGCAAGGGAGCGCTCATGGCCGGAGTGACCGGATGGCTCCGGCGGGACCGCAGGGTGCGTTCGGTGAGCCAGGCGTCCCCCGCCGAGGGGGGGGCCGGGGCGTCGGTGGTCCTGTTGAAGGAGGGTACGTGAGGGGCGGCGACGTTGAACGGGTAAAGCAGCTTTCGGACATCCGTTCGGTGGTGGGCAGGGTGGTGGACCTCAAACAGTCCGGCGCCTCCTGCAGGGGGCTGTGCCCCTTCCACCAGGAAAAGACCCCCAGCTTTTACGTTTTCCCCGCGACCGGCACCTGGCACTGCTTCGGCTGCGGCGCCGGGGGCGACGTGATAGCCTTCGTGATGCGCTACGGGAACCTGCCTTTCCGGGAGGCCCTGGAGGAGCTGGCGGACCAATGCGGGGTGACTCTCGAGAAGAAGAGCTTCAGGGCCGGCCCCGAGACGGGGCTTCTGGACCTCCTCCGGGATGCCCAGAAATGGTTCGTGGACCGTTTCAGGTCCCGGGAGGGTGATGCGGCAAGGAATTACCTGGCGGGCAGGAAACTGCTGGAGGAGGCCGACTCCCTGGGGGTGGGCTATTCCCCTCCGGGGCTTGCCGGGCATCTGCGTTCCCTTGGGTACAGCGATTCCACGGCGGAGCAGGCGGGGCTGCTCCTTCCCGGTTCCGAAGGCCGCCGGGAGCGTTTCCGGAACAGGATAACCTTTCCCATCCGGGATCGGCGGGGGCGGGTCGTGAGTTTCGGGGGCCGGGCCCTCGACGACCGGGGGCCTAAGTACATCAACGGCCCCGACAGCGACGTCTTCCACAAGGGAGGCGTCCTCTACGGCTATTCCGACGCGGTGCCGGCGGCCAGGGAGACCGGACAGGTGATCCTGGTGGAGGGCTACTTCGATCACGCCAGGGTGGCCGCCGGGGGGTTTCCGGCGGTGGTGGCCACGTGCGGTACGGCCCTGACGGAGGTTCAGGCCAGGATTCTCCGGGTGATGGCGGAGGACACGGTGGTCTGCTACGACGGCGACCAGGCGGGGGTCCGGGCTGCGGTGAAGGCCGCCATGACCATACTTGCCGCTGGAGGTTACCCAAGGATAGCGAGGCTTCCGGAGGGGATGGATCCGGACGACCACATCGCCGCCCGGGGGATGGACGCCTTCATGGATCTGGTGGAGAGGGCCCGGGGGCCGGTGGGCTTCTGTCTGGACCTCCTTGAGGGCGGGTTCCCCAGGGGGGTGGCGGGGGTTCGGACCGCGAAACGGCTGATGGAAATAGTGGCTTCCGGATCGGATCCTCTGGTCCGGGAGCAGCTTCTCCTGGAGGTGGAGGAGGCCTCGGGCTTCTCCCGGGCGGCCCTGGAAAGTCACCTGAAGCAAAACGAACGACGGGACGGGCGGCCCGGTTCCCGGGACGCGTCCGGCGGGAGCGATGACGCCCTGATTGCGGCGCTGGTGGCGGGCGGTGCCCTGGATTGCGGGCTCATCCGCTGGCTGGAGCCGGACGATTTCCGCTCCGAGGCGGGGAAAAACCTGTTCCCGGCCCTGCGGGAGCAGGTGGAGGAAGGCTGTGTTACGGTCAATTTCGGCCTTCTCTCCCCGGATCAGGCGTCGCTCTGCTCACGGCTGGCCTCCTCCATGGAGGGGGTGAAGCCCGGAGACCGGGAACTCATCAAAAAACGCGTGGAGGGCCGCAGGCTGCTGGCCCTGGAGGAGCAGCTCAGGGGTCGGCTGAGGGAAGCTTCGTCCAGCGAGGAAACGAAAGACATTCTGAACCGGCTGCAGGAACTGGCCAGGCGTCGGTATGAGGACGGAAAAAAATTCGCGGAGTGACCCGATGTCGCTGCTGGACAGGTTCCTCGACAGAACCCCCCGCCGGGGCGAGGAATTCTGGGAAGAGCTGCTGGCCCGGATGCGCGAGCTTCGCCGGGAGATGGGGGAACTCCCCGGCATGGAGAGCCTGGGGGAGGGGGAGTGGCAGGAGTCGGTCTCCCGGTGCATGGCCTCCCTCTCCGGCGAAGCCGGGGAGAAGCTCGGGCGGCTCAGGGACGGATTGCTGGACCTGGAGCAGGAGCTGGTGGAGGGGCACATCCGGCTGGTGCTTTACGTGGCCCGTCGGCACTTTCCGAGCGGCATCGGGGCCATGGAGGACATTGACATCGTGCAGGAGGGGTGCCGGGGGCTGCTGACCGCCGCCAGGAGGCACGACCTGAAGAGCTACTCGGCCTTCTGCGGCTACGCCGTCTGTGTGATCCGGCGATGCATCATCGAGGAGGTCAGCCGTCAGTCACGGCTGGTGAGGGTGCCCCGGCAGACCCTTCGCAAGGGTGTTCGGGCCCGGGGGCTCCTGGACTCCTTCGCCGCAAGGTCCGGACGGCTTCCGACGATGGACGAGATGCGGGAACTGCCCGGTATGGACCTGGACTGGCTCCTGGCCATGTCCCTGCTGGAACTCCGGCACGTGTCACTGGACGCCGACGGTCTGCGGGAGCTGCCCGCCTCCCCGGCGCAGCCCCCCGAGGAAGTGGCGGACGAGCTGGAGGTAGGAAGGATCCGGGCGGCCCTGGCGGAGCTGCCCGAAAGAAGCAAGACCGTGTTGGCCCTGAGGCTGGGGCTGATGGGGCGGAAGCGGGAAACCCTGAAGAGAATTTCGCATATTCTCGGTGTTTCAGCAGAAAGGGTGAGGCAGATTGAAAAGGATGCTCTTCGCAGGCTCAGGGCTATTCTTTACCCTGATGACGCTGATCCCCGGGTGCGGGGCTGAAGCGCCGGTTTCCCGGGAGGATGTCAGGGCGGCGGTGTTCGGCCCCTCTCTGGCGGAATTGTTCCACGAGGGCGGTGTCTGGAGCCGGGTGGCCGGGGTGGACACGTTCACTGAATGGCCTCCCGGGGCGGATACGCTGCCCAGGCTGGGAGGATACCTGGACCCTTCTCCGGAGGCCGTGGCCGCCCTGTCCCCCACCAGCATCCACTCCGTCGGAGACAGCGGGAGGCTCAGAGAGCTGGCGGGCCGTCTGGGGATACCTTACCACAGCTACCGTTTTGACGACCTTGGGGACGTCCTGGCGGTCTGCGACAGTCTCGAGGCCCTGTACCCGGAGGCCTCCTTCGACCGCTTCAGGGAGAGGCTCGAGGGGGTTTTCGCCCGGGAGCCGGGAAGGGAGCCCCGCAGCGCCGCTCTGGTGGTTTACATGAGCCATGACGGCCGGTTCACCCTGGCGGGATCGGGAACCTTCTATCAGGAACTGCTGGAGGGCATGGGCTGTACCCTGGCGGCGCCGGAGAGCGGAACCTACCCGGACGTTTCAGTGGAGGGCATACTCATGCTGTACCCCGACGCCCTGATTTTCCTTGCCCCCGACCATCCGGACCCCTCCGGCCTCCTGCAGAGCCAGAGGGACTTCTGGGGCGCCCGGGGGTATCCGCCGGAGAGGGTTTTCGTCCTGGACGACGACTTCGTGCTCATACCCGGGGCGAGGCTTCCGGAGATTGCGGAGAGGCTGGAATCCTGCCTGTACTGAAGCTGGAGGGTTTTTCCGCCGGATACCTCCGCCGGGAGGCGGCGGTATCCGGGATTGACCTGGTGTTCCGTTCCGGGGAGATATGGGGCCTTCTTGGGCCCAACGGGGCCGGCAAGAGCACCCTGATCAAGGGTGTGATGGGGTTTCCCTGGCTCTGGCGGCGGGGGACGGTGCTGCTGGACGGCAGGCCCCTGGAGGGGATTCCGGGGCGGGAGCGGGCGGCGGCGATAGGCTACCTGCCCCAGGATCCGCCGGTGCCCCAGGGGCTTTCGGTGCAGGAGACCATCCTTCTGGGCAGGCACCCCTTCAGGTCCCCCTGGTCCCCCGATTCGGAGGGGGACCGGGAGGCGTGCCGCTGGGCGATGGACCTTTGCAACGTGGCCCATCTCAGGAACAGGCCGGTGGGCCGGATTTCCGGGGGCGAGAGGCGGATGGTGTTCCTGGCGTCGGTGCTGGTCCGGAAACCGGGGCTTCTTTTGCTGGACGAACCCGGTGGAGGGCTCGATTACAGGCATACCGTGATTCTGTGGGACATCCTGGAGGAACTGGCCGGGGAAGGCGCCACGGTGCTGGTCTCCACCCACCGGCTCGGGATGGCCGGGGCCCACTTCCGGGGTGCGGTGCTTCTGGCGGAGGGGCGGTGCCTCGGAGCCGGGCCTCCGGAGGAGGTATTCTCTCCGGAACTCATGAGCAGGGTGTACGGCATACCCCTTTCCGTCTTCCGGGACCGGAACACCGGGAGCTGGGTGGTGGCGGCGGAGGGCCGGGCATGAAGGCGTTGCTCCCGCTGGTCATCCTGCTGGCTGCAGGGGTGGCGTTGTCAGCCCTGGTGGGTCCGATGGGCTCCGGGGCGCCGTGGTCGGTGATAGTCTCCCTCCGCCTTTCCCGCACCGCCCTGGCGGTGCTTGCCGGGGCATCCCTGGCGGTGGCCGGGGCGGTGCTTCAGACGGTGCTCAGGAATGTGCTTGCCACCCCCTACACACTGGGGGTAAGCGCCGGCGCCGGGTTGTCCGCCGGTGTGGTGATCCTCTTCGGAACCGGGCTGTCCGGCTACTGGTCGAACCTGGCCGGGACCGCCGGCGCCCTGGCCGCCACCGCCGTCACGGCCTCCCTGGCCGGGAGGCGATGGAGCGACGGCTCAACCCTCATTCTGGCCGGCGTTACGGTGAATGTGCTGGGGGCCTCCCTGCTTCTGGCCCTGGAGTACATCAGCCCGGCTTCCAGGCTGATGGAGATCGTCCGGTGGATGATGGGGGATCTGGCGGCGGCGGGTTACTCGAGGCCCCTGTACCTGCTGCCCTTCACCCTGGCGGGGCTTCTGACGGTGCTTCCCAGGTCGGGGATCCTGAACCAGATGCTGGCCGGGGAGGAACTGGCGGAGAGCAGGGGCGTGAACACCCGCCGGGAGCGGGCCCTGATGCTGACCGCCGCGGCGGTGCTGGCCGGGGGGGCAGTTGGGGCCGTCGGCCCCGTGGGGTTCGTGGGGCTGGTGGTGCCCCACATCCTCAGAAGGGTCTCAGGCGGCGATCTTCGGAGGCTTCTTCCCCTGTCGGCCCTGGGCGGCGCCGTGCTGCTGGTGTGGTCGGATGTGCTGAGCAGGGTGGTGGTAAGCCCCGGGGAACTCCCGATAGGCATCATCACCGCCCTGCTGGGCGGGCCCTACTTCCTGTACCTTCTTGGGAGCGGAGAAGGAGATCAGTAAACGTCTCCACGGGCCGTTCTGATGGAGTCAACCACGCCGAAAAACTCTTCCCTCAGGTCTTCCACCACGGCCCTGTCCCTGGTCATCCGCAGGAATCGGCCCTCGAATTCCCGGCCGTACCCCTGTTCCAGAGACAGGTAAACTGAGGCCAGCGCTCCCTGCCTGGACTCCAGGTCGGGCATGGACCGCCCGGTCACCTCCACAAGGAAAGCCACCCCTTCGTTGACGAAGGGGCCGATGACGGTGTACTCCGGGGCCAGCAGCGCCGCGTCGGCAAAGTCGCCGCAACCCAGCAGCCCCCGGTAGGAGTTGTCGCCGGAAGCGGCCGCCATCCTCACCGACATGGGGGAAAAGGGCTCGGTGGAGTGGAGTTCGAGGTTGTCGCTTTCCGCCAGGGCCGCCAGGTCGC
>JAKPTG010000106.1 GCA_029571005.1 Candidatus Fermentibacterota bacterium
GCGGGCGGCCGGTGCTCCAGTGGCCGGTGGAACTCCTGGCGGGGATGATGCCCGTGGTGGTGGCGGTTCCGCGGGGGTTTCCGTGGAGAAAGCACTGGACACCGCCGCCCGGGGTCGAGGTTGTGGAGGGGGGCGCCCGTCGGCAGGACTCGGTGCTGGCGGCCCTTGAAGCCCTGGACGCCCCCCGGTGGGTTCTTGTGCACGACGGAGCCCGGCCCGGGCTCACCAGGGCCCTGACCCTCAAGGTCATGGCGGCGACGGAGACCCATGGCGCCGCAGTGCCCGGTATCCGGGTGAGGGACACGCTGAAACGGGTCCGGGAGGGCTTCGTGACCTCCACCGTTGACAGGGAGGGCCTGTGGACGGTTCAGACGCCCCAGGGCTTCGTTTACCGGGATCTGGTGGAAGCCCTGAGAGCGGCGCCTTCAGTGACCGACGAAAGCTCGGCCCTGGAACGGGTCGGAGGAAGGGTGGCGATTGTGGAGGGAGACCCGGGGAACGGGAAGCTGACTGAACCCGGCGACGGGAAATACATCGCTTTCGCTCCACGCCTGAGTTTCGGCCAGGGGCTTGATTTTCACGCCTTCAGCCCGGAAAGGCCCATGGTGGCCTCCGGGTGCCGGTTGGGGGATTCGGGGGGGCCCACGGGCCATTCCGACGGCGACGCGGTGCTCCATGCCGCGGCTGACGCCCTCCTGGCGGCGGCTTCCCTGGGGGACATCGGGGTTTTCTATCCCCCGTCGGACCCGGCCTGGAAGAACGCCGACAGCGCCATGATCCTTGAACAGTGCATGGCCAGGGTCAGGGACGCCGGCTGGGAGCTGAACCGTCTCGACCTTACCCTCGTGGGCGAGGCCCCCAGGGTTTCCCCGAACCGGGACATGATGCTGGACAGACTTTCCTCGATACTCGGGGCGCCAAGAAGCCGGATATGGATCAAGGGGACCACCACCAACGGCCTCGGCGAACTGGGCCGGGGCGGCGGCTTCGGATGCCTGGCCCTGGCGGTTCTGGAGTCCTGATGGAATCGGCGTGGAACCAGGTCTGGAACAGTCTGGACTCCTGGGCCGCGGCGCCGATATTGGCGGGGATCGCCTTTGTGGAGACCGTTTTCCCCCCCTTCCCCGGGGACGTTCTGTACATCGTCGCCGGCGGGGCTGTGCTTTCCGCGGGCTGGAGCCCGTGGCTGGTCTGGGTGCCGGGCCTCCTGGGGTGCGGCCTGGGCACGGTTCTTCTGGACGCCGTCGGAAGGGGCTCCGGACCTGAGTGGCTCGGGAGTGTTCTGACCGGCGGAGCCCGGGGGGCCGGTAAGCTGGAAAGGGCCCGGGCCATGCTGGCCAGGCACGGCAGATGGGCCCTCTTCTTCAGCAGGTTCGTACCGGGGATCAGGTCCGTTCTGGTGGTGGCCGCCTCCTGGAGCGGTATGGGCAGAGCCTCGGTTCTGGCGCCGTCTCTGTTGAGCGCCATGCTCTGGTACATCCTCCTGTCGCTTCTCTCCATGGCCCTGGGAATCAACTCCACCGCCGCGTCGGCGTTCATGGCCGCCTACGGGCGGACGGTGATGGCGGTGCTGGCGGTTCTCGTACCCGGAGCGCTGCTTTACCGCAGGTGGTCCGGCAGGGGTCGGGGATGAGGGTTCTCTTCGCCGCCTCCGAGGTTTACCCTCTGGCCTGCACCGGCGGGCTGGCCTCGGTGGTCTCCGAACTGCCTGCGGCCCTCTGCCGGGCCGGGGTGGAGGCCAGGGTGATGATCCCCTTCTACGGTGATCTGGCGGGGAGATGCGCCTTCCGCTGGGTGGGGGCCGGCAGGACGTACCTGGGGGAGGATTTTGGGGTGGCGGAGACCCGGCTTCCCAACGGAGTGAAGGCCTACCTGGTGGCCAGGGACGAGGAGTTTTCCAGGGAGGGGCTTTACGGTCCCACGACCGATTCCTCCTGGCCCGACAACCCCCGGCGCTTCTCCTTCTTCTGCCGGGCGGTCCTCGCGTCCCCGGAGGTGACGGGCTTCGTTCCGGACGTCCACCACTGCCACGACTGGCAGACCGGGCTCCTCCCGGTCTATCTGAGCCGGGAGGGTAAGCCCTCCGTCTTCACCATTCACAACCTGGCGTTCCAGGGCCGGTTCGGATGGGAAAGCCGCGGGGCCGCCGGTCTTCCGGATTCCTTCTTCACCGCCGACGGACTTGAGTTCTGGGGCGACTGGAACATGATGAAGGGGGGCGTCGTCTTCGCCTCCCAGGTCACCACCGTGAGCCCTTCGTACGCCCGGGAGATCAGGACCCCGGGCTTCGGAGCGGGGATGGAGAGCGTCATCGGGCATCACCGGGAAAAGCTTGTCGGCATACTGAACGGAATAGACGGCGACTGCTGGAACCCCGCCACGGACACCTCGCTTCCGGCCCGGTTCGCCCCGGGTTCGATGGCGGGCAGGAGGAAGTGCAGGGCGGAACTGCTGCGGGAGGTGGGCATACCTCCGGGGCCCGGCCTCCTGGCGGGCATGGTGACCCGGCTGACCGCCCAGAAGGGCGTGGATCTGGTGCTGGAGAACCTTCCGGAGATGTTCCGCAGGGGGATCAGGCTGGTAGTGCTGGGAACCGGGGAGAGGGGCTACGAGGAGGGGTTCCTGGCCGCCGCGGCCCGGACCCCGGAACAACTGGCGGTGAACATACGCTACTGCGACGGCCTGGCCCGGAGGATCTTCGCCGGAACAGACATTTTCCTGATGCCCTCGGTGTTCGAGCCCTGCGGGCTGTCCCAGATGACCGCCATGCGGTACGGCTCGATTCCCCTGGTCAGGAAGACCGGAGGGCTGGCGGACACCGTCACCGGGGAAACCGGCTGGGTCTTCGAGTCCCCCGGCGATTTTCCCGGGGCCCTGGACGAAGCGGTCGGCCTGTGGGAATCGGGCCCCGCGAAATGGGCCGCCAAGAGGCGTAAGTGTATGAGGGCGGACAATTCCTGGAGCAGCCGGATCCCCGGGTACCTCCAGGTTTACCGCCGGGCGCTGGAGGCTGCGGCGCAATGATGAATCCGCCGGACGGTGGTATTTATGCTCTCTTTGCCGTCGGATATGGACATTCCTTCCGTCACTGCTATCTTAATCCCCGGAGAGGGATTGTCGGCGGTACGGAACACCGGTCCCTCAACGGAGGAGGGGTTGATCGGGGAGGCCCGTATTTCCTTCGTAATCCCGGGGGTGTGTCACGTTCCCATGAGTTTGTGCAGTGTGGAGGTTCGCTGTGATGACAGGCTTTCTGACGCTTCTTCTGGTGACCGGCGGGGCGGATCGCCCCCCCCTGGATCTCTCGGGATGGGTGTCCCTCGCCCTGGCCAACTCCCCCGCCGCGGCCGGAGCCGAGGCGTCCCTGTCCGCGGCCCGGGCCGAGCTGAAGGCCTCCGGTTCGTTCCTCTGGCCCACCCTTTCTTTTTCCGCTTCATCGGGTTACGCATGGGTGTCCAATCAGCCCGACGGAGACGGGCATACCGGCTCCGATAGCTACTCGGCGTCCCTGGCGCTCTCCCAGGAGCTGCTGGGGACCGGTGGGCGGAACTGGCTTATTCTCCGGGCCCAGAGAAAAGGGCTTCAGGCCGCGGAGGCCGATTACCGGGCGGCAAGGCTGGAACTGGTGATGAGGGTGGTGGAGGCCTACTACGCCGTGGTGGAGGCGGAGGGGTTCCTGGCGGCCGCGAACCGGGCTCTGGAACTCAGCGCCGGCCAGCTGGAGAGGACCGAAGCCCTTTACGGGATCGGGGGGGTGACCACACTGGAACTCCTTCAGGCCCAGGTGCAGGAGAGCCGGGCCAGGCTCGGCGCCACCAGGAGCAGGCAGAACCTGAACAACGCCTACAACGGTCTTCTGCAGACCGCCGGGCTGGTCTTTTCTCCGGAGGCCCCCTGGGTTGACACGGCGGCGGTTCTCACCCCGGTTCCCCCGGATTTCATTGATTCCATGGAGCATGACCTTTCGGGGAACCCTGCGCTCGCCGCGGCGCGGCTGCGCTCGGAGCAGGCGTTCATAACCGCCGAGGCATCGGGGCGGAATGCGTGGCCAAGCCTCAGCGCCAACGCTTCCTGGGCATGGAGCGACAACCGTTTCGACGGGTTCGGGAGCATTCCCGACAAGGACACCTGGTTCGTCGGCATACACCTGAACTGGACGATATTCGACGGTTTTTCCCGGGAAGCGGCGGTTCGGAGCGCCCGGGCGGGAGCCCTCCGGGGGAGAGCGGCGCTGGAGGAGATGGAGGCGTCCATGGAGAGCGGCCTTGCGGCGGCCCGGGGCAGTGTGGCGGCCGCATACGAGAGCTGGGTACTCAGCGGTCTTGCACTGGAACAGGCCGAGGAACAGTACCGGCTGTCCCGGCTGACCTACGACATGGGCGGGCTTTCCCTGATGGGCCTTCTTGACGCCCAGGAGACCCTGGCCGAGGCCCGGGCGGGGCTGGTGAGCGCCAGGGTTGACGCCCTTCTGGAGGAAGCCAGGTTTTATGCCCTGCTGGGTTATACCCCGCGCTTGGGGGAGTGAGGCTTGACGGGGCTTTCCCTGTTCGCTTTTTTGAGCGGGGCCGGCGTTCTCGTAGCCCAGGTCACCTGGAACAGGATGCTGCTGCTGGTGGCGGGGGGGAGCGTTGACTCCGCGGCGGCTGTGCTCTGTGCGTTCATGCTCGGGCTCGGCCTGGGGGGAAGGTTTTTCGGGCTTGCGGCGCAGAGGGCCGCCAACCCGCGCCGTGTCCTTGTCGCCGCGACTCTGGGCATGGCGCTGGGATCGCTGATCCCCCTGGCCCTGGAGCCCGCGGCGGTCCGGTTGTACCCCGCCTTCTACGGTCTGGGCCTTCAGTTCCCGGCCAGGTTTCTCTGTGCCGTGATCATGCTTTTCCCCGCCGCTTTCTGCGCCGGGGGGATCATCCCCGCACTCTCCAGGCTGGTCCAGGGTCCCCGGGGAACCTCCGAGGCGTCCAGGCTCTACGGCGTCAACAGCATCGGCTCCGCCCTGGGAGGGTTTCTGGCGGGCTTCGTGCTCCTGGAGGCTGTCGGTACGGCGGTAACCCTGACGGTGGGAGCGGCGCTTTCCGTCCTTGGGCTGACGGCGCTCCGGGGAGGCGGCGGTTCCGAGTATTCGGAGCCGGAGGCGCGGCGCTCCCCCGGCGCGTTCCACCTGGCGGTTTATGGTGCCGGAGGCTGCCTGGCCCTGGGTTACGAAACGGTCTGGAACCGTCAGTTGACCTTCGTGCTGGGAAACAGCACCTACGCGTTCTCCACCATGGGCATCATCGTCCTGGCGGGCATCGGCCTGGGGGGGCTCCTGGGGCGAAGGCTCGCCGCCCGGGCGGGCAACCCCCTCGTGCTTTTCGGTGTGCTCCAGGTGCTGCTGGCGGTATCCTCCGTTCTGCCCCTTTCGGCCCTGGGCGGGTTCGGCGCCGTCGCCGCCGTGGTCGGGACCGGGTCATGGGTTGCCAGGACGGCGGGAGGCTTCCTGGCTTCCCTCCTGTACATGGTTCCCTCGACCTTCCTGATGGGAGTGACCTTTCCGGCCATGCTGCGGGTCTGCGCCAGGGAGGACCGGCTGGGGGAGGACACGGGGCTTCTCATCCTGGCCAACTGCCTTGGAGCGGCTGTGGGGCCGGTCATCACCACCAGGTTTCTGTTCATGCACCTTGGCGTCACCATGTCCGCCCTGGTCCTGGCCCTGGGCAGCATCCTGACGGGCCTCGTCTGTTTCCTGAAGGCCGGAAGGCCGCGGTTCACCCTGGCGGGGCTGGCGGGAGCCGGGGCGGCGGTCGCCCTGGTGACCACGTCGCCGCCCCCCGGCTCTTCACCTCCGAAGGGCCTCGACCTGCTCCATTTCATAGAAGACAGGACCGCCACGGTATCGGTTTTCGGCAGGGAGTGGGACGGCTACCGAAGCCTGAGGATAAACGGAGTCGAGGAGGTGCCGGTGGATCAGGCGTCCCTCGAGGCGTTCTTCCTCCTGGGCCACCTGCCCTGGGGTTACAACCCGGATGCGGACTGCGCCCTGGTTGTCGCCCTCGGGGGCGGGATAACCTCTGGGGCTCTGCTGACCCATCCGCTGTCGGAGCTGACCTGTGTGGAAATCTGTCCCGGGGTGCTGGGGGCGCTGCCCTTTTTCCGGGAGGAGAACCGGACGCCCGAACGGGACCCGAGGTTCAGGCTGATCTACGATGACGGGAGGAACTACCTCCTGGGGACGGACCTCGGCTTTGACCTGGTGGTGTGCGATGCGACCCACCCCGGGTCCAGTGAAAGCTGGCTGCTTTACACGAGAGAGTTCTATTCCCTGGTTCTCGACCGCCTCAACCCCGGCGGCGTCGCCGCCCAGTGGGTGCCGCTGCATCAGCTTCCGCCCAGGGAGTTCCACCGGATTCTGGCCACCTGGGCCGGAGTGTTTCCCCATTCCGCGGCCCATTTGGCCGGAGGGAGGCACGTGATCCTCATAGGGGGGAACTCGCCCCTGTCCCTTGCCGTGGATGCCATGTTCCGGGACTCGGTTGCGGCGGTGCAGCTGACCTCCGTGGCCCTGGGTCCCGGGGAACGACCGTACCTCCTGCCGGTGCTGGACCGCACGGGGATGGCCCGTGCGCTTTCGGGTGCACCGGCGCCCAATACGGATGACAGACCCCACTGCCAGTTCATAGGAAGGAAAGTCATGGACGACCCCCAGGCAACGATTTCTCCCAATGTCGCCGTGCTGTTTTCCTTTTCGGAGCAGGCCCCGGACCCGGTCCGGACCGCCCAGATGCTCTACTGGGGCGGATCTCTGCCGGAAGCGTACAACACCCTGGCCGGGTCCGCGGGTAGAATGGCTTCCCGCTGGACCTCGGTGATCCTGACTTCCGCGGCGGAGGTTCTGTATGATGCCGGTTCCCGCGACGAGGCGGAACGGTTTGCCCGATCGGCCGTGAGGGCCGATCCATGTTGGCCGAGACCGACGTATTTGTTGTCATACATGGGAGTTGAACCACAGGAAACGGAGTGACGGCGATGGGGAGACTGGCGTTTCTATTCCCCGGTCAGGCGTCCCAGTGGGTCGGGATGCAGAGACACCTCATGGACTTTCCCGAGTCCCGCGAGTTTCTGGAGAGGGCCTACGCCATGAGCGGGGTCCATGACCTTCTTAACGTCATAGATGAAGGTCCGGCCGAGGCTCTGACCCGGAGCGATTATGCCCAGCCCGCCATTACCATGGTGAGCATAGCCACCCTGAAGGTCCTTCAGGTCGCCGGAATCCGGCCCGAGGGCGCGGCTGGCCACAGCCTCGGGGAGTACTCGGCCCTGGTAGCTGCGGGGGTCCTCCTGCCGGAAACCGCCGTGAAGCTCACCCGCCTCAGGGGCGAACTGATGCAGCGGTGCGCCGATGTCCATCCGGGAGGCATGCTGGCGGTGCTGGGCCTCGAGCCGGAGGCGGTGGAGGGGGCCGTGGCGCAGGCTTCCTCCATCGGCCCGGTGGGGGTCGCCAATATGAACTCCCCGGGCCAGGTTGTGATTTCCGGTGCACGGGAACCCCTGGAGAAGGCGGGGGAGCTGTGCCGCGAACTGGGGGCGAAACGGGTGATTCCCCTGCAGGTGGCCGGAGCCTGGCACAGCCCCTTGATGGAAGACGCGGCCAGGGACCTGAAAAAAGCGTTGAAGGAGGCGGCTTTCTACGATCCCGGGATTCCGGTGGTGGCCAATGTCACCGCCGGCTACATCACCAGCGGGGACAGGGCCCGGGAACTCCTCTCCAGACAGGTCACATCCCCGGTCCTGTGGGCGGCGTCCATGCAGTTGATGATCGCCAACGGTTTCGACACCTTCGTGGAAGTGGGGCCGGGTTCGGTGTTGCAGGGCCTGATGGCCAAAAATCGGGACGTAAGGATTTTCGGCACCCAGGACGCCGCCGCCCTCACGAAAACCCTGGAAGAACTCGGGGAGCGGGCTAAATAAAATCAGTAAACAACTGAAAGAACTGAAATAGAAGATAAGACAGGTTCAGGGCCGCTTGATTCGCGGTACCCTTGGTCGGCGGCTTCGCGGCCCGGGCCAGGCAGGGTCATACGTCCCATTTACGCACCGTCTTGCCGGAAACCGGCTTATTCAGTCCGTCCCCAGGAGGGACAGGGCGCGGTTGTGGGCGGCGAAGGCCAGGGGGGGGATCCGGTCCGGGGAGAGCCAGAGTATCTCCGACGCGTCGTCCCCGGGGGTCGCGGATCCGGTCGGGTCCCATGCCCGGAAGACGTACAGCGCCACACCGCCGTATTCGGTGGTGTCGTAATCCGAGCCCGCCAGGGTCATGCGTCCCGCGGTGAGCCTGGTTTCCTCCATAAGCTCCCTCGCGGCGCATTCCGCGGGGGTTTCCCCAAGGTCCATGAAGCCTCCCGGCAGGCATAGCGCGCCCCTGTGGGGCTCGAAGGCCCGTCTCACCAGCAGGACCCTCCCCCGGGAGTCGGTGGCCAGGATCATGGCCGCCGGCAAGGGGTTCCTGTAAAAGATAAGGCCGCAGAAGGGGCAGTTCATATGCCGCTCCCCTGTGCCCACCATGGCGGTTCCGCACCCGGGGCAGAATCGGGGCGGGGCGTAGAAGGCCGATGGTTTCCCGGGTTTCAGCCCGGGCCCGATGCCTGGAAAATGTCCTATGAGGTAGCCGCCGTTCTTGCGGAATCCGTCCTTCACGGCCCCCCGCAGGTAGAAAAGGGCTCTTTCCACCGCCCTGTCCGGCGGGTATCCCGCCCCAAGGAGGGCCGCACAGCCGGAAGCCAGGGTGCATCCCGTGCCGTGGACCTTGCCCGGCACCAGTCTTCGTCCCGGGAATACCCTGAACCCCCCTTCACCCGCCAGCACGTCCAGCGGCTCCCCCTCCAGGTGCCCCCCCTTGACGAGAACCGATCGGGCTCCCATCTCCACGAGCCTTTCCGCGGCGGCTTTCATTTCGTCCGGAGTCCTCACCCTCATCCCGGTGAGGGCTTCCGCCTCGTCCAGGTTGGGGGTGAGCAGCGAGGTCAAGGGCACGAGCCTTTGGACGACCACCTCGGCCAGCCCGGTCGCCGAAAGGCTGTCGCCGCTTCCGGCGACCAGTACAGGGTCCACCACCAGGGGCACCCCGGCGAGCCTCTCCCGGTACACGTCCGCCACGGCCTCTACCGCGGCGATTCCCCCCAGCATCCCGGTCTTGACGGCATGTATGGGGCCGTCGTCGCAGCAGGCCAGCATCTGGTCGCGGATGAGTACGGAATCCAGAGGCTGCCACCGGTACACCCTTCCCGAATCCTGAACCGTCACCGCGGTGACGGCTTCACAGCCGTGGGCCCCGAGGGCCGCCACCGTCTTCACGTCCGCGAAGAGCCCCGCACCCCCGCTGGGGTCGGTTCCACCAACCAGGAGCACCTGCGGTCTGTTTCCCGGGCTCGCCAACCGGTGATGCGCCGTGTTAGTTTTAGGGCATGTTTTCATTAATGTTTTCCATCCTGCTGTGGGCGGCGACGCCCGGGTCCCTTGGGCCGACTATAGACTCGGTGCTGGTGACGGGCAATCCGCCCCTGGACCGGGGGGCCCTGCTTTCCGGAACCGGCCTGGAGCCCGGCGCGTCGCTGTACGGGCTGTCCAGTGCTATCGTGGGGAACGGAGTGCTGTCCAACCTCAGGGCCCATGGATACCTGGACGCGTCGGTGGAGGTGGGCTGGCCGGCGTGGGACGCGGAAACCTACGTGGTTGGAATCGCCGTGGAGGCCGGCAGGAGATCCTTTCTGGGCATGGTCGAGGTGGAGGGGGCGTCCATTTTCACCGGGGAGGAAATCCGGGACCTGCTGGCGATTTCATCGGGTCAGGCCATCGCCCCCCGGGATACCCTCGACTTCCATCGTGCGATCAGAGCCGCCTACAACCGGCGGGGCAGAATCAGGGCCGAAGTGCGGATGGAACTGGCGGACTTCGACTTTCCGGAAAGCGACTCGCTTCCCGGCACCCGCACTCTGCGCTGCTTCATACGGGAAGGGCCGCGCTACGTCCTCGGCGACGTCTTCGTAACCGGCCTCGAATCGGTGAGGAGGGTGGTCGTCACCCGGGAGGTCGGGCTGGCCCGGGGTGACTCCCTGAACATGGACATCCTCAGGGAGTCCCTGGGCAGGATCTACTCCCTGAGGCTCTTCAACGACGTCAGGTACCGCTACCATCCCGACGATTCGTCGGCGGTGGTGGACGTGGAGATAGTGGTCCACGAGAAGAATCACAGGACAGTGGACCTGGCCACCGGATACATCTCGCCCACCGCAGTCTTCTGGGGGGCCTACTGGAAACACCCCAACATCTGGGGCAACAACCAGCGGCTCACCATCGGCTCCACCTGGACCCACTACTTCTCCAGCAGCCAGGGGGGCGACCTGGTGGAGCCGTCCCTCTCCTACGAGGAGCCATGGTTCATTTCAACCCGCTGGTCGTCCAAGGTCACCGGCAGCTACACTTACCTGCAGAGGAGCTTTCAGGACGAGAGGAGCTACGGCGTCGGAATAGACTTTTCCAGGATGCTGCTTCCGAACCTCAGGTTTGCCATCGGTCACCGGGTGGACAGGATCCGGTTCAGCACCACCAGCGAAGACACCATGATCGTCCAGGACTGGACCACCACCGGCAGCTTAGGCGCCTCCCTCGTGAACGATACCAGGGCTCCGGTGCTGGACCCCGCCATGGGGAGGTGGCTCATGGTGGGCGGCAAGGTGTACGGCGGCATTTTAGGGGGGCTGGATTACTACAGGCTGGAAACCGAGGCCCGGTTTTTTCTTCCCCTGGGGAGCAACCTGGTGCTGGCCGCCAGGGGGGCCGCGGGAACCGTCCAGGGGTACGGCGGTCCGGTCTCCATTCCCCCCACGGACAGGTTCTACCTTGGAGGGGCCGGAACCGTCCGGGGATACCCCTATAACGCCCTGGGCCCCGAGGATGAGGATGGCAACCCGTTGGGCGGAAACATCATGCTCCTTGGGAACCTGGAGACAAGGTTCAGGGTCTGGAGGTTCATAGGGCTCACCGCCTTTCTGGACACCGGCGGCATCTGGCACAACCTGGGGAACGTATCCACCAACGACGCCGGGCTGGGGGTGGGTATGGGGCTCAGGGTGAGCACCCCCTTCAGCCCCATCAGGCTGGATTACGGTTTCGCGCCCACCTGGAGAGAGGGCATCAAGAGGGGAAGGTTGTACTTTGCCATCGGGCAAGCCTTCTGAGAAACCCCGCCGACGGCGTGGAACCCGGATCGTCCCGGCGGCGCTTCTCCTGTCGGTTGCGGTTCTTTACGGCCTTCTCGCCGCCGGCGGGCTTTCCGGGGCGGTGCGTCGGATCGTCGCCGCTCTGACCGCCAGCGGCGGGGGCGCGTCAGTGGAGCTTTACGGTTTCAGATCCTGGGTTTTCTTCGGCACCGACGCCGATTCGGTGGTGGTGGCGGATGAAAAGGGCTTGAAGGTGTCCATCAAGGACATCCGGATAGACGGCAGCCTGGTGCCCTACCTGCTGGGAGCCGGCCTGAAGACGGTTTCGGCGGACTCCCTGGGTATTCTGCTCCCAAGGCCTTCGCCGGAGGAGGAGCCGGAAGAGCCTCCGGAGAGCATGGAGCCCCTTTTCGAGAACATCCTGAAGGGTTTCGTCACGGATGTCGATACCCTTTCCATACTCCGGGGCAGCATCGTTGACCATGACGGTACGGTGATTCTGGACTCCATGAGCATCAGCACCCGGGTGTACTCCGGTCGGGAGGCCCGTCTGGAGGTTTACTCGGCGGGGGTCTTTCTGCCCGGCTTCGGACGGGTGACCGGCTCCGGAGGTCTGAGTCTGGACAGGGGGGCGGCCTCCCTGAACGGCTTCACCGCCGTCACCCCTGCGGGAACCATCATGCTTTCCGGGACGCTCGGGGCGGACAGTTCCCTGAACGTACTGGGGGACGGCGTTTTCAACACCGCCTCCATTCCCGGGGCGCCCGGGGCTTCGGGGCGCATCTCCGCGGCATTGTCGGGAGCCGTCGGCGCCCCGCGGATGGATGCGACGATTACCGACGGCAAGGTCTCCCTGTTCAACCGGGACTTCCGGTTCTCCGCCGATTCCGTTGGAGTGGGAATGGAGGGCGCCGGGTTATCGGGCGTCACCATCGGAGGGAACGGCGTCTCCTGCGGTGTTTCAGGGGAGGTGGATTTTCGCCGGATGGCCTGGAGCGGGGAGGCGGAAATCCGTTTCGACTCCCTTGACCCCTCCGGCTGGGCCGTCTCGGCTCCTCCGGGGCTCATTTCAGGACACATTTCAGCCCGGGGGAGCGGTGACGGAGGGGGGCCGGACTCCGCCTCCCTGGAAATCGCCCTGGAACGGGGAGTGTTGTCGGGGGTGTCCATCGGGCGGGTGAACCTCCGGGCGGAAGCCGACCGTTCGGGTATCACCGGTCTGGTCTCCGCCGAAGTCCAGGGTGTTCGGCTCAACTCCACCTGGAGGGCCTCCCTGGGCGAGGGTTACCGGCCGGTTTCCTGGGCGGTCGGCGGCTCCCTGGAGTCCTCGAACCTGCGGAGTCTTCTCGAGTACGTGAACCCCGGGCCGGGCAATCCCTCCATCACCGGAGCCTCCGTCCGCTTTCAGAGCCGGGGTTCCCTCAGCAGTTTCAAGGTTTCCTGTGAGGCGGGAGTGGAAGAACTGACCATGGACGGGGTGGAGGGCACCGGCGTCTTCCTCCGGGGCGATGCCTCGGGGAACCTGTCCCGAAACGAGGCGGTTCGAATGGATTTTCAGGGTGAAGCGGGCCTGGAACGCCTGTCATTTCCCGGCGCCGATCTGTCCGGCTTGCTCCTGGAGGGCGACTTCAGGATGGAACTGCCTCCATCGGGAAGGCCGTCCATGTCCTTTTCCGGCACCGCCGCCGCCGATTCCGCCGCCGGGGGCGGCCTGACCGCGGTTGCGGCGGAGGCCGAGCTGGATCTGATGACGGGCCCCGGGTTTCCCGGGGGAAGCCTCCGGCTTTCCCTCCCTAAGGTGCTTACCCCGGTGGGCGAGGTATCCCTGGGCCTGAGGGCCTGCTCCAGGAACGGGTCGGTGCTGGTGGATTCCCTGGAGGTGGTGCATGCCCAGGGGGCGAGGCTGGCGGCCCGCCTGTCGGCGGACCTGAACGGCGACTGCCCCGGCCTGAGCCTCGACTCCCTCAGGATCACCATGAACAAGCTCAGGCTCGTAAGGGCCGGGGGCGCCAGGGTGAATCTCATGGAAGACGGCGCCATAGGCGTAGATACCCTGTGGCTGACCCCCCCCTCGGGATACATCAGCGGCTGCGGGAGTTTTCTGGCTACCGGGGAGGTGGAGGCCCGCTTTCAGACGACCTCGGTGGACCTGGCGGCCCTGGGGCCGGTGCTGGGGGTTGATCTGCCCGTATCCGGCATCCTGAACTCCTCCATCGAGGCCGCCGGCCGGCCGGGAGAGCTGGAAATGAGGCTTCATGCCGGTATTGACGCTCCGACCTACGGTCCCTGGACCCAGGGCGACAGTATCACGGTGGACGCGGTGATGTCCCGGGACGAACTCATCGTGGACGGTGTGTGGATCTGGAGCAAGGGGGTCAGGAGCGGCGTGCGTTTTGCCATGGACGGCATCTGGAACGGGACGGAGCTGGACCTCTCCATTGAAAGGCTCACTGCGCTGGAGACGGAACTGACCGGAGTCGGCGACTGGCTCCTCTACATCCTGCCCTTCCCGGTGATGACCAGCGGCGCCAGCGTCAGTTCGCGGATCGAGTACAACCGGGATCAGGAATACCTGTCGGCGGGGGTGGCGGGACATTTCCAGAGGTTCTTCCTGGCGGGGGCGCAACTGGAGTTTCCCGAATCCTCGATTTACGTGTCCTACCCGGATACCCGGGAAGACGACGATTACAACGGCACCTTCCTGATCACCAGCGGGCAGGGGCACGTACCGGCGCTTATGGCGGAACTCAGGGCCAGGGTCACGGAGAACATTCCTCTGAGAAGCGGAGTCCCTCCGGTGAGCCTGGAGGGCTACGGCTTCCGGGCGGTTCTGAACGGCTGGGAAACCATCATCAGCGGGATGGGCTGGGTCTCCTTGAGCGGAAACCTCACCGCCTCCTCGGACGATCCCGCAAAAAAACCCTTGATCCGGGGTAAAATCACCCTCGATCAAGGCGTCATAGCCCTTCAGGGCGATCAGGCCGCCTCCCAGGGGAGCGGTCAGTCCGGCGGCGGGGAGGAACTGCCTGTGGATCTCTACGTAACGGTCCAGGCGGAGCGGGGGCTATGGCTCAGAAACAACTACATGAACATAGAGCTGGCGGCGGACATCACGGTGCTCACCCAGGACGGGAGGCCTTCGTTCACCGGAACCGTCAATGTGGTTAGGGGCACCATCAAAGTTCTGAACAAGGACTTCCGGATAACCCAGGGGTCGGTGGAGATCATCAGGGACGACCCGCCGAGCCTCATGGTGAACATAACCGCCGAGGCCAAGGTCAGAAGCTCCATGAGTCGCGAGGTGTACACTATCGAGGTGGACGTAACCGGCGACCCGTCCAATCCCGATATAGTCATTTCGGGAACCGGCGTATCCGGCGACCTCACCGAAGAGGACATCATCACACTGCTCACCCTGGGAATGACCTACGGCGAGATGCAGCAGGTGGACTCGGGGGCCCTGGGAAACGAACTGGAGAGCGTCACCCAGGGAATGCTGGGGAACATGCTGGCCAGAAACGTCCGGGAGGGCATGGGGCTGGACGCCCTTTCCATAAACCCGGACCTTCTGTCGGACACCACAGGGCTCACCGTCGAGGTGGGCAAGTATGTGCTGCCCAACCTTTACGTGAGCTATATCGACGACGTGTTCAGCTCCAAGCCCGGGACGATAAGCGCCCAGTACTTCTTCAGCCGCGACCTGTTCCTCGAGGGCAGCTCAAAGACCACCCTGACCGGCAACCAGGAGCCTGCGATGGAACTCCACTACACCATAAGGTACTGAGAGAGGCTTACAGCCCGAAGACCAGCCTCAGCATGGCGGAGGTCCGATGGGCGGTGGAGTCCTGCACATTGCCGGCGTTGACAAGGCTGGAATACCCGGCGGAGCCGAAAAAGGTCATCTTCTGGGACAGCCGGCAGGAAAGGTTCAGCTGAAGCTCCCTGGTGTACTCTATTACCCCCGATGGCCAGGGTTCCCCGACGGTGACCGTGTCTCCGAAGCCGTCGTAAACCGTGCCTTCGCCGTGCCTCGTCAGGGCCCCCCTGAGTTCCGCGGTCAAGGGGTCCAGCCCGGCCCATCCCACCGACAGGGTGAACCTGTCGGCGTCGGGCCCGAGTTCGGAGCCTATGATGCGGTCGTTGTGCAGGAAGTAGTTTCTCGCGTGCTTCTGGCTGTAAACGTACTTGGCGATGGCGGTGTACTCCGCCGCCGCCGCCAGGCCCGTTCCGGGGTGAATCCAGTCTATTCCGCCGGTGATGCCCATCTTGTTGGGCCGGTTATAGGTTGACTGGTACTGGATGTCGTCCACCAGCCACTCGACGTAGGCTGCGAGCCCGGGCCGGGGTTTCCATATGGCGTCCAGGCCGAAGAACAGGTTGTCGTCGTCCTGTTCGTGCCATTGGACGGAGTACCAGAACAGCAGGGGGTTGGTGTAAGCCAGGTCCAGGGTGGCGGTGGTGTAGAAGGCCGCTTCGTACAAGCCTATCCGGAGGTTGTCGGTCGGCAGTATGTCGAGCCGGTGGGCGCTGAACCAGCTGCCGGAGTCCGGCTCCACCGTGGCGGTCAGGCAGGTCAGGTCAACCCCCTCGGCGATCCGGAACCTTCCACGGAGCTGGTCCATCGCCGGGGAGTTGTTGCTTACAAGAAGCTGGGTGAACCTTCCGGGCCCCCACTCCTGGGAGAATCTGCCCAGCCTGAGGGAATAGTCTCTCCGGTTCAGATCCAGCCAGCCCCAGTCCGAATACAGGTGTCGGCCGGGGGCGCCGTTCGGGTGCAGGTGAAAGGGAGAAAACCCCCCCGGGGGCAGTTCCTCGGTGCCGGTCCAAAGAGAAAACTGGTTGTCGAATGTGAATCCATCGGTGATTTCTCCCCCCAGCCTGAGCTTCATCCCGGCGGAGTTATTGAAGGAGCTGTTCACAAAGTACCCCTGGAGGGCCGCTTCACCGCCCCAGGAGACGCGACGGCCCAGAAGGGGGCGGCAGGGGCGGGCGGCCCGGAGGGCGAGGTATTCCCCGAGGCCTCTGAACCTTCCGGACGCCTCGAAGGGAAGTCCGGCGGGCAGAACCGAGGGGTGGAAGCCTGCCCCGGCAGCTTCCATGTGCCTGACCCATATCCCGAAGGGCTCTTCCAAGGGGAGTTCTCCGGCGCCCCGGAAAGCCGTAAGAGCCAGTATTACGGCGGCTGTCGCTGTCACTTGCCTGTCCTTTCCAGAATGAGAACCGTTTCCACGTGGTCGGCATGGGGAAACATGTCCACGGGAAGCGCCTTTATCAAACGGTACCCTCCCCCGGCCAGCACCGATACGTCCCTGGCGGCGGTGAACGGGTTGCAGCTCACGTAGATGATCCTTCCGGGGGCCAGCCGCCTGAGCGCCCTCATGGTCCTTATTCCCGCCCCGGCCCTGGGGGGGTCCACCACCGCCTCATCATACGTCCATCCCCCTGAAAGGGCACTGGAGAGGAAGTTCCTGTCCCTTAGACGGAAGGATCGGAATCCCTTCACGCCGTTCATGGCCACCGCTTCCTCCCCGGCCCTGGAGGCGGCCTGATTGATCTCCACACTGTCCACCCGGGCTCCCCTGCCCGCCAGGGGAATCCCGAAGGTGCCGACGCCGCCGAAGAGGTCAAGCACCCTGGAGCCGCGGGAGTGATCCATGACCGTTTCGAGCAGTGTTTCCGCGGCGGCGGTGTTCACCTGGAAGAAGCCGCCGGGGGGCACGGGGAAGACCCAGTCCAGAAGCTTTTCCACCATGACTCCGCCCCGGGGCCCCATGGCCGGGCCGCAGGCCGGCCCCCAGCTTTCCGGCAGCTCCACGGCGGCGCCCTCCGCCTCCACCCTGGAGGCGCCGGTGTAGCTTGAACAGCGGATGGCCAGGGTGTCCACACCGGCCGGGATGCCGGTCTTCCATACCTCTTCCAGCACCCGGTTGCCCGGATCTGCCATGGCGGGACAGGCGGGCACGGGTAAAGGATCGCCCCGGAACCGGTGCAGGCACGGCCGGCCGCCGGCGGCGTGGAAGGTCACCCGGTTCCTGAAACCTTGCCTCTTCCTGGAGGGCAGCACCTCCGCCGGCTCCAGGTCATGGAACTCCCTGAAGGCCTTGCGGACCCAAAGCCTTTTCCAGTGGAGCTGCGACCGGTAGTCGAGGTGCTGAAGGGAGCAGCCTCCGCAGCGCCCGAAAAGGGGGCAGAACGGCTCGGTTCTTTCCGGGCAGGCCCTGAGGATCTCCACCAGCTCCGCCTCCAGGTGGCTCTTCTTCACGCCGGTCACCCGGGCCAGTATCCGTTCTCCGGGAAGAGCCCCGGGTATGAAGACCGCAGGGCCGTTTTCCGGCCTGGCGATTCCCCCGACCCGGTTCCCCAGGGAGGTCACTTCCAGCTCCATCGTCGGGCGATCAGTAGTCATCGGGCCTGAACAGCTTCCGTTCGCCGTGCCACCGGAGTCTCCAGTCCTCGAAGCACCCGGAGACGATGTTTTCACGGATCTCTCTCATCAACGAGGCGAAGTAATGGAGGTTGTGAAGGGTGGCGAGGATCGGGACGAGCCATTCCCTGGAGACGAAGAGATGCCTCAGATAGGCCCTGGAATGGCGGGAGCAGACGAAACATCCGCAATCGTGCTGTACGGGACGGTAGTCCTCCCTGAACCTGGCGTTCCTGAGGTTCAGCCTTCCCCCGGGAACGAAGAAACAGGCGCCCCTGGCGTTCCTGGTGGGTATCACGCAGTCGAACATGTCCACCCCCATGGCGGTGAAGTCCACCAGGTCCTCGGGTTTCCCGACCCCCATGAGGTACCTCGGCTTCTCCGCGGGCAGAATGTCCACACAACTCTCCACCGCCTGCTCCATGGAGTTCCGGTCCTCGCCCACCGCCACCCCCCCGATGGCGTAGCCGT
>JAKPTG010000086.1 GCA_029571005.1 Candidatus Fermentibacterota bacterium
GGTGGTCCTCCCCGCGGGAAGCAACCCCTACTGTGCCGCCCTGGAAGGGGGCACGGTGTACGTGACGTTGCTTCTCACCTCGAAGGTGGCGGTCGTTGATCTGGCGTCCATGAGCGTCAGCAACCAGTGGGACGTTCCCGCCAACCCCTATGGCATAGCCGTGAGCGGCGGCAGGGTGTTCGTAACCCACGGGAACTGGCCCGATCCTTCTTCCCCGGGGGGAGTGACGGTCCTGGACAGGGCCACCGGTGAAAAACTGGCCTGGCTCGACACAGGGTTGAACACCCTTTGGGCGTGGACCTCTCCGGGCACCGGCATGGTACACTGCGGGGCAACCACCTACAACGACGACGGCACGGTGAGCATCATTGACCCGGCCACCCTTCAGGTGACCGGTACCATGAGCACCGGGGGCACCCCCGGGAAACCGGTGAAGACGGGCGACGACTACGTGAGCCCCAACGGCTGGGGGGGCAACCGGCTGCTGGTGTACCGGGAGGACGGCACCTGGAACTGGGTGGAGACGGGCTTTTCCGTCACGGGTCTGGCGCTTCTGGAGGATCGGCTCTACGCCACCGATTTCGGCGGCAACTGCGTGAGGGTCCTGGACCTTCACACCCTGGCTCCGCTTGACACTCTGGCCGCCGGAGGCGAAGGTCCCCAGGGAATCGTTGCGCTGGACCGCTGACCCGTGATATTTTCCCGCTTACAGAGCGGAAGGGGCCCATGACTCTGAAGAAGTGCGATATGCACGTGCATTCCAGCGCATCCTCCACCTCGGCCCGGTGGGTTCTCCGGGCCCTGAAGGCGCCGGAAAGCCTCACGCCGCCGGAACTGGTGTACGAACAGGCCCGGCGCCGGGGCATGGACTTCGTCACGATAACCGACCTGAACACCATCGCCGGCGTGATGAAGATAGCCGGGTTTCCCGGGGTCTTCCTCAGCGAGGAAGTGGCCTTGATCATGCCCGAGAGCAAGAGCACGGCGCATCTCCTTGTGTACGGGATCACCCCGGAGCAGCACGAGGTCATCTGCTCGCTGCGGGAACGGGGCTTCGAGCTCATAGACTACCTCAAGGACCAGGGCGTGGTCCATTCCCTGGCACATCCCTTCTACTCTCCCGGGGGGAAGTTCTCCCCGGGGGAGTGGAGTGACCTGCTGGCAAGGGTGGAACTGGTGGAGGCCAGGAACGGTACCCGGGCCGGATGGGAGAACACCGCGGTGCTCGAAACCGTCGCGGTGGTGAAAGGCCTGGGCTTCATGGGCTTCACCGCCGGCAGCGACGACCATTGCGGCCGGTTCATCGGCCTGACCTGGACCATGGTTCCGCAGGCGAAGGACCCTGCCGACTTCCTCCGGGCGGTGAAGAACGGCCAGGGCATTCCCGGCGGGGAGCACGGCACTGCGGTGCGCTCCGCCTACGTGGTGTATTCCATCGCCTACAGCTTCTACCGGGATAACCTGCAGGCCAGGAAGGTGCCCTCGGTGGCCACGATGGCCGCGGACAGCTTCTTCAGCCCGGCCCCGGCGGAGGGGGAGGAGCCCACCCTCTGGCACAAGGCGGACTTCCTTTTCCATCAGTTTCTCAAGAAGGCCAAGAAGTCCGGCGAGCCCGATTTCGAAACCTTCCTGGCGGATGAACTCATAGAGATAGGCCGGGATCTGAACCTCAGGCGGGGCAGCCCCGAACTCCTTCAGAAGGGGATAGAGGAGCGCACCTACCAGATCCTCAACCGCCTGACAAACCGGCTGCTCCAGAGGTTCATGGCCCTCCTGGTGTCCAAGTTCAGGGACGGCCGGATGCTGGACGCCCTTGGAGCCCTGAACGCCATGCTCCCGGTGTTCCTTCTGAACACCCCGTTCCCCATCGCCTATATGGACATGAAACGGGGCAAGGACGCGGTGAAGTCGGTTTCCAGGCACCTTGGCATCGTCTCGCCGGTTCGGCCCGACCTGGAGAAGAGGGCATGGGTCAGCGACACCGTAGATGACCTCAACGGCGTCTCCAGGACCCTCCAGACCTTCGCCAGGCTGGCGGTTGACTCGGGCAGGGAGCTGGCCCTGGTCACCAGCCAGGGCCAGCAGGTCTCCTTCCCGGGATGGCTGGTTAACTTCCGTCCGGTCGCCGAGTTCCCGGTGCCGGACTACGAATCCAAGACCCTGGCCATCCCCCCGCCCCTGGAGCTTCTCCGGTTCATGGAGGAGAACGCCTTCGGAATGATATACATCTCCACTCCGGGCCCCATCGGGTTCGCGGCGCTGGGGGCGGCCAAGATTCTGGGCATTCATACGGTGGGTATCTACCACACCGACTTCCCAAGACACATCCGGGAAATAGTCTCCGACGCCTGGATGGGGGAGCTGGCCGCCGGAGGCACGGCCTGGTTCTACAGCATGGTGGACCGGGTGATGGTGCCCAGCCGCTACTACATGGACGATCTCTCCAACCTGGGCGTTGACAGGAATAAGATGGAGTTGTTCCCCCGGGGCACGGACCCGGAGACGTTCTCTCCCGGATGGCGCGACGACAGGTTCTTCGACAGGTTCGGGGCCGCACCGGGGACCGTCAAGCTGGTTTACACCGGCAGGATCAGCAGGGAGAAGGACCTGGACGTGCTGGCGAAGGCCTTCGTCGCGGTCCGGAAACAGAGGAAGGACGTAGAACTCTTCGTGGTGGGCGACGGCCCCTACATGGGAGAGCTGGGGAACAGGATACTGGGCAGGGGGGGGCACCTCACGGGCAGGCTGGAAGGGGAAGACCTTTCCAGGGCCTACGCCTCCGGGGATATCTTCGTGTTCCCATCCACCACCGACACGTACGGCAACAGCGTTCTGGAGGCCCAGGCCTCGGGGCTTCCGGCGATAGTAACGGACATGGGCGGCCCTCAGGAGATAATCGTACCGGGAGAAACCGGCCTCACCTACCACGGCAGGGACGCCGCGGACCTTACCGAGAAGATCCTCGACCTGACGGAAAACGAAACCAAGAGGAAAGACATGGCCCGTAAGGCCAGGGAGCTGGGAGAATCCAGAAGCTGGCGGGCGGCCTTCGACAGGGTGTGGAGCAGCGTTCCCGACTCGTGGCCGTGAAGAGCGAACGGCAGGAAACCGGGGCCGAACCCCTTCCTGAAGCACCTCAGACGCCCGGTCGCGGAATGCGGCCGCATCCAATGACCGCCCCGCCGGTGAGCACGGCGTTGGGAAGATGCCTCGCGACGATTGAATTGCAGGAGTTGCCACAGGAGGTGTTGCGGTTATGGATACGTGCTTGTCATGAAGACCGGGAAGAGTATATGGCTAAGTGTCCTTGGCGGCTTACTTTTCGCAGCGGGAATATTCTTTTTTGTCCTTCCGGAGCTTGGGAAGTCTGCCACTGTAGGGCTTCTCTTGGCATTCATCGGTTGGGGTGTAATCACTAAGGCTGCCTTGGCATGTAAGTGAATGCCCTCTGAACAGTTGTGCTTGTCAGTCCCGCATTTTCCCCGCCTTTCAGGGTAGTCTCGGTACGGGTTCGACACTGCATGCCGAGTCTGACAGAAAGCGACCCACGGGCCGTTTACAAAAGCGGGACTACTTCACCGGAGCGGCAGAAGGCGGACGTGCCCCATGAACGCCAGGTCCAGGGTCGGCCCACCTTGCAGCACAGATCGGTCCAGCCCGGATGGGCCGATCTTCTGATCCGGGCATCGGTATCGCCGTTCTCGAACCCCCGGATTTCCACGGGGACGTAGCCCTCCGGAGGAGGGCCGAAACATACCAGCACCTCCGCCGTCCGACCGGTCTCGAGGGGCAGGAATGTTTTGTCGGCGGCGTACAGATGTATGGGCCAGGGGATATGGTCTCC
>JAKPTG010000001.1 GCA_029571005.1 Candidatus Fermentibacterota bacterium
ACTCATGGAGCCGATGATGAAAAAACCCGGTACTCTGATGGAGGCCCTGCAGGGCCGTTCCTCCTGCCGTTCCTTCCTTCCGGATACGCTGTCCACCCAGGAGATGTCGGACCTTCTGTGGGCGGCCTTCGGCATAAACCGGCCGGAGACGGGGGGCCGTACCGCGCCCTCCGCGTTGAACCATCAGGAGATGGACATCTACGTCGCGACGGCCGAGGGAACCTACCTCTACGATCCCGCCGGGAACACACTCAGGATGACGGGCTCGACCGACATCCGGGCGCTTACCGGGATGCAGCCGTTCGTCGCGGAGGCGCCGGTGAACCTGGTGCTGGTCGCCGACTTCTCCAGGATGGGATTCAGAGGGCGGGAAGTCGGCGACGACGAAAGACTGTTCTTCGCCGCCTGCGATGCGGGTTTCATTTGCCAGAACATCTACCTGTACTGCGCGGTGAACGGGCTTGCGACCGTCACACGGGCCGGCATGGACAAGGCGGCTCTCAGGGAGGCGCTTGGACTCCGTCCGGAGCAGCACCCGATCCTCGCGCAGAGCATCGGCAGGCCGGCGCCGATCTGAGGCGGCCGGCCGACTCGTCCTGACGGGATCGCCCGTGATTGTGTTTCCGGTCCCGCAGGCGGAGGCCATGTTCCAGTCCGCCAGTCGGGAGCGACTGATCGGGGAGGACTCATGAATCACGAACCAGGGTGCCGAAGGCGGTAACAACTTCCAGGATGCAGGTCCCCGGAGGAACTCCTGCACTGTCGAGTTGCATGTCCGTCGCACCGCCGGGCAGTACACCTTCCCCCCGGGAAACGGCGAGTCTTCCGTTCAGCGAGAGCATGACGGCGCTCACTTCAGAGGCTCCCGGCGGTTCCAGGCCGATTGATATCGCGCTCCTCGCAAGATCACATCTTGCCGATATCCAGATACCCGAGTACCCTATGAAGAAAGGGCCGCTGCCGAAGCAACGGCCCTGCTCTCGATGACAACCGGCTACCTTGCCAGAACCACCTTCGCCGCGGCGCATTCCGAACCGCCGGTAAGGCGGACCAGGTACACCCCCCCGGCCAAGGATTCCCCACAGAGATCCGTACCGTTCCAGATCAGGGTTTGCTGCCCGGGAGAGACGGCGGTCATTTCCTGCCGGTGAACCTGACGGCCCGAGAGGTCGAAGACCTCAAATGTGACGGAAGCAAGACCCGAAGAAGTGAATCGCAGTGTCGTATGGGACTCGAAGGGGTTGGGACAGATGGAATTGATTCCCAGGGTTGCGGAGTCTATACCTACGTGTTCCGAGTGCTCAATGGTAGTGAGTTCCCTCAGACCGAGGCTGTGGTAGCCCCCCCCCGCCACCGCCATGAAACCCTCGTTGAAAGACGGTACATTGCACTGGCCGTAGTCATTGGCTCCCCACGCCACGATGGAGCCGTCAGTCTTGAGGCCGAGGCTGTGGTAGCCTCCCCCCACTACCGCCACGAAACTCGCGTTCAGTCCGGGAATATCGCACTGGCCGTCATAGTTGCGACCCCACGCCACGATAGAGCCGTCAGCCTTGAGGCCGAGGCTATGCCAATATCCCCCCGCAACAGCCACGAAACCCGCGTTCAGCCCGGGAACATTGCACTGGCCGTAGTTGTTCCTTCCCCAGGCCACGATGGAGCCGTCAGCCTTGAGGCCGAGGCTGTGGTAGCCTCCCCCCGCCACCGCCACGAAACCCGCGTTCAGTCCGGGAATATCGCACTGGCCGCTATTGTTGCGACCCCACGCCACGATGGAGCCGTCAGCCTTCAGACCGAGGCTATGCCAATATCCCCCCGCAACAGCCACAAAATCCTCGTTGAAAGACGGTACATTGCACTGGCCGTAGTCATTGGCTCCCCACGCCACGATGGAGCCGTCAGCCTTGAGGCCGAGGCTGTGTGTGTACCCCGCTGTAACCGCGCTATAACCTGCGTTCAGTCCAGGAACATCGCACTGGCCGTCATCGTTGAGACCCCACGCCACGATGGAGCCGTCAGCCTTCAGACCAAGGTTGTGCCAATACCCCCCCACAACAGCTACAAAACCCGTGTTCAGTCCAGGAACATCGCACTGGCCATTACCGTTGCGACCCCACGCCCTGACCTCCCCGTTCCACTGTGCCGACACGGTTCCGGAAACGACAAGCAAAAGCAGCATTGAAAGAGACACCGAGCCCTGGACGGTTTTCATAGTATCCTCCTATAAAAAAGATTTTGCTGGAGAGATAAATAGATTGTCCTGCCAGGTCAAGCCTCGATCGTGAGGCTGGGCGCTCCTTAGAGACGCCTATGCCTTGATGAAGAGGACGACTTGGCGTTTGTCTCCTTCGGAAATTCTCTGGAAATACTGGGCTAATTCATCTGATCTGGAGCTGTTCTTAAGGTTAATTTGCCGGAGAAGGACAATACCGTTCTGGAGGCCTTCGACCTGTCGGGCAGGCTGGTGGAGACCCTTCACCGGGGCCTGATGACCGGCAACCCTTGAGAAAACCCTTCGGAAGCCCGGGCGGTTCAATCGCCACGATCTGCGTCGCCGTGATCCGGATTGTCTCAGCCCAACCTCCCGGGCCGGCGGGAAGCCTCACTACTGACAGATGTCCCCTGAACAGGGAAGCCTGCGAAACTTATACGAATTGTTTTATGCCACCGGTTTTTCCAGCATCCTCCGGTACCCCGCCGATTTCGCCCGCAACTCCTCGTCCGTACCTACGGCTTCCACCCTGCCTTTTTTCAGCAGCACGATTTTGTCCGCACCGCGTATCGTTCTCATTCTGTGGGCAATGACGATGACGGTTTTGTCCTTAATCAGCTCGGAAAGGGCTTCCTGTATCAGACTTTCGTTTTCCACGTCGAGCGAGGCGGTAGCTTCGTCCAACAGGATGATGGGGGCGTCTTTCAGGATAGCCCTCGCGATGGAGATACGCTGGCGTTCGCCGCCGGAGAGCCGCTCGCCGTTTTCGCCGATGATGGTATCCATGCCGTCGGGCATCCGGGCGATGAACTCGTCGCAGCGGGCGATGCGGGCGGCACGGGCAACCTCTTCATCCGTAGCGCCTTTCTTTCCGATACGGATATTATCTTTTATACTGGCGTTGAAGAGCACCACGTCCTGAAAGACGATGGCGTAGTTTTTTAGCAACGCTTCGGGGTCCACTCGGCTGATGTCTTCTCCGCCGAGCAGAATTTTCCCCTTCTGGATATCCCAGAAACGGGCCGCCAGCTTGGTGAGCGTAGTTTTACCGCTGCCCGAGGGACCGATTAGAGCGGTAACCTCGCCCTGCTTGGCGGTGAAGCTCACGCCGTTGATCACCGTGTAGTCCTCGTAGCCGAACTCAACATCCTTGAAATCAATGTCGTAGTTCTTGGGTTGCATCTCCTGTTTGCCCTCCTGTATGGGCATGGTCTTGATCTCCTTAATGCGTGCCACCACACCGTCGAGCATCACGATCATCGCCATGAAAGAAAGAATCCCCTCAATGGGCAGGTAGATGCTTGCCGTGAGGATGAGGTAGGCGATATAGACGAGGATGTTTATTTGCCCGGCAATCAGCATGTTAGCGCCGATAACAGCCACCGTGACGATACCGAGCTTCATCAGGGTCCCCGCCAGCGACAAGGAGAGACCGGAGGAAAGCTCCGCTCTTACCTTGGTGCGGGTGGCCTTATCCATCTTGGCATAAAACTCGTGCAACGACCGCTCTTCCAAGTTATAGGATTTAATTTCCTGTATCTGGTCTATATTTTCCTGTAAATTATCGAACACCTCGCGGTTGGCTTTCACAAAGCAGGCAACGTCTTTGCCCTGACGTTTTTTGGAGAGCGAAAAGACAAACAGCGAAACGGGGATGACCCACAGCGCCGCCAGACCGAGCTGCCAGTTGTAGGCAAGTATCATGATGGAGATGATAACCGTGGAAACGGTGGTGGCATAGATGTGCGGCACGGCGTGTGAGAAGATTTGCTCGTAGAGTTGCAAGTCGCTCATCATGGTTGCCGAAAGGTCGGCCATATCACGCTTGCCGAAGTAGGAGAGCGGCAGCTTCTTCAGGCGGTTGGCGATGTCAATCCGTGCCCTGGCGCTCTCGTTATAGACGTTGTCGTAGAGACGGACATAGTCCCACCTTGCCACGAGAAACATCACTAACAGCATCACCGCAATAATGACGACATAGTTGAAGAGGCTCAGATCAACAGGCGCGGGAATGCCCTCCACGCCTCCCAGGTATTGGAACAGAAACATGAATCCGATGATGGGTGGAAACATCTTGGTCAGATTCAGGAGGGTGTGCGAAAAAATGGATTTTTGCAGGTTTTTCGCTCCCTGATCCGACATGGCGTATTTTTTCTTCAAAAATTCATTCATTTTTATCTCCAAGCTGCTGATCATTTTCGATTAATTCTTTTAATCGAATATTATCTTTTTTCATATCGTTAAGTATTAAATCCCAATTGGCCTTTTTTCTAGTAATTACTTTAAATAATAAAAAATATATTATGCTGCCGATAATGGGTGCTTCCAAGCCAAATTTTTCTACGTGGGTAAAGCGTACCTTATCGTCTTGCTTTTCTCCAATAAAATAGATGTGCCCCATGCCTGATGATGTTTTAAGCGCAAGAATAAACTCATCGTATGACTTTGTTTTATCAATAATCTTGCCTTTTATTTATGGCATATTTTATCCCATCTACTATCTCTTCAAAGTATATTTTATCACCAACTTCGGTCCCACCGGAAAGCAATTGGAAATCGGTATGATGTACGCTATCCCATCGTGTGAAATTCGCATTCAGATTCAAAAATCAGTGATAAATAAAATCTATAGTTGTTTTTGTCTCGATTGAATCTTTCAATACTATCACTCCTCTATCTTTAGGCATACTATTAGCTCACAATAAGATGTTAAATAATATTATATTATATTATATTTATACCTATTCGTCATCGCTGCCTCCTATTTTCCAGTTAGCGGCTTTTTGGTATTCGTCCCAGAGTTTTCTGTAAGCGCCGTCTTGGGTTACCAATTCCTGATGGGTTCCGCTTTCCACGATTTTACCGTTTTCCATCACAAGGATTCGGTCGGCATGAGCCACTGTGGAAAGCCTATGAGCTATCATCAGCGTGGTCTTGTTCTTGGACAATTCCTTGAGCGAAGCCTGGATGATATGCTCGTTTTCGGGGTCGGCAAAGGCGGTGGCCTCGTCAAGGATGACGAAGTCGGCATTTTTCAGGAACGCCCTTGTGATGGAGAACCGCTGGGCCTCGCCACCGGAGAAATAGGTTCCCCTGGTGCCGTAAACCGTATCCAAGCCTTTTTCGAGGTTATCAACAATCTCCTTGGCGCCGGACCGCACAAGGGCCTGCTCTATCTCTTTGTCGCTCGCATCGGGCTTGCCCAAAAGCAGATTTTCGCGGAGGCTCATCTTGAAGAGCTTAGAGTTTTGGAACACAAAGGCAATCTTCTGCATCAGCGCCGATTTTTCGTACTCTTTTATGTTAGTTTCGCCGATAAGGATTTCACCCTCGTCAGCATCGTAGAAACGGGCTGCCAGACGGGCAACGGTGGTCTTTCCACCTCCCGAAGCGCCCACCAAGGCGACCGTTTCCCCTTTGCTCACCTTGAAAGATATGTTGTCCAACACTTTTTCTTTTCCGTATGAAAAAGAGACGTTTCTGAACTCCAACCCCTCTCCGGCTACCGTATTGCCGCCGTAAGAAAGCTCATCGTATTTCAAGGCATCATCGATCTTGTCCAACGCCAGCTCGGCGAAATAGGTAAATGTTTGAATGGTCGCACTGCGCATTATAAAAATGCCGAAAACGGGGCCGATCAACAGGTAAATCACGCTGTTGCCAAGCGTTTGCCGCAAATCGCCACCCGTGCCGATGAGCAGGATGGCGGTGGGAACGAGGAAAAACGCCGTCGAACTCGAAACCGCCTCAAAAAGTGACATTTTATCCTTGAAACTCATGCTCCACCGTACTACCATATCTTTCATCTTTACAATGAGCGAATAGAGTCGGTCAAAGCTCTCCACACTTTGGGCAAAGGTTTTCACCACCGGTATACCACGCACGTACTCCACCGATTCGGCGGATAGTTTGGCAAGCCCCTCGTAGTACTCGTTCCGCATTTTCATGTTTTCTTTGCTGCTCATGGTACCCATCAACACCATGCCAACCAACATGGGGATAAGGCTCACCAACCCTAATCGCCAGTCGAAAAGGAAGAAGAACACCAACAGCACGATGGGTGAGACGATGGTCATCGCCAAATCGGGCAGCTGGTGTGCCAGCATGGTGTGGGTCTCCGCCGCTCCATCGACGATGGTCCTGCGCAGGTTGCCGCTCTCGCGGTTGGCAAAAAAGCCTAAAGGCTTAGCCATCATCTTTTTCACGCTGAGCTTCACGATGTTCGCCTCCACCTCGAAGGCAAAAAGGTGGGACACCAACAGCGCAAGGAAGTAGAGCAGCAATCCCGCGGCCGCAAAGCTCGCCGCCAGAATTGCATAGTGCCGTACTGGAACCCCTTCGACACTGCCGCTCAAAATAATCCCGCTTACAATCCGGTGGATATAGATCATGGGCATCAGCACCAGAACCCCCGACAGGGCGGAAAAAAACATCGCCGCATACAGCATGTAAGCTTTCCTGCCGGCGTATGGAAGAAGGCGTTTCAGAACCGATGTTTTACTTCGTTTTTTCATTCCGGTCTTCCTTCTAAGAAAACACCCTATGCCCCTGTTCCGGAACGGAGGGGAAACGACCGGAGCCGATTCCCCTCCGGCGGCGCTCCGTCAGAAGGCCAGATGCATCCTCAGGCCCAGGGCGGTCACATCATCGGCGGTGGATACCCCTCCGGGGTTGCGGATCCACTGAACATCGGGGGTTACGGCCAAGTTGCCCCCCACACCTATCCGGTAGTACAGTTCTCCGTGGTATTCGTTCTCCCACGGGACGTCGGGGTTGGCTTCAGCGTAATCATCACCGACGGTTCCCGAGCCGAAGGCGACCCCGAGCACATCGTCGGGCCGGGCGGCCGCAAGGCCGGACCACTGCGCCCCCGCGCTCCAGGCGCTGCAGAACCGGGATACGGACCGGTCCTGAAACCCGTACCGGCAGAAAAGGGCGATGGCTTCCGTGACATGCTGGTCGAAGGAGATCCCGAAGCCGGAGTTGCCCGCCGGTTCTTCCTCCGGCGAGGCGATGAGCTGGTGATCCGCGCCGTTGAGCCACCCGTACACCCGGTAATTCCCGGCAAGCCCTCCGATTTCAGGAGTCAGCCGCAGCTCCGCCATGCCGAAAACCGCTTCCCCTATACCGCTCCAGGAAGCCTCCGCATCCTGCAGGGCCAGCCCGATCTCGAGCATCCGCACCGGGGCCGCGGTGGCGACGATACCGAACCCGTTGTCCGGGAAAGCGATGACCGGGCTGTTCACGAAGGCCCCGGACAGGAACTGCTCCGCCTCTCCTCCGGCGACATCGTTGCCGTCGAAGCCCGCCGATCCGGGGTTGACCATCCCGGCCCTGAGGGCGACCGATCCGTCCATCCAGGAATGCTGATACCAGAGTTCGCCGAGCCTTGCGTTTCCATTGTCGTCCGCAGCGGCGTTCAGCCCGTGAAGAGATTCCAGGCGTCCGTCGCACCCGGCGCCGGCACCGGCCTCCAGCAGTACGAAGAAAAGCCCGTTGTCTCCCGCGGCGCACGAAGCTTCCATGTCCAGCGAGGCCGTGGCCTCTATCGAATCCCCCTCAAGGGCCATGCCTGTCGTCCCCTGGACAACCGTCACCGCGGAAGCCCCCCACTGGATACCTTCTATTCCTCCGGCGTACGCTCCGGCCGCAAACAGCATCGGAGCCACGGTGCAGATACCTACGGTCACAGTTTTCATCAACGGTTCTCCCCGTCTTTCTCGGAACAGTTCATGGGGCAGCCGGAGCAGCCTCCCGGGCAGGAATCCTCCCCCCTGAGGGTTTTCAGGAGGTTCCTTCCGGCGAAGACCGCCGCAGCCGCCGTCATCAGGACAACCACCGCCGTTTCCATGGGCGCATCCCCCTCCTGTCGGGGCTCTCAAATCCCAAGGTTCAGCAGGACGCCCCCCTGAAAGACCACCGTGGACACCACCCATGCCAGAACGGTGAGACCGCCCAGCTGCAGGAGAGCCCACCCCCAGGAATTGCTCTCTCTGCGGGTGACCGCGATAGTGGCCATGCAAGGGGCGCTTACCAAGTTGAACAGCATGATACTCAGGGCGGCCAGGGGACTGTAGTTCTCCCGGAGCTTATCCCTGAGGGAGTCCGAATCCTCGTCCGCCTCCCCCACCGAATAGACGATCCCCAACTGGGCCACGAAGACCTCCTTGGCGGCGAAGGCGCCTATCAGGGCGGTTCCAATCCTCCAATCGAACCCCATGGGCCTTATCACAGGCTCCATCATTACGCCTATCCTTCCGGCCCAGCTGTGTCGCAGGGCGGCTTCAGCCTCCCGGAAGTCCACCTGCTCCAGGAGTTCCTCTTCTTCGGCGTGGCCGCCGGCGAGAATCTCCTCCCTCGCCGCATCGAAACGGGCGGTGTCGGCCTCACTGGGGCGGGGGAATGTGGTAAGGGCCCAGAGCAGCACTGACACCCCAAGGATCACCGTGCCGGCCTTCTTCAGATAGATCCCGGCCCGCTCCCACATGTGTATGAGAACGCCCTTCAACGTGGGCATCCGGTAGGGGGGCAACTCCATGACGAAGGGGGCCGATTCCCCCTTCAGTACCGTGCTCCGGAGGAGCTTGGCGGCCAGAATCGCCAGGACTATTCCCGTTACGTAAATGATCCAGAGCAGCGGCGCGTGCCAGTTACCGGGGAAGAAGGCGGGGATTATCAGAGAGTAGATGGGAAGTCTGGCGCCGCAGCTCATGAGAGGCGCCACCATCATGGTGGTCAGCCTGTCCCTCCGGTTCTCCAGGGTCCTGGTGGCCATGATCGCCGGAACGGTGCAGCCGAAGCCTATGAGCATCGGAATGAAGCTCTTGCCGTGAAGCCCGATCCTGTGCATCAGCCTGTCCATGATGAACGCGGCCCGGGCCATGTAACCGGAATCCTCCAGAATGGATATGGCCAGAAACAGCAGCAGGATGTTGGGCAGGAACACCACCACGCCGCCCACACCGCCTATGATCCCGTCCACCAGAAGGGAACGGAGCAGACTCCCGGACCCCTCGGGCCACAACCCGCCAACCACGTCCCCGAGCCATCCGAAGCCCGTCTCGATCAGCCCCATCAAAGGGTCTCCGACGGTAAACGTCAGATGGAAGACCAGAAACATGAGCGCCAGGAAGAGGGGAATGCCCAGCACCCGGTTGGTGACCACCGAGTCGATTTTGTCCGAGTAACTGTGTCGGGACTCGACCGAGGAGACCGCCGCTTCCTGGCACGCGCCGGAGATGAAGCCGTACCTTCCCGCAGCAATGGCCGTCTCGGGATCCTCGCCCAGAATGCCCCGTAGGCGCTTGGCGCTCTTCTCCACCTGGGCCCGGATCGCCGGGGAGGACACCAAAGCCCCGACTTCCCTGTCGTTCTCCAGAAGCTTCAGGGCCAGCCAGCGCGGGCTGTACCCCTCGGGAATCTGATTCTCCTCTTCCAGAAGCCGTACGAGGGTCTTCAGCTCCGCTTCGATCTCCCGGCCGTAGCCGATCTCGGAAACCGGGCCTTGAACTCCCCGGCGGGCGACCTCTTCCACCCTTGCCAGAAGTTCCTTCAGACCTTCACCCTTGTGGCCGATGGTGTTCACTATGGGCGCTCCGAAGAAGCGGGAGAGTTTTTCCTGATCGAAGCTCAATCCCTTGGCCGCCGCCATGTCGCTCATGTTGAAACAGAGGACCAGGGGAGTCCCCAGTTCCATGAGCTGCACCGCCAGGTACAGGTTCCTCTCCAGGTTGGACGCATCTATTATGTCCACCACCACGTCGGGTTTCTCTTCGATGATGAAGTTCCTTGCCACCAGCTCCTCCACCGAGTAAGCGGTGAGGCTGTAGGTTCCGGGGAGGTCAACCACGGTCATTTCCGTGTCTCCGTAGCGGAGGGTGCCCTCCTTCCGCTCCACGGTGACGCCGGGGTAGTTGCCCACGTGCTGCCGGGCTCCGGTCAGACCGTTGAAGATGGTGGTTTTGCCCGAGTTGGGGTTGCCCGCCAGGGCAACCGTGAGTCGTGATTTCATGGATACCTCAACCTTTCTCAGTTTTCCGGGGGGGCGCTTTAGGTAAGCCTAAAGTTGCGGGTAAAAAAATCACTCTACCTCTATCCTGTTGGCGACACCGCGCCCCAGGGCTATCCTTCCGCCGCACCCGAGCCCCAGTATGAAAGGCCCCCGCAGACAGTTCTGAAGGACGGTGACCTCCGCGCCGGGAACCAGCCCCAGGGCGGAAAGCCTGCCCTGAAGACCCGATCCGGCGTTCACGGAAACTATCCTGACGGACCTTCCGGGCTGTATCAGGGTGAGGGGCATATCCCTTTCAGATCCTTTCCACTTCTATGCCTTCGGCTTCGTCCCGCCTCAGGGAGAGATGGTAGCCCATCACCTTTATCTCCACCGGGTCGCCCAGGGGGGCGACCCTCTCCACCTCCACGAGGGTACCCCGGGTCACCCCCATCTCCACCATCCTGCGCACGGCAGGCGTGCCGGGGCCTATGGAAGACACCTTTCCCCTCTCCCCGGGTTTGAGATCACGCAGTTTCATCCTCTTTCCTTCCTCCTTCGACACCGCAGTCTTCCTCACCTTCTCCATCGCCTCGGATACGCAGGTTTCGCACTGCCCATGATCCCGGCCGTAATCGCATTTTCGGCTGAAACCCTCGAGCCAGAGCTTCCCGCCCCGGGGGCATAGATCTATGAACTCCACGAACCTCACGAACTTTTCCAGTATGTCCCGGGAAACCGAATGCTCCATGCGGCAGGCCGCCTGATCCGCGTGGGACTGCTCCACCGCCAGCACCTTCACGAAGAAATCCCTCAGGACCTCGTGACGCCTGACCACGTCTCCCGCCGCGGATCTTCCGGCGGAAGTGAGGCCGATTTCGCCGTAGGGCGTGTAAGTGATCAGGTTCCTGCCCGCCAGAGACCTGAGGGCTCCCGTAACCGAAGCTCCGCTCACCCCGAGGCGTTCGGCGATGTCCCCGGGGCGCACCTCGCCCTTTTCCCGGATGACGTGAAAAATCGCCTCCAGGTAGTCTTCCAGGCTTGCGCTGAGAGGAACCGTCAATGTTTCTCCTCCATGATCGGTCAGGACGAATAGAGAAATATTTTAGATGCTCCTAAATCCGTCAAGCCCCCGTGCTTCCCTGCCTCCTGCGGGGTTCCGGTTTCCCCGGGGCGGCGCTATGATTGAAACGGAGCATCCCCTGCGGAAAGGAGCCTTTTGAAGTGGGCCGCAGAAGAGTCCCGCGGGAGTCCGACCCCACCGAGGCGATACTCGAGAGCATCTCCGACGGCGTCTTCACGGTGGACTCCGAATGGAGGATCACCTCCTTCAACCGCGCCGCCGAGCGGATCACGGGGGTTCCAAGGGACGAGGCCCTGGGAAGGCTCTGCTCGGAAGTCTTCCGGTGCAGCATGTGCGAGTCGGAATGCGCCCTGAGGGAGACCATGAAGACGGGGCGGCCGGTGGTGGGCAAGACGGGGTACATCGTGGACGCCGACGGCGGAAGGATACCCGTCAGCACCTCCACCGCGGTGCTGAGGGATTCCTCCGGAAGGGTCACCGGCGGAGTGGAGACCTTCCGGGACCTGTCGGAGGTTGAAGCCCTGCGCCGGGAGCTGGAGGGCAAGTACACCGTCGGCGACATGGACAGCAGAAGCCCTCTGATGCAGCGTATCTTCGAGGTGCTGCCCCTGGTCGCCGCCAGCCCCAGCACGGTGCTCATCCTGGGGGAGACGGGGACCGGTAAGGAAATGCTCGCCGGAACCATCCACTCCCTGAGCCCCAGGAGCGGCGGCCCCTTCGTGGCGGTGAACTGCGGCGCGCTTCCGGACACCCTTCTGGAATCGGAGCTGTTCGGGTACAAGGCCGGCGCCTTCACCGGAGCCCTCAGGGACAAGCCCGGGCGCTTCGCCGCGGCCCGGAAGGGAACGTTGTTCCTTGACGAAATCGGCGAGGTCAGCCCCGCCCTGCAGGTCCGGCTTCTCAGGGTCCTCCAGGAGAAGACCTTCGAGCCCCTCGGATCGGTGTCCTCCGAAACCTCCGACGCCAGGATAATAGCCGCCACCAACCGAGACCTTCGGGAGCGGATGCTTCAGGGCGCCTTCCGGGAGGACCTGTACTACAGGATCAACGTGGTCAGGCTGGAACTCCCCCCCCTCAGGAACCGGAGGGAGGACATCCCCCTTCTGGCGTCCAGGTTCGTGGAAAAGTTCAACCTCCTTCAGGGCAGGCATGTATCGGGGGTCTCCCCCGAGGCCCTGTCCCTGTTCATGGCCCACCACTGGCCGGGTAACATCCGGGAACTCGAGAACGTGATCGAGAGGGCCTTCATCCTCTGCGGCGACGGCCCCATCGGCATCGAACATCTCCCGGGGGAGATGAGGAGGGAGATCTCCCTCCCCTCCCCTTCTCCGGGGAGCGTCACGGCCCACAGGATACTGGACGCCTCCCTAATCAGGGCCGCCCTGGACAGGAACATGCAGAACCGGGAAGCCGCCGCCCGGGAGTTGGGAATCCACAGAAGCACCCTGTTCCGGCGGATGAAAAAACTGGGGCTGCTTCCGGATTCGAAAGAGCCGCGGGACGATTCCGGCGAGGATACGTAGCGCTTCTGCGACACATCTCGCCGGTTATGTTGCGTATTTGCAACGCCACCCCCGCGGGCCGTTCATCGGTAAAATCATACATATCATAGCATTATGAGGTTTCAGGCTTCACTCCGCCGGTTGGCACCCTTCGTGCTTCATATACCGGTGGGAGGTAAGGGATCATGAAAGCAGCCTTCGCCGTCTGGGAAAACAGGATCGCCCCGGTTTTCGACGTAGCCGGGAGGGTCTGCATCGTGGAATCCGGAAAAGAACCGGTTCTCCAAAGGGAAACCCTGGAGCTTCCCGAGGGGCATGCTTCCACAAAGGCGGGCTTTCTGGCGGACCGCCGGGTTGAAATCCTGGTGTGCGGCGCCGTGACCGGCCCCGCCCGCTGGTTCCTTGTCTCCCGAGGCATCCGCGTGATCGCCTTCGTGACGGGCGAGCTGGATGAGGTGATCGCCGCATGGCTGGACGGAAGGCTTCCCCGGGACGAGAGCTTCCTGATGCCGGGCTGCCGTGGCTTCCGCCGCCGGGGAGGCATGGGCGGAAAAAGGTCCGGAGGACCGGGGGCGGGAAGGTGTTCCGGCGGATGTTTCTGCCGGGCGTGCGGGCACCGTGAGGCACAGGTTCCCGGTACGCCCTGCAGACAGAGGGAGTGCCCCCTGTGCGGCGCTCCCATGACGAAAATGATGGAAAGGAGGCATTGATATGCCCAGAGGAGACAGAACGGGGCCCAGGGGGATGGGTCCCATGACAGGGCGCAGGATGGGATTCTGCGCAGGTTTCTCCATCCCCGGGTTCGGTAGCCGGGGCGGATTCGGAGGAATGGGCTTCGGCAGGGGCCGTGGATGCTTCCGGGGCTGGGCCCCTCAGCAGGCCGCCCCTGTCCCCGAAGCCGAGAGGGACTACCTCAACAGCCGCGCCGAAGCGCTTCAGGCGGAACTCGATTCGATCAGGGAACGCCTCTCCGCGATGGAGAAGGACGAAACCTCCTGACGGCACGGCCGGAAACCGCCCCGGGCGACCGGGGCGGTACTTCCATGAAAGGATGAGCTTTGAAAATCGCTTTCACAACCTCCGGTAAAACCCTGGACTCCCCTCTGAACCCCCGGTTCGGACGGGCTCCCGGGTTTCTCATCTACGATACCGACGACCGCTCCGTGGAGTACATCTCCAACACCCAGAACTACAATGCGGCCCAGGGAGCCGGCATCCAGTCGGCCCAGAACCTGGGCGACGCCGGGGTTTCGGCGGTGGTCACCGGGCACTGCGGCCCAAAGGCGTACAGCGTTCTCGCCAGGGCCGGGATCACGGTGTACAACACAAGCCTCGCAACGGTAGCGGAAGCCCTGGAAGCCCTTCAGAAGGGCGAGCTGTCCCCCGCGGAGGGGCCGGACCGGGAGGGTCACTGGCAATGAACCAATGGACCTCGCATCACCAGGAGTACCTGGCTCTCCTTGAGGACTTCCGCCGGATCGCCTCCGGAGAGGGGCTGACGCTGAACCCGGACACCGAAAGGCTCGAGAAGGTGGCGGGGCTCATGACCGAAAACCTCGTCCTGACCGGTGCAAGGTTCTGCCCCTGCAAGCAGTCCCACCCCCTGAACACCGACACCGACACCACCTGTCCGTGCCCGGAATGGAAGGAAGAGATAGAATCCACGGGGCACTGCTTCTGCAGGCTCTTCTACCGAAGGGATTCTTCGTGAGGCTGGCGGTCGCTTCGGGAAAGGGCGGCACGGGAAAGACAACCGTGGCGGTGAACCTCGCCCGGGTATGGAACGGCCCGGTCCAGTTGCTGGACTGCGATGTGGAATCCCCCAACGCCGGGTTGTTCCTGAAGGGTGAGACACTGGCAACGGAAATCGCCGGGATGCCGGTTCCGGCCGTGGACGAGGCGCTGTGCACCGGTTGCGGCATCTGCTCGGCCTTCTGCGAATACAACTCCATCGCCTGCGCCGGAGGGACCGCCATGGTCTTCCCCGAGATGTGTCGCGGCTGCGGGGGGTGCGCCATGCTCTGCCCCGTGAAGGCCATCACCGAAAGGGAACACCGGATCGGGGTGATCGAGACCCTCGGGGCCGGTGACATCACGCTAATCCGAGGCCGTCTGGACGTGGGTGCGGCCATGGCTCCCCCCCTGATCAGGCAGGTGAAACTCAGGGCATCCTCCGAACTCCCCTGCATCATAGACTGCCCTCCGGGAACCTCGTGTCCGGTGATCACCGCCATGAAAGGGTCGGACATGGTGCTTCTGGTCACCGAACCCACCCCCTTCGGCCTGAACGACCTGGAACTGGCCGTGGAAACCGTGAAGGAACTTGGAATGCCCTTCGGCGTGGTACTGAACCGGTCGGGCTCGGGAGACCGCAGAGTTCACGAGTTCTGCTCTTCCCGGGGCATATCCCTTCTCATGGAGATACCGGACGACCGGCGCTACGCCGAAGCCTATTCCCGGGGTGAACTTCTGGCGGACTCCTTTCCCGGGCTCCGGGACCTGTTCGCCGGGCTCCGGGCGGAACTGGAGAAGCATTTTGATTCGTGAGCTGGTAATCATCAGCGGCAAGGGCGGCACCGGGAAAACAAGCATTGCCGCTTCCCTGGCCGTCCTGGCGAAAAGACCTCTGGTGGCCGACTGCGACGTGGATGCCGCGGACCTGCACCTCCTTCTGGCTCCACAGGTCAGGGAAAGCCATACCTTCAAAAGCGGAAGGCTGGCGGTGGTCCGGGGAGAGGACTGCACGGGGTGCGGCAAGTGCATGGACCTGTGCCGGTACGGAGCGGTGGGTCGGGTGGTCACGGCCCCGGGAGACGCGGTGTACTTCGTGGATCCCAACGGTTGTGAAGGGTGCGGAGTATGCGTGCGATTCTGTCCCGCCGGCGCGATAGACTTCCCGGAGAGGGTCTGCGGCCGATGGATGATCTCGGACACGAGGGTGGGCCCCATGGTCCACGCCCGGCTGGGAATCGCCGCGGAGAACTCCGGAAAGCTGGTTTCCCTGGTGAGGAGGGAGGCGGCCAGACTGGCCGTGGAGGAAGACAGGAACCTGGTGATAGTGGACGGCCCGCCGGGGGTGGGCTGTCCGGTGATCGCCTCCCTGACGGGGGCCCATCGGGCGCTGCTGGTGGCGGAGCCCACCGTTTCCGGCGAACACGACCTGAAAAGGGCCCTGGAGCTGACGGCCCACTTCGGGATTCGGTCCCATGTCGCCGTGAACAAGTGGGACCTTAACCCGGACATGACCCGGCGTATCGAAGCGGCGGCCCTGGAGGCCGGGGCCGTTCCCGCGGGCAGAATAAGGTACGATGACGGGGTCACCCGGGCCCAGATCGCCGGGCTGACCCCCGTAGAGGCGGAAACGCAGTGCGCCGCCGACATCGTGGAAGTATGGAACACACTGGACCTCAAACCCTGAACAGAAGGATTCCCGTATGAAAATCGCCGTACCCCTGGCGGAAGGCAGGCTCGCCCTCCATTTCGGGCACTGTGAGACCTTCGCCCTGCTGGATGTCGATCCTTCCACCGGAACCGTCACCGGCAGGGTGGACCTTCCGGCCCCTCCCCATCAGCCGGGACTTCTCCCCCCATGGCTGGCGGAAAAGGGAGCCAGGGTAGTCATTGCCGGGGGCATGGGTCAGAGGGCGCAGAACCTGTTCAAGAACCAGGGCATCGAGGTGCTGGTGGGCGCCCCCAGGGAGACCCCGGAGACTCTGGCCCGGTCGTACCTTCAGGGCACCCTGAGCCTCGGGGAAAACGCCTGCGACCACTGAGCCCCTGAAGCCTTCCCCGCCACCGCCCGTTCCGAGGGAACTCTCCAAGGCTCGTCTCCAGAGACTGCACCCGCGATCCCTGGACAAGGTTCCTCCATCCGCGACATGACGTCTTCATTGATTCGGGCCGACGGAGTTCCCTCCCCCGGCCATGATCGGGCCTCGAACCTCTTCGAAACGGTCATCGCCGCGACCGCCGTGCCTTTCGGACCGTCCTCCGGAACGGCCCCGGCGACGTGGCGGGGGTTCCGGGCGAAGTACCGGTCACCCTCTCCTTCCGGTGAGGTTCCGTCTTCGAAAGGGAAACCCGTCTTCCGGTGAGAACGCCGCCCCTGACCGTTTCCGGGCATTGCGCCTCCGTTGCGGCTTGAGCATATTGAATCGGGAGAACCCGGAGGGGCGAAAGGATTGCTTCAGGTTGCCTGATATTTCCCGGGCCGACGATCTGCTCGTGGCGCTGGAAGACATTCTGGAACCGGCGATCACCTATGACGATTCCCTTCACATCACCTGGATGAACCCCGCGGCGGAGGTGTTCCTGGGGGTGAGCCTGGAGCGCGCCAGGGGCCTGTCCTGCGATCGGGTCTTCGCCGGCGTCCCCCCCTGCCGCGACGAGTGCCCGGCGGTGAAAGCCCTCAGGGAAAGGCGCCCCTCCTCCCTGGTGACCCATGGGCTGTCCCGGGGCGAAAGGCTCATCACGGCGGTTCCCCTTCTGAACGGCTCCGAAGGAGAGGGGGTACTGGAAATACTCCAGTGGCCCTTCATGGAGTACTTCAGGTCACCCTTCAGAATCAGGGTCCTTGAGGAGATGAACAACGCCTTCTCCTTCGAGGACGCGGCAAAGGTGATGATTGACGCCATGCGGGAGGTGGCCGGCCCCGTGGCGGCGGGGGTGTACCGGAACTGTAACGACGGCTATACCCTCGTAGCGGGAGCCGGGCTGCCGCCTGAAATCGGCGGGATACCCCTGAACCCTTCCTCGCCCCTCTACACCAACGCCTCCGGCATAGCCGGGTGGCCTCAGAACGGCCCATGCTCCGGGGAGCTTTCCCTGCTTCCCATCTCCAACGGGAAAAGCCCGGCGGGGCTCATGGTCTGCTGCGCCGTCCCCGACTTCCACGGCAGGGAAAGGCTCGAGGAACTGCGGTCGGTCATGAACTCAGCGATGCGTCGCCTGTCCCTTGCCGGTAAACACCGGGAGCCCTGAGGCGGGAAGGCATATATTCACCCCCCTGAAATCGAAGGGAGAAACCTTGGACATCTCTTCGGCCATCAATGCCGGCGTGTCGGTCAAAAGGCCCGTGGAGCCCCACATGTCCGCCCTCGCCATGGACTCCGGAGGCGTGGAGGTCCTCTCCACCCCGTGGATGATCGCCATGATGGAGTGCGCCAGCCGGGAGGCGGTACAGAAGCATCTGCCGGAGGGTTATACCACGGTGGGCACCCGGGTTGACGTGAGGCACACCGCCCCGGCCTTCATCGGCGCCGAGGTCACGGTGGAGAGCAGGGTTGTGGAAATCAGCGGCCGGACCATCCTGTTCCGGGTCGCCGTCCGCTGCGGCGACAGGGAAGTCGGTTCCGGCCTTCACGAGAGAGTGGCGGTGAACATGGAAAAATTCATGTCCCGCTCCATGAAAGGCGTGCGATGACCGATACCCCTTCCAGAAGAAGCGACGTCCCGGTGGAGGACACCTGGGACCTGACACCGATGTACGATTCCGACCGGAGCTGGGCCGAGGCCCTGAAGAAGGCCTCGGGGCTCCCCAAACAGTGCGCCCGGTGGAAGGGAACCCTCGGTTCCTCCCCCGAGAACCTTGTGGCGGCCCTGGAGCAGTTCCTCAACGCCCAGAGAACGGTGGAAAAGCTGTACGTGTACGCCCACCTCCGGCAGGACCAGGACCTTTCCGACTCCGGAGCCGTGGAAATGTTCGAGAAAGCCGCCGCGCTGTACACCGGGCTGGCGGCCGAAACCAGCTATCTGGCCCCCGAGATCCTGGCAGTTCCCCCGGAGACCATGGACGAATGGCTGGCCATGGATATCCTGGCGCCCTACAGGATATGGCTCGACGAAACACTCAGGGCCAGGCCCCACATCCTGGACGCCCCCAGGGAGGAACTGATGGCCAGGGCCGCCGAGGTCGCCCGCTGCTTCAGCGGAGCCTCGGGCAAGCTCACCAACGTCGAGATGCCCGCCAGGCTTCCGGAAGTGTCCGACGACCACGGCTCCACGGTAAAACTCACCAACAGCAGTTTCATAAGGCTTCTCACGGAAGGTTCCAGGGAGGTCCGCAGGAACACCTACCACGGCTTCTACAGGGAACTCGCCGGAAACACCGCCACCCTGGCGGCGCTTCTGGAGGGCCAGGTGAAGGCCCAGATATTCAACGCCAGAGCCAGGAACTTCCCCTCCGCCCTGGAAGCCTCCCTTTTCAACGACCGGGTGAGCGGCACGGTCTATCGGGAGCTGATATCCGCGATCCACCGGAACCTGCCCGTCCTCCACCGCTACTATCGGCTCAAGAGCCGGGTGATGGGGCTCGACCGGCTCTCCATGTACGACCTGTACGCCCCCATAGCCTCCGAAAGCCCCAAACGCTACTCCTTCCAGGAGGCGACGGACCTGGTGCTGGGCGCGGTGAAACCCATGGGCGAAGTCTATGGGCAGGTGCTGGCGGATGGAATAAGGAACCGGTGGATAGACCGGTACGAAAACATGGGCAAGCGTTCGGGCGCATACTCCAGCGGATGCTACGACAGCCCCCCGTACATGCTTCTGAACTTCACCGGCACCCTGGACTCGGTGTTCACCATGGCCCATGAGGCGGGCCACTCCATGCACAGCTACTTCTCAAGGAAGAACCGTTCCTACCAGGACGCGGACTACCCCATCCTCCTGGCCGAGGTTGCCAGCATAACAAACGAGCAGCTGCTCTTCGACTACCTGGTGAAGAGAGCCTCCGGCCCCGGAGAGCTGGTGCCGCTGCTGGACCACCTCGTGAACGGCTTCCGGTCCACCCTCTTCCGGCAGGCCATGTTCGCCGAGTTTGAACTGCTGATAAACGAACACGTCGAGGCGGGCGGGGTGCTGACGCCGGACTTCCTCAGGGAGAATTACTACTCGCTGGTGAAGGCCTATCACGGAGACGCCTTCTCCTGGGACGACAGCGACGCCATGATAGGAACGGAGTGGGCCCGGATCCCCCATTTTTACTACAACTTCTACGTTTACAAGTACTCCACCGGCATGGCCGCGGCGGTGACCGCGGGAGAAGCCATTCTTGGCGGCGACGGAAGCTATGTGGGCAGGTACATGGAGTTCCTGGGAGGCGGCCGGAGCAGACCTCCCCTGGATCAGCTCAGGGGGATAGGCATTGACCTGGAGTCTTCGGAGCCGGTGGACACCGCAGCGGCCCTGTTCGCCCGTACCGTGACCCTCCTGGAAGAGACGATCGGCTGAGAAGGGCGTTCCTCCCGACAAGGCGTGCGGAGGACGACGCAAGCGCTCCGCAAGGATCGGCGGAGACGGTGTTGTGCATTATGGGGCGGCCCGGCGCTGCCGGAGCTGCGCCCGGGACCCGCTGCGCTTGAGCCGCCCCTTCCGGGCGTACATCGCCGCAAGGACGACGGCCCCCGTGGTGCAGGTAATCGAGTGTGCGGCACCGCTCCCCCGGAAAGACGCGGGCGGGATGAACCGGGCGGATGCGACCGGGTGCATGACCGCCTCGACCGTCGGCGGCTTCGCAAAGGGTACGGCAAGGAGCGGGACGGGCGGTAAACCGTAACGGCCGTAAACTATCGGACAGGCACCGACGGTGAACCATGCCCGCCCTGTCTGAGCTGGACACCGCATCCGGGAGAGAGCAGGGGTTCAACCCCTCCCCGGCGGCCGACCATCCGCCGGCATAGGCGGCACAGTCGTCGGGAGGTATGGGAGTGATCCGCCTTGCGGACAGGCCGGACAACCCAATGCCTATGATTACAATTACGGGGGCATTCAGCCGAAAATTGATGCTTTTTCGGCTGTATTTTTCATTCGGTACTTATACCTCCGGAAACCCCTGTGGGGATACGGCACGTGAAAAGCCCCGCTCGTCGGACATCACCCGGAGAATCATGTCCCTGACCTCGTCCAGGGGAACCTCCGTGTCAAAGCAGTCCCCGTGGGGACGCAGGTTGGTCACCCCAAGGACCGGAACGGGAAGCGCATCGAGAACCCCCTGGCCCAGATCCCTGGGGCAGGCGACCGCCAGCACTATTTCCGGGTTCCTCTCCCTGAGCAGCCTCCGGGCCAGGGTTCCACCGGTGGCGATCCCCACCGACACCCCCAGCTCCGTAGAGAGGGCCGAGAGGCCTCCTATGGGGCACTGCCCGCACTTACGGCAGTTGTCAATGGCGAAGGTTACCCTGTGGGGGCAGCCGTGGAACTGCAGGCAGTGGGGAAGAAGCAGAAGCAATCCCTCGGGCCGTGACTTGAAGCCGGATTTAAGAATCCTCCGGTTCACCGCGGCGACGACCCTTTTCTCCGGCTCCTCCCTGTCCACAAGGTTCAGAGCCTCCAGGAGCTTCAGGACAAGGTAGAACACCTTCACCCGGAGACAGAAGAGGCCGGGCAGCCTGTTCCCGCTCACGACCCGGGAATCTCCCTTACACCCCGGAGGAAGGAACCGGCGTCCATGACCCGGCCGGACTCGGGCTGCACCTCCAGCAGCTCCAGCATTCCCTCCGCCGTCGCCGCCAGAAGCCTGTCCCCGCAACGGGTGAAGGTTCCCGGCGTCCCGGACCCGTCAACCCTGCGGGCGCGGCTGACCTTCAGAACCTTTCCCATGAAGAGGGTCCATGCCCCGGGAGATGGGTTGAAGGCCCTCACCGCCCTCTCCAGCTCCCTGGCGGATCGGGTCCAGTCCAGCCGGGCGTCCTCCCGGGAAATCCTCCCGGCATAGGTGCCCTCCCCCGCCTGGGGTACCGGTTCGAGCCGCCCCTGGGAATAGTCCCTGAGCACCTCCGTCACGTGTTCGGCGGCGATGAGCGCCAGTCTGGCGGAGAGTTCGCCGGCGGTCTCGCCGGGGAGGACCCGGGTTCGCACGGACCGCAGCAGGGGCCCGGTGTCCCAGCCCGTATCGGTGACCATGAAGGAGACGCCGGTCACCGTTTTCCCCGCCAGGATGGTTCTGGCCACCGGCGCCGCCCCCCGGAATTCCGGGAGGAGGGAAGGATGGATGTTGACCACCCCCAAGGGGGACGACCGGAGGAGGGCGCCGGGAAGCCAGCAACCGTAGGCGGCGCTGACCATCGCGTCCACCGCGGGATTGCCCAGGTTTTCCGGAGTCGGCTTCGCCGGTTTTATCACCCTGAGGCCAAGCCCGGCGGCGGCGAGGGCCACGGGGGTGCAGGAGGGTTTTCTTCCCCGGCCCGCCCGGCTGTCCGGCCTGGTGACCACCGCCTCCACAACCATTTCCCCGGCGCCGGCCAGGGTCTTCAGCACCGGCACGGCGAAATCGGAGGAACCAAGGAACAGCAGCCTCAGCAACCGCCCTCCTGAATCCTCTTCAGCCGGCTGCGCAGAAGCCTCCGTTTCACCATTCCCATCCTGTCAACCAGGAGAACCCCTTCCAGGTGGTCGAACTCGTGCTGGGCCAGCCTGGCGGCCATGCCCGTCAGTTCCAGGGTCACGGGTTCCCAGCGTCTGTCCAAGGCCCGGATGACCACACCGTGGCTTCTCTCCACATCCGCCCATACGCCGGGGAAGCTCAGGCATCCCTCCTCGGCCCGGACCCGGGGCCCGAAGGGTTCGAGTTCCGGGTTCAAGAAGACGGTGTGCCCCGCCAGCGGAAGCCCGGTGTCGTCCCCGGCGATGAACGCCCGGACGGGCTCCCCGACCTGGGGCGCCGCCAGCCCTAAACCGTTGTACTCCCGGAGGACGGCCCTCATGTCGGTCAAAAGGATTTCAAGGAAATCGTCGTCCCGGCCGGGCTCCAGGGGACGGCACCGCTCCCTCAGCACATCATGACCGTAAAGGACGATATCCCTCATTTCACGTCCGGTTCGTCCGTTTCCCGGGAGTCTTCCACCACCGTGAGGGACGTCTTGTCAACGTCCACCTTCACGCCCTCGGCGATCCTCACCGTGGCCACGGCTCCCTTGATGTTGGTGACCACACCGTGGATTCCCCCCGCGGTGACCACGCTGTCGCCGCGTTTCATGGCATCTCTCATCTCGTTGAGCTTTTTCTGCTGCTTCTGCTGGGGCCTGATTATCAGGAAGTAGAAGATGGCCACCATGGCGATGATGGACAGAAAACCGGCTATCCCGCCGGAGCCGAGACAGCCGGGTTGGGCGGCCTCTCCGGCGGCCTGGGCCTGCTCCTGGGCCGAAAGGCCCGCCGCGACGACGAGAGGCAGGATCGTGAAAACTCTCATTCCGTTTCCCCCTAACTTTTTCCGCCGATGACGGCCTTTCCGGGCCTGATGCCCAGAACCGCCCCCACGGCGCCGGTGGCTCCCCCAAGGAACACCACCGCCCAGAACAGCCCAGGGGGCAGGAACGAATGGCCCACGGCCCCCTGGAGCATCATGCTCAACACCGCAGAAATCAGCAGGCCCCCCAGGGCCCCCGCCAGACCGGTGACGGTGCCCTCGATCAAGAAAGGCATGGTGATGAACCAGCCGGGAGCGCCGACTATGCCCATTATCTCCACGGTGCGGGACCTCTGCACCACGGAGAGCCGAACGGTGTAAGCCACCACCATGGCTATGCTCACCGCCAGCACCGCACCCAGAAAGACCAGAAGCTTCCTGAAGGCGGATACGGTCCGGGTGAGACCGGGAAGGAACTCCTCGCCGTAAACCGCCTCTGAAATCCCCTCCATGGCGGAGAGGGTCGCCGCCATGGACCTGACCCCCCCCTCGTTGTCCCAGCCGGGCTCGAGGGCCACCTGTATTGAGGCGGGCAGCATGAACCTGCCGGACAGGAGGTCCAGAAGCCTCTCCTGTTCCGGCATCTCCGCCCGGAACAGCGCCTCCGCCTCCTGGACCGATACGTAGTACACCGACCTGACCCCCCCCATGCCGCTGATCAGGTCCGCCAGGGCCCTGCCCTCGGCGGGGGTGAGTTCCGGAGAGAGGAACGCCTCGATCCTCACCGCCTGCATTTCCCGCCGGAGCAGCCTCTCGAGGTTCCAGCTCACCAGGAGGAAGGAGTTGAACACGACGAAAGCCAGGCTGACCATCACCAGGGTGACGGCCCTGGCCCCCGGCCTGCTGCCAAGGTGCCCCAGGGTTTCCCCGGCCAGGGCCTTCCATATACTCACCGCTCTCCCTCCAGATCGCTCCAGTCGGTTGAGTCCGTAAGCCTCCCGCCGTCGAGGAACAGAAACCTGGCGCTTCCCGGGGGAATCCTGCGGGGATCGTGGGTCGCCATCACCACAGCCGTTCCCCCGCGGTTGATGTCCATGAGCTGGGATATGATCCCGGCGGTGGCGTCGGGGTCGAGGTTCCCGGTGGGCTCATCCGCCAGAAGAATCTCCGGATAGGCCACCATGGCCCTGGCTATGGCCACCCTCTGCTGCTCGCCTCCGGCGAGCTGGTGGGGAAAAGAGTCTCTGCGATGGCTCAGGCCCATCATGGCCAGAAGGCTGAACACCCGCTTCCTCACGGCCCTGCCGGACGAGCCGGACACCACAAGGGGGAGCGCCACGTTATCGAATACCGTCCTGTCCGGAAGAAGGCGGAAGTCCTGGAAGACAACGCCTATCCGCCTCCGGAGCCGTGAAAGGTGACCGGGCTTCATCATGTCGCTCCTGTAGCCCGCCACCTGGACTACACCGCTGTCGGGCATGTCGCCCATCCAGATCAGCCTGAGAAGGGTGGTCTTTCCGGCCCCGCTGGGCCCGGAAATCACCACGAACTCCCCCGCCGCCACATGCAGGCTGACATGCTCCAGGGCGGGCCAGCGGCCGTAGCTTTTGGAGGCGTCCCGAATGTCAATCAGCATTCCGGTCTTCCTCCAGTACGGTGAAGAGTGAAGCCCTGTCCGCCCTGGGAACGTTCCCGGACCCGGGAATCGAGTCCACCCGGAAAGTGATGGAGCCCCCCCGGGGACGGAGCACCGTCACTATCGAGCCCGGAACAACCCCGGATGAACTCTTGGCGGTCTTTCCGTTCACGGTGACGGCGCCCGCTGCACAGGCTCCGGCGGCCATGGACCTGCTTTTCAGTATGCCGGAGGCCTTCAGAAAAAGGTCAATTCTCATTCATCTCCCGGATAGAAGACCGGTATCTCGGCGCGAAGGGAATCGAGGGTCCGCCGTAAGGAACTCTGCCAGATGAAGGAGGACACGGCGGATTCAAGGTTTTCCCTGGAATAGCCGGAAAAATCCGGTGTCTGGTCCTCGGAGAGCCTGAAAAGAGCCAGGGCGCCCCCCCTCTCCAGGGGCAGGGGGGCCGATATCTCCCCGGGAGACAGCATTCCCAGCGGACCGGAAAGGCTTTCATCCCAGGCGTTCAGGAAGACAGAGCCCAGGCTGCCCCCCCGGCGCCTGGTCTCCGGGTCGAGGCTGTACCGGGCCGCGGCGTCGCTGAAGGAGAGCCCCCCCGCCGTCAGGGAGTCCCGCAGGGCGACGGCCCGGTTCTCCACCCTTTCCCTGTCCGCCTCCTCAAGGGGCACCAGTCTCAGGATGTGGCTCGCCCTCAGGCTGTCGCCGCTCCTGTCGGTCAGCATCACCAGATGTACACCGAAGGGGGTTACGAAGGGGCCGGTGATCTCCCCGGGGGACAGGGCGGCCACCCTGGTTTCGAAGGCCGGAGTCATGTCGCCGGGGCCGAACCAGCTCAGATCCCCTCCGGTCCGGGCGGTGGCGTCCTGGGAGTACTCCATGGCCATGGATGCGAAGTCGGCCAGCCCGGATTCGACCCTGCCGCGGATACTCGCCAGAAGGCTCTCCGCTTCGGCGGTGGCTCCGGGAAGGACAGGCATGTAGATCCACTCCAGGTTCACCAGGCCCATGTGCTCCCGAAGGGCCTCGGTGTTCTCCAGGAGGTATTCGGCCGGGTCCGACGATATGAACACGCCGGCGGAGCCGCCAAGAGTCCTGACGTAGTTCTCCGCAGCCATCCTGTGGGCAAGGGTGGTCTGCAGGAGTTCACGGTAGGCGGCAAGGGTGAGCCCGGAGGCCGCCAAGGCCTGGTGGAAGGCCGCCTCCCCGGAAAACTCCCCCCGCCGCTGGTCCAGGAACTGCTCGACACTCCGGCCCACCTCCGCGGAGGTGGGGTACAGCCCGGAACGCCGGGCGGCTTCCACCAGGAGCTTTTCGTCCACAAGTTCCGACAACGCCGCGTCGTACAGCACATCCCCGGGACCCATGCCCCTGGCGGCGGCGGGCTCCACGCCCGACTCCGTAAGGAAGGACAACACATCGGAGTGAAGAACGGGCACAGTGCCAACCACTGCGGATATCCCATCCAGAAGCACCGGCTCTCCGGCCAGGACAAGGAACATCAGGGACAGCATCACAGGTTCACCTCGCAGTCGGATCTCATGGAAACGTCGGAAGCCACGCTGTCCAACGCCGCCTGGAGCCTAAGATCGAACAGGTACCCACGAACCATGGCCGCCACACGGGCGGTATCCTCCAGGGGACGAGTGTCGTCGGCCATCAGAATATGGCGGCCCCCCGGAGTTGCATAGACGGGGCTGACCCCCTGAAGAAGGGCTGCATCCCGGGGAAGGCCGGCTATAAACAGCTCCCCGCCGGTTACGAAACCGATCTCCCCCCCAATCGCCGCCTTCTGGCTGAGGGAAACCCTCCGGGCGACGGACTGGAAATTGTCGCCCCCGGTGAGGCGGCGGTGTATGGAATCGGCCAGGGCGCTGTCCGCCATGAGAATGTGGTAATAGTGCCTCTCCAGAAGGAACTCGTCGGGATGGCTCCGCATGTAGGCCAAGGCTTCCTGTTCCGTTGGAACGGCCAGTGAAGCCGTCAGGTGATCCACCAGCAGGTCCCTGAGGTACACCTGACGGGCCCGGTGCTGCAAAAGACGGCTCACCCGGCGGTTCTCCAGCCCCGCCTCCAGGGCGGCCCTGGCCAGGAGTTCATCCCGGCTCCATTCCCGGACATCGCCCGGATCCAGGCCAAGGAGGGGGAGGTCTTCCATGTAGAGAACCGCATCGTCCACCCGGGCCGCCACCGCTCCCCCGACCCCGGACGCCTCCGTGGACACGCCCGGAGAAGGGAAGCCGGCCTTCAGAACGGGCATCGCCGCCAGGGCCGTAACCGCGACAACCCCTGCGGAAGCCACCGGGAATACCCACCGGGGAACACTTCTCATGAGCGCCTCCCTACAACCGGTCCAGGAGCCTCTGCGGGTACGTTACGACGGCATGTTCCGATTCAAGGGACCGCAACAGCCCCATCAGGGCCTCCTCCTGGCGGCTGGCCAGGAGTTCCTCCCCCGCAAGCTGCACCATCTGCCTCTGGTCCGGCGGAGTCGCCAGATCCTTCACTTCCAGGAGTTCTATGAGGTGAAACCCGGCGGCGGTCTCCACGACTCCGGAGACCCGGCCCGGCTCCAGGGAACAAACCGCTTCCATGAAGGTGGAGCTGGTCATGCCCCGGCGCACCCAGCCAAGCTGCCCCCCCTCCTGGGAGCTGGGGCAGGAGGAAAAGTTCACCGCCAGGGATTCGAAGGATTCCCCCCCGGTAAGCCTCGAGAGGACGCTGGCGGCCAGGGTGGGGTTGTCCAGGAGGATGTGCCTCACCCTGTACTCCCTGGAATAGGTTTCGCCCCAGATGTCCAGGTAGTTCTCCACCTCCAGCCGTGAGACCTGTATTCCCTCCAGCGCGTCTCCGATGTACGCCTCGATGAGAACCCTCTCCACGGCTTTGGTTATCGCTTTCTCCACTTCCGGCCTCCGGTCTACGCCGGAGGCCCTCGCGGCAATGAGGACAAGGCGTTCCCTGACCCAGGCGTCAAGTATCTGGCCAGCCTCGGATTCCGAGGCTATCCCCATGTAGTGCAGGGCTTCCTCGCCACCGGCCTGTTCCAGTAACTCCTCCCAGGTAAGAATGTCCGAGTCAACCTGGGCAAGAACCTCCGCCGGAGCGGCGGCGGCCAGGGTCAGGAGGGACAGGAGAGCAAAAGTCTTCATGCTGTCATCCCATTCTTCATCGCCGGTATGAAGCGGCCCAGGGATCCACCCGCTCCACCGCGGCAGTGTCAACCTCCACCCCCAGTTCCCCGGTCAGGCTGTCCACCAGGGAGGCGAAGAGGGAATCGAAGGTCACCCGGAAGAGGCAGTCTTCCACCGCCCCGTAGATGTCCGCCAGAGGCAGTGTATCCGGAGGAGCCGTCTCCACTACCTTGAAGTATGCCGCAATACCTTCACCTACGATGACGGGGCCGCAGAATTCCCCGGGCCGGGCCTGGAATATCGGCTCGCCGAGTTCCGGAGCGAAGGCCTCCTCCGGCTGCATCGGGGTGGGAATCGGAACCCCCGCGGAATCCACCATGGTATGGAACCGGTGTATGTCCTCGAATCCGGTGACGCCTTCCAGATCGGCAAGCAGGCTGTCCTCGACGTATCCAAGGAGTACGCTCCTCCGTTCCGGGAGGCTGTACAGGCCAGGGTTGGCGTCGTAGAACGCCCGGACTTCGGAGCTGTCCGGGCACGCGGGGCGAACCGCCCTCTCCCTGACCAGGGCTTCGATCCGGGCGTAGTCTCCCACCCGGGAGGGAACCGAGGCCCCGCGGCTCCCGGCAAGGTCCGCCAGGGCCATCGTCCGGGAGGCGGACATCACCAGGAACCAGACCCTCGAGGCGGCGTCCGCCGCCGGTGTAACGGAGGCGAAGGAGGCCAGTTCTCCGGGAACGCTGTCCGGGAACGAGAACCGTTCCACCTCCGTCAGCAGCTTCCCGAGAAAGTCCGGGGTGAGGGAGCCTCCCGGCCATGAAGCCAGGGGTTCCCCCTCGGAAAGGCCCGGAACGGGGGAGCCCAGAAAGGCGTTCACCGCCCGGGCGGACAGTTCCACGCCGGCGGCCCGTTCCAGTTCCTGGCCGAAAATGGACATGGACGCGTCGTAATCGGGTTCGGCGATGGTTTCCGTCCTTCGGGACATACCCACCGCCCAGGCGCCGTACAGGGGAATCACCGCGGCTGAATCGGCGGAAAGCAGGGAAGCGAGCCCGGCGGGAAAACGCCACACGGGGCCGGACATGAGCCTGAAGCTCGTTCCGGAGCCCACGCTCCAGGGCGCCAGGAGCGTACCACCGGGATCGAAGGGATGCCCGGCGTTCCAGGCGGCGGCGGTCTCCACGGCCAGGGCGCTGTCCGACAGAAGCGCCACGGCCAGCATATAAACCGAAGGATCGAGCCCGGCCAGTGTCTCCCTCGGATCCGACTCCATCGCCATACTCCTGATCAGGGAATCTGAAAGCCATGCGTCGGAATAGATATCGACCCAGAAAGCCTCGTCCGCGGCGGGGGACATCTCCGACGCCCGCTCCAGAAGCCTCTTTGTGACGATGCTCTGTACCAGGGCCATCCGGCCCCCCGGCTCCAGGACCGCCACCTGGCGTCCCGGGGGAAGACCCTGGAAAGCCTCAAGGAAATCGTCCACGGTTACCGGCTCACCGCCCACGGTGGCCAGGGTGTCTCCGGAACCGCCGCAGGACACCACAATGAGGGCAAATGCGGCAACAAGCGCATACCTAACCAACGGAACCGTCCTTCCCGGGTTTAGTATCCCGATAACTTTTGAATATACGCAAAACCCTGAGGAGCGTCTCTTTCTCGCCGTGGTGAAAATCATCCCGGAACCTCCTGTACAGCACGAGCCTGCCGGTGGGTTCAGCGGAAGCGGTCCACCCGGGCCCCGCCCTCTCCAGGGCCCTGTCCTTCCTGGGTGCGGAACCGGCGCGAAAAACCAGCCTCACGGTCCCCCCGGACGCCACAACCTCCTCGAGCCCCGCCTGGCCGGCCAGCATGTGGATCAGGGACCGGTCCGCCACCCCCCGGACCGGCTCCGGCACCTCCCCGAACCTGTCCTGAATGTAGCTCAGCCACTCCTCCACCGTCTCCTCGCAGGAGGCGCGCCATACCCAGCGGTACAGGTTCACCCTTTCCGAGGTGTCCGGAGCGTACTCCTCGGGGATATACGCCTCCCCTGGAATCTCCACCCTCACCGTCCATGACTCTTCCGATTCCCCGCCCCGGAGGGCCATGACCTCCCGGGCCAGGAGTTCCTCGAACATCCCGTAGCCCACCGCGTCCACATGGCCGTGCTGTCCCGCGCCCAGCAGCTCGCCGCCGCCCCTTATCTCCAGGTCCCGCATGGCCACGTGCCAGCCGGAGCCCAGCCGGGTGTACCTCTGCACCGCCTCGAGCCTTCCCCTTTCCTCCGGCTTCAGCCCGGCCTTCCCTTCCGGAGTCATGAGGTAGCAGTAGGCCTGACGGCGGCTCCTTCCAACCCTTCCCCTGAGCTGGTACAGGTCCGCGATGCCGAAGGCGTGGGCGTTGTCTATGAAGATGGTGTTCACCCTGGGCAGGTCCAGGCCCGACTCGATGATGGAAGTGCACAACAGCACCCGGTAATCGCCCTCGATGAAGGAGTACATCACGTCCTCCAGCATCGTCGGGGGCATCCGGCCGTGCCCCGTTACAACATCGAGATCAAGTATCCGCTCCAGCCTCTCCTTCACCCGGTCAAGGGTCTGAATCCTGTTGTGCACGAAAAAAACCTGTCCGTCGCGCTCCAGTTCCCGGTCCACCGCCCGGCGTATGACCGCCTCGTCCCAACGGATGATTCTGGTCTGTATGGGGTACCTGTCCCTGGGCGGCGTGGATATGAGGCTGATGTTCCGGAAGCCCGAAAGGGACATGTGGAGAGTCCTTGGTATCGGTGTGGCGGTCATGGACAGGGTGTCCACGGAGGAGCGTACCTCCCGGAGGTATTCCTTCTGCCTGACCCCGAACCGGTGCTCCTCGTCCACGATAAGGAGCCCGAGATCGTTGAACCTCACGTCCTTCTGAAGAAGCCGGTGGGTACCCACCACTATCCCCACCCGGCCCTCCGCCAGCCCCCGGAGCACCGCCTTCTGCTCGGGCGGGGTCTGAAACCTGCTGAGAAGGCCGACGGTGACGGAAAACTCGGCGGTTCTGTCCCGGAAGGTGTTGAAGTGCTGCTCCGCCAGGATGGTGGTCGGCACCAGCACCGCCACCTGCCGGCCGGCTTCCGCCACCCGGAACGCCGCCCTGACCGCCACCTCGGTCTTCCCGAAGCCCACATCGCCGCAGAGGAGCCGATCCATGGGGTTGGGCCCGTCGAAGTCCGCCAGCACCGACTCTATCGCCTTCCTCTGGTCGGCGGTCTCCTCGTAGGGGAAACTCTCCGCCAGCGCCTGCATCTGCCTGCCCGGCGGCGGGAGCACGGGCCTGGTTCCGGCCTTCCTTTCGGCGTAGAGCATGGCCAGCCTCCCGGCGATTTCGCCGGCCTTCTTCCGGGCCCGCCCGAGCCGGCCCTGCCACACGGCTCCACCGATTCTGTCCAGGGCTGGCTGCGCCCCGCCGGGGGACAGGTACTTCTTCACCCGGCCGATTTCATGGAGGGGGACCAGGAGTTTGTCGCCCCCTTCGTACTCCATTTCGAGACAGTCCCACGTGCCGTCGGAGGTGCTTATCCGCCGGATACCAAGGAACCGTCCTATCCCGTGGGTCTCGTGGACCACGAAACACCCCGGGGTGAATTCGTCCCAGTCCGACACGGTCTGCCCGCCCCGGAACTTCCTGACCCTCTCGGGCCGGCGGCGGCGGCTCAGGAGTTCCCTTTCCACAAGGAAGGCCAGGGGGCCCGAGGGAGTGTCCGGTGCAACGAATCCCTCGGAAAGCGAGGCCACCGAGATGTCCACCGCGGCCCGCACCTCCTCCGGCAGCAGTTCGGCTATGGTTTCGGACTCCGCCCTGGTATCGCAGGCGATGAATACCCTGTACCCTTCCGACAGCCATGCCCTGAACTGCCTTACCATCTCACCGGTATGCCCGGCGAAACCCGAAACGGGCGTCGTGGGCATGGAAAAGTCGGCTTCGCCGCCGGCTTCCGGGAGGTGCACGAGAACCTGCCCGGCTCTCTCCATGCCGCGATGGAGGACTTCCGGGCGAACGTAGAGATCCTCCGGGGAGAAGGGAACCTCCTCCGGAAAGGACGACATGCGGGCTTCCAGGGCGGCCTCCACCGAAGCCTCTATTCGCTCCGGCTCAAGCAGGACCAGCGTGCCTATGGCCGGAAGGTAGTCCAGGATGGTGCCGGTTTCCTTGAAGAACAGGGGCACGTAGTGCTCGATCCCGGGAAAATCGAAGGATCCGGAAAGCCGTTCCTCCAGGGGGTGCTCCGGAGGGAGGGCGTCCAGGGCCCGGTTCCAGTG
>JAKPTG010000009.1 GCA_029571005.1 Candidatus Fermentibacterota bacterium
CCCACCGGGTCCGCCGTGGCGGCCAGGGCGGCGTCGTAGTCCATGAAGCTCCGGTAGCGCTCCGTGAAGAGAGGGTTCTGTGGAAGCGCTGCGGCCTCGCCGTCCAGGCGGAAAACCCGGATGGACCAGCCCTGCCAGACCGGAGCCAGCCTCTCCAGGGCTTCGGGGCGGTAGTGCATCAGGTAGGCCGCGCCGGTCTCCGGCGGCGAGACGACTCCCCCCAGGTAGGCGGTGCCCTGCCAGGAGCGGTCAAGGATGAAGTCGGCCTGATAGACCAGGTACTCCGCACGGTTTTCCGCCATGAACGCCGCCAGCTCCTCTTCCGTCCCGTAAAGCACCGAGGCGAACGCCTGTATCCGGCGGCGGTTTTCCCGGTTTTCGAAGAAGGTGTGCAGCACCACGGGCCGGTGGGCGTAGGCGCTGGTGAGGCCCGACATGTGCCAGTACGCCAGAATACCCTCATCCTCCCCGGTGGAGGCGGCCCATTCCAGGTAGCCGTCCAGTTCCCCGTCGGTCAGGAGGGAGGCGCCGGGACGGAACCCAAGGCCCGCCGCCTCTATGGCCCGGGCCGACTGCGGAGCCAGCAGGCTCTGGGCTCCCACCAGAAGAAACACCACCGGTAGAAAGGCGTTCCTGCGGAAGGCCATGGCGACCACCGGCACCACCGCCGCCGCCAGGAACACGTGGAGCCTGTCGAAGAACAGGCAGCCCGCCAGGGCCAGGGGAATGAAGGCCGCCAGGAGGGTGCCGCGGGCGGCGGCGATGAACCTCCGGGCCCCCGATGCCGCCAGAATGCCCGGCACACCGAACAGCCACAGGAACTCGCCCGGTGTGGGGCTCGTGTACCCCCCCACCCAGAACAGCCGGGCGTCCGGTGAAAGAAGGGTCGGGTCGCCGGGGTGCCGGAAGAGGAACCTGGCCTTGGCCAAGGCCACCGCCGCCACATGTCCTCCGGAACCGGGCAGCAGCAATGCCGACAGAACCGCCGATCCCGCACCGATCCATCGGGAAGCCCTTCGCACCCCCCTCCCCGGGATACGGGAGAGCATGGCCGCCGCCGCCAGGATGGATCCGGGGGACAGGATGGCTCCGTCGTGACGCATGTGGGAAAGGAGCAGCGAGGCGGTCAACTGAGCCGCCCCCAGCATCAGGATCGGGGCCGGGCCCGCCGGTCGCCTGCGAAACAGGAGGTACAGGAAGAGGAAGGCGGAAAGGAACCCGGTCACCTTCCAGGATGCCAGGGCCAGGAACAGAAGGACTCCCGCGGCGACGGACCACCCGATCTTTCTGGAACCCGGCCTCAAGGCCGCTTCCAGGGTTCCGCCAAGAAACACGAGCAAGGGGATGGCCACCGTCTCCCGGTAGAGACTTTCACCCCTGGCCCTGAGAAGCGCCGGCAGCAGTATCCCGTAGAGGGCCGAGGCCGCCAGGGCCGTCCGTGCGGGAAGGCCCGCAGCCCTGGACCAGAGGTAAAGCCCCGGTATGGACAGCAGGGGGAAGGCAAGACAGAACCACCGGATGAAAACGTCGAAATCCCCCCCGAAAACCCGGTGGAGCCACCCGGTGATGTACTCCTCGAAAATGCTGTTCTGTCCCGTGGGGAACCCCCGGGGATGCATTACCAGAGGGTCCGTTGCGGGGATGGGCTCCCCCCGGGAAACCATCAGAGCATACCTGTAAGCCTGGGTGGCCTCCCCCTGCATCCGCGACGGAGGGGGCATAACGTACTGGGAGAAGTGGAAGCGGAACACGAGGGCCGCCCACATGAGGAGAGGGAAAACTGCGATTCGAGCCGCCGCGGGAAAGTCAGACCATCGCCACATGATGGCGCTCGGCCATAACCCTGGCGATCTCCTTCAGAGTTTCCGCAGGCCCGGATCCGCCGAGGGCTACCGACTCCACCGTGGGCCAGCCGTGCCTGTTGAGGTCCCGGCTCATCTGTTCCACGGGCATGATGCCCGGAAGATCGCGTTTGTTGAATTGGAGAACCACCGGTATCCTGCCGGAATCGAGCCCGTAGAAAGCCAGGTTGTGCTCCATGTCGTCCATGGTGTTCAGGTTGGCCTCGGCCCTTTCCTTCTGGCTGTCGGCCACGAACACGATGCCGTCCACGCCGTCGAGAATCACCCTGCGGCTCAGGGTGTAGTAGGCCTGGCTCGGTACGGAGTAGAGATGGAGCTTGATTCTCATCTCCCCGATCCGGGAGAAGTTCACCGGGAGGAAGTCGAAGAAGACCGTTCTCTCGCACCGGGTGCAGAGAGTTACCAGCCGGCCCCTGTTCTCGGGGGCGATGATATCCCTGATTCCCCTGAGATTGGTGGTCTTTCCGGAAAGACCGGGGCCGTAGTAAACTATCTTGTAGGCCACATCGTTCCCGGAGCGATGCATCAGCCCTCCGTCCGCATTGAGCCCGTAGCGGAAGATACTCTATAGAATATAACTCTCCTCCGATTTTCTTTCAACAAGCCCCGCGAGCCTTTCCCTGGCGAGCCTGCCGGTGATTCTGACCTTGCCGGTGCACCGGTCCGGCGCCCCGAAAAGGTAGTCGTCAAGCAGGTACGCCAGTACGGGCCTGAGCCTTCGGGCGCCGATGTCCTCGGCCTCCTGATTGAGGATCTGGGCCGTCTCCGCCACCGCTTCGCAGGCTTCTCCATCCATTTTCAGGAAAACACCGTCCGCCGCCAGCAGCTCGGTGTACTGCAGGAGAAGGCTTCCCTCGGGCTCCGTCAGTATCTTCAGGAGTTCGTCCCTGCCCAGCGGGTCGAGGGCGACCCGGAGGGGAAAGCGGCCCTGGAGTTCGGGGATCAGATCCGCGGGACTGCTGCCGTTGAAGGCGCCGGCGGCGATGAAGAGCATGTGATCCGTCTTCACCGGGCCGTAACGGGTGGAAACGGTGCTGCCCTCGAGGATGGGAAGCAGGTCCCTCTGAACCCCCATCCGGGATACGTCGGGGCCCAGGCCGCCGTCGGAGCCGATGATCTTGTCTATCTCGTCAATGAAGATGATGCCCTCTTCCTGAGCCATCGTGAGCCCCTCCCGGATGTAGTCGTCCCCCTCCAGGAGTACAGAGGTCTCCTCCTCCAGGAGCCTGGCTCTGGCATCCCTCACCTTCATTCTGGCCAGGCGGCGCCTCTGGCCCATTATCTTCTCGAACATCCCCTTGATCTGCTCCCCTGCGGAGTTGTCCATACCGGGGACCATGGGAAGAACCTCGAGGGATGGTTTCTCGGAAACCGCTGGTTCTATGTCCCTGGCGTCCAGGGAACCGTTGTCCAGTATCCGTTTCAGCTCGTCGTCGGAACCGAAGTCGGTACCCGTCTTCTTCAGGGCGTCCATGAGCCGGTGGTTGACCCTCTTCATGGCCTCCGCGGCCTTGGCCTCCCGGGCCCGGGAGGCGGCCTGGTTCACGGCCTGGCGCACCAGGTCCCTGACCATGCTCTCCACATCCCGGCCTACGTAACCGGTTTCGGTGTACTTCGTGGCTTCCACCTTTACGAAGGGAGCGCCCACGAGCACCGCCATCCGCCGGGCAATCTCGGTCTTGCCCACGCCGGTGGGGCCCATCATGATCAAATTGGACGGGTATATCTCGGAGCGGAGCGGGTCGTCCAGCTGCTTCCGCCTGTGACGGTTCCGCAGGGCGATGGCCACCGTTCTCTTGGCCAGGCTCTGCCCTATCACGTGCTTGTCCAGCCATTGGACTATCTGGGAGGGGGTCAGGCTTGGGGACATATCTCCTCCGACTGAATGCTTCCTCCGGTGTAGATACAGATGTCTCCGGCGATGGCTATGGCCTCCCGGACTATCCTTCCGGGACCCATCCGGGTATGACGATCCAGGGCTCTGGCCGCAGCCAGGGCGTAGGGGTAGCCGGACCCCACCGCCACGATTCCGTCCGGTGACTCCACCACCTCCCCGGAACCGCCTATGAGCAGGGCGTGGGTTCTGTCCACCGCGGCCAGCATGGCCTGCAACTCCCTGAGGTACCTGTCGGTCCGCCATTCCCTGGCCAGGTCCACCGCCGCCCTGGGAAGGTTTCCCCGGAACCCGTCCAGTTTCTCCTCCAGCCTCTCCACCAGGGCAAAGGCGTCGGCGCCGGCACCGGATAAGCCCACCAGCACGGTGCCGCCGCAAAGGGGCCTTATCTTCCGGGCGTTCATCTTGACCACCGTATCCCCCAGGGTTACCTGTCCGTCGGAGGCCATGGCGGCCCTGCCGTTTCTGACCATGCCTATCACCGTGGTTGAATGGAATCGGATGTCCATCGGATCACCTTCCGGTTTCCAGGGCCACGGCCAGTTCGGGCAGCCCGTTCCGAAGGCACATATCCCGCACCGCCTCCGGCGGGAGGCTGCGGACCGCCCGGGAGAACCAGAAGGCCCTTTCCCGCTGGGTCTCCGGGTCGGCGATCAGCCTCCCGGCGTACTCCCCCGCCGCGGCTCCCCGTTCGGGGTAGAGGGACGAGAGCACCTCGCCAAGGCAGGCCGCGGTCACGACCCGGCCCCGGGAAGCCAGGTTGACCATCCTCAGCACCATCTCCCCGGGCTCCGGCGGGGTTTCCCTCTCAAGGAAGGTGAGGGCCTCCGCCAGGGCGGTCTCGTGGGGATATATCATGGCGGCGGCGGAAAGGTCCGCGGTCACCCGATCCAGGGTCGCCTCCATCACGGGCAGAACCGGGTCCCCGGGGAAAGAACCCTTCAGGGAGGCCATTCTGTTCCTGGCGCCCAGGTAGTTGCCGAAGGACAGCTCAATCTCCATCGGAAGCCATTCCCGAACCGGGGTACCGTCGGAAAGGGAATCGGCGAAGTTCAGCAGGGCCTGCTGCTGGAGCAGTTCGTCGGAGAGCCTCAGCAACTGGCTCCGCAGGATTTCAAGGTTGTAACCGGGATACTCCTCCGCAAGGGTTTCGAGGGAATCCGCCATGGAGCAGACGTAACCCGCGGCGGCCCCCGGGCCCCTCTCCCCCGCCGTCAGCCTGGCTTCGGTGTAGATATGCAGGTGGAACACCGTGAGCCATTCCCGGGGCATGGTGGCGAAGATTTCGGGGCCCCGTTCGATGGCGTACCTTGCGGAGGCGGCGTCCCCGACCGCCAGGTAATGGTTGGCCAGGGCGCTCCAGGCTCCCAGGTAACTCCGGGCTATCTGCGCCGCCTGGTCGTCCTTGTACACCCCCGGGTCGTCAAAACCGGTGTACAGGTAATTCTCGGCCAGTTCCAGGGAGCGCTCCGGGTCTATGCGTCCCGGGGTGGGCCGGTCCATCACACGGTAGGCTATCCCTTCCATGCTCAGGTAATCCTCGAGGTAAACCCGGTTTTCCCGGGAGACCGTGCCCGCCAGGAAGACCGGCCTGCCGTGGACGGGAATCCTCTTCACCATCTTCAAAAGCAGCAGGTCCTGCATGGCCAGGGAACCCTGGACCCCCTCCCCCATGCTGGGCACCGTCACGCAGAGTTCGCCCCGGATCAGCGACCACGGCCAGGCGTTGGTGAAGGTATGGTCCAGCGCCGTCCGGTCCGCCTCGCTGGTCACCGGCATTCCCTCCTGGGAAACGTGGAAGAAGTTGGGCCCCCATATGAACACCGGTCGGAGGGAATCCACCAGCTCCTCCGGGTAGCCGAGCAGAACCGGATCCCGGGCCATGAGCTGCCTGGTGTACCACGGAGTGTTCATCAGGCTCAGGTTGGAGACCACCACGTCCCGCCGGACGCCAAGAACGTTCTGGGCGAACCACAGGGGGAAGGTGTCGTTGTCGCCGTTGGTGATCAGGACCGCTCCCGGTGCACAGCTCTCCAGAAGGTTCACGCCGTAGTCCCTGGCGGCGAAGTCGCCGGAACGGTCACAGTGGTGCCAGTTCACTCCCAGGGCCGCCAGGGGCAGCAGGAGCAGCGCCCAGACACCCTTGCGCTCCCAGAGGAAGGAGAGCCCGGCTCCCGCCCCCAGGGCCGCCAGGAGAGCCGAAAAGGCGAAGGCGGCCCCGAAGAAGTAGTCCCTTTCCCTGACCTCCCCGGTCAGGGTTCCCTCCGGGCCGGTCTTGAAGTTCAGGTAGATCACGAAGGCGAGGCTTGCCATGAAGAAGGTCCCGCCGACCAGGAACAGAAGGTCCCGGCGTCGGACCGCCAGCACCGCCAACCCGGCCGCGACCGACAGGGAACAGAATATCCAGATACCGGTGCCCAGAGTCTCGGCGCCGGGGCCCAGAAGCCTGCGCCACGCCTCCGGACGCCCGATTTGCCACGAGTAGTATTCGGCGTACATCGATAGCTGTTCGCCGAAGGGCCCTTTCCTGGCGAAGACGGAAACCTGCCCGTACTGCTTCCTCTCCAGGGCTTCCCGGAAGGCGGTGTACCTCGAGGGGTCGGTCTCGTTGATTTCGGGCTGACGAATCGCCCTGACGGGCATGAAGAGGTGGACGCTGAAGGCCAGGAGCATGAGGCCGACAAGGGAGAGGATGAAGCCCGGGCTCCTCCATTCGAACGCCTTCCTCCGGAATGCGTAGAGGACGTACATCAGAACGATGGGGCCCACCACTATGAGGGCGCTGAGGTGGTTTCCCACCGACAGTGTCATGAGGTAACCCACCAGGAGAAGCTGCCTTCCGGCCGGGAGGCCGCGGAGCCTTCTCTCTATCCACAGGTCGAAAACCCACAGAATGAGCGAAGTCAGCAGAAGTGCCATGGCGTAGGTCTCGGCGGCGTTGCTGTTCCTCCATATCGTGTAGCTGAAGGCCGCAAGAAGACCCCCCGCCAGGGCCACCGGACGGTAGAACCCGGGGCCGTAGTTCATCCGCCGACACCACCTCTGGAGGAGACGGCTCAGTATGCCCACCGCCGCGGATCCCGCCAGTGCGCACATCAGGTTTACCCTGGCCGCAACCTCGGGAATGAAGCTGAAAAGAAGCGTGGCGAAGCGCCCCGTCAAAACGAAGAAAGGCACCCCGGGCGGGTGCGGGATACCCGCCACCCATGCACAGGTGATGTACTCGCCGCTGTCCCAGAAGCTCACCGTAGGGGCGAGGGTCAGGGTATAAACCAAAAACGCCGCCGCGGACACCGCTGCGGCGAGAATCCTGTCGGTGCGGACGGCGCTCCGGCCGTACTCCTCGGAAGCGTTTGTCACTTGCGGTTCCTTCCCCTGGGATGGGCGCTTCTGTAAGAACGCATGAGCCTCTCCCCGGTGAGGTGGGTGTAAATCTGGGTCGTTCCCAGGCCGGCGTGCCCCAGCAGCTCCTGAACCTCCCTGAGACCGGCCCCTCTCTCCAGGAGGTGGGTGGCAAAGCTGTGCCTGAAGGTGTGCGGCGATACCCCGGCGGAGACCGCCGCTCCGTTCACCGCAGATGCAACAATACGCCCGATGTCCCTGGGGTCAAGCTTCCGGCCCCGGATGCTCAGGAAGATCGTTCCCGGATCCTGGCGCCGCCCCAGGAAGGATTGCCTCACGGAGAGCCAGCGGTCCAGATGGACCGCGGTTTGCGCCGGAATCGGGACGATCCTCTGCTTCGAACCCTTTCCGGTGATCCTGAGGGTCAGCTCCTCCCGGTTGTAGGCTTCCACGGACACGGACGACGCCTCTGAAGCCCTGAGCCCGCACCCGTACAGCAGCTCCAGAACCGCCCTGTTCCTCACGGAAGCCGGGGTGTCGCAGGGGATCCCCTCCAGGACGGCCGTCACCTCCCGGACGGACATGAAGCCGGGGAGTTTTCCGGGCTTTCCGGGGGAACGCAGCCCGAGGGACGGGTCCGCCGGCGCCCGGCCGGTCTCCGCGAGCCAGCGCCCGAAGCAGCGCATGGCGCTCACGAGCCTGGCGAGGCTCCGGGGTTCCAGCCCCCGGGCGGTCTCGTGCATCAGGAATGCCCTGAGGTTATCCCTTTCCAGGGTGTTCAGGGGCGCTCCGAACCACCGGGCCAGTTTTTCCAGGTCGCTCCGGTAAGCCCTCACGGTCTTTGGAGACAGGTTTCTTCCATGAATCAGTTCCATGGAAAACCCATCAAGGATCAGTCCGTTTTCCTCCTGCACCTTGGGCAGTAAATCCCTTTCGTCCGCTTCTCCTGAATCGGAAAGCCGCACTGGGGGCATTGGCTGTCCACCGGCGGATACCGCATGGCGAAGTCGCAGTTCGGGTAGCGGTCGCATGAGTAGAAGGTTCTGCCCTGCCGGGTTCGGCGGGTGACCAATTCACCGCTGCAGCCCGGCAGGGGACACTTCACCCCGGTGGGAATCGGAGAGGTTTTGCCGCACCCGGCGTCGGTGCAGGCAAGATAGGCTCCGAATCTGCCGTTTCTTACTCTCATGGGGCTGCCGCACACCGGACATTCCCTGGCGATATCCCCGGATCCACCGGCTCCGTCGGAAGCTTCGAGGGACATCGTGTGTCGGCACCGGGGGTAACCTGAACAAGCCAGGAACCTGCCGAACCTGCCCCATTTGTCCAGCATGGGTTTTCCGCATTCGGGGCATTGTATCTCGGTTTCGACGGTGAGGAGCCTCCTCACCTCCGGCAGCCTGTCCATCGCCCTCCCAAGGGCTTCTTCCATGGGGTTGGCAAGGCTTTTCACGGCGGTCAGGTAATCCATGGAACCTCCGGCCACCTGGTCCAGGGTTTCCTCCATCCCCGCGGTGAACTCCACGCTGAAAAGGCCCGGGAAAAGGCCGGTCAAAAGCTCCGCGGTTTTCTCCCCAAGATCGGTGGGGTGCAGCTTCTTTTCCCGGAGTTCCACGTACCCCCTCTTCCTGAGGGTGGACAGGATGGCTACGTATGTTGACGGCCTTCCTATGCCGAGTTTCTTCATCTCGGTCACCAGGGAGGCCTCTCCGAACCGGGAGGGCGGCTCGGTGAACTTCTGCTCGGTTTGCAGGTCGAGAAGCTCCGCCGGGCCCTCGGTGGCCGGGGCTATGGTTCTGGGAATCCTTATCTGCCCGGGATCGGCCAGGCTGAACCCCCGCTCCCTGACGCGCCCGCCGGAGGCCCGGAACTGGAATTCCCCGCCCTGGAAGATCACGTTGGTCTCCTCGATGACCGCATCCCGCATCTGGGTGGCGGCAAAACGATTCCACACCAGGGTGTAGAGTCTGTGGAGCGCCGGGGCCAACTTGCCTTTGAGGGAATCGGGGGTTCTGTTCATGTCCGTGGGTCTGATGGCCTCGTGGGCGTCCTGTGAGCCCCCGGAGGCCCTGAAGCGCCTGGGGGACGGGCTCAGTAGTTCCTTTCCGAAAAGCCCTTCCACCACCTTCCGACACCGGTCCACCGCTTCCGGAGCTATCCTCACCGAATCGGTGCGCATGTAAGTGATCAGCCCCACGGTCTCCCCATCCAGCTCCACCCCCTCGTACAGTTCCTGGGCGTGTTTCATGACCGCCGCCGGGCTCATGGAAATACCCGCTCCGGCGGCCTGAAGGGTGCTGGTTATGAAAGGGGGGGCCGGCTTGCAGGGCCTGTCGGTACTCACCAC
>JAKPTG010000035.1 GCA_029571005.1 Candidatus Fermentibacterota bacterium
GCCTGTTTTCGAAACGATCCTTGCGGCCCCGGGTCATGTAGGCTATCCTGGGGAGGTTTACTGTGACCACGCCGATGGATCCGGTGAGGGGGTTGGCGCCGAAGAGCCCTCCACCGCGTCTGCGAAGCTCTCTGTTGTCCAGCCTGAGCCGGCAGCACATGCTCCTGGCGTCCTCCGGGTTCATGTCGGAATTCACGAAATTGCTGAAGTAGGGGATACCGTACTTGCCGGTCATCTCCCAGAGGGGCTGGAGACCGTCGTCGTCCCAGTCGAAATCCCTGGTGAGGTTGTAGGTGGGGATGGGGAAGGTGAAGATTCTGCCCCTGGCGTCACCCTTCATCATCAGATCGCAGAAGGCCTGATTGAACAGGTTCATCTCCTCCTGGAAGTCGCCGTAGGTTTCGGGCATCTCCCGGCCGCCGACCACCACCTTCATGTCCCGGTGGGTCACCGGAACCCTGAGGTCCATGGTGATGTTGGTGAAGGGGGTCTGGAACCCAACCCGGGTGGGGATGTTCACATTGAACAGGAACTCCTGGAGGCACTGCTCCACCTGCTGGTAATCGAGCCCGTCGTAGCGGATGAAGGGCGCCAGCAGGGTGTCGAAATTGCTGAAGGCCTGCGCTCCGGCGGCTTCCCCCTGCAACGTGTAGAAGAAGTTCACCACCTGGCCCAGAGCGGTTCTGAGGTGGGAGGGCGGAGAACTCTCGATCTTGCCCCTGGCGCCCTTGAAGCCCTCCCGCAGGAGGGTCTGAAGGTCCCAGCCGACGCAGTACGGCCCGAGGATGCCAAGGTCGTGGATGTGGAAGTCGCCGTTCTCCTGGTACTCCCGGATTCTGGGAGTGTAGATCTTCGAGAGCCAGTACTTGGAGGTGATGGAGGAGGAGACGTAGAAATTCAGCCCCTGGAGGCTGTAGTTCATGTTGCTGTTCTCGTTCACGCGCCAGTCCTGGCGGCCCAGGTAGTCCATGATGAGGTTGTCGACCCCGCTGAATATGGAGTCAACCTCCCGGGCTTCGCTGCGCTTCTCCCGGTAGAGGATGAACTGCTTCGCCGCTGCGGGAAGGTTCCGGAGGATCAGGGTTTCCTCGATGCAGTCCTGGATCCGTTCCACGGAGGGGATGGTGCCGCCCTTGAAGTAGTTCATGTAGAGGGAGGTTTCCACCTGGTCGGTTGCTTCCCTGGGGCTGCCGAGTGTCTCCGAGGCCTCGAGCGCTTTACGGATCGCCTGTTCGATCTTGCTCTTGTTGTAGGTCTGTATGGATCCGTCGCGTTTTCTTACAAGCCAGTCCATCGTTTCCCCCCCCGACACCCCGGAACCGCCTCCGAACTCCGCGAAGATAACAGGATCCCCCCACGGGTCAAGGGGAAACCACAACATGTTGTGTTTTTCTTGGGTTCCGATATCTACATATAGAGCTATTTTGTTCTTCTTCAAGCACATGCGGTTTCCCGCGGAGGAAGGGGCTTCCGGCCGGGGAAAGCGGTGGTCCGGGCGGGTGTTCCGGGAGGGGCGAATACCATATGTTGTGCCCGGCGGTGGAGGCGCCCCCGGTATATGGACTGCAATACCAAGGCGTACATCAGGGCGTCCGGGGCGGTGCTGCTTTGGGCCACCGCCGCCTCCGCCTTCAAACTGACCCTCGTCCGGGGAACTCCCTGGCAGGTGGTCACGGTGGCGTCGGTCACCTCCACCCTGGTGTTCTTCGGGGCATGCCGGGGCAGACCGGGGCCCGTCTCCCCACGGGAGCTGATCCAGGGAGCCCTCCGTGGTTTTCTCAACCCGTTCCTCTACTACCTGGTGCTTCTTACCGCGTACAGCATGCTTCCCGCGCAGGTTGCCATGGTGGTGAACTACCTGTGGCCCCTCACCCTCTCCATACTCGCGGTTCCCCTGCTCGGGCAGCGCCTTGGCGGCAGGGCTTTGGCGGGGATACTGGTCAGTTTCGGGGGAGTGGCCCTCATGGCGTTGACCCGGGGGGGCACCGGCGGGGAGGTCGGGGCGTTTCCCCTGTTCCTGGCCTTGGCCAGCACCGTCATCTGGGCGCTTTACTGGGTGCTCAACACCAGGGCTTCCGGTCCTGCGCCCGTGAACCTGTTTTTCAACTTCTGCTTCGGAACCCTCTACCTGGCCGTCTGGGGAATCGCCGCCGGCATGCGGGTTCCCGCCGACCCCGGCCTGCTGGCGGGGGGCGTGTATATCGGGGTGTTCGAGATGGGGGTCACGTTCCTCCTGTGGAGCACCGCATTGAAGATGAGCGACAACACCTCCCGGATCAGCGGCCTTATCTACTTCACGCCCTTCCTGAGCCTGGGCGTCATAGCCCTGGCGGTTCGTGAACCCATAGCCCTGTCAACCCTTGCCGGCCTTCTGCTTGTCATCGTCGGCGTTCTTATCGGGGGCGGGCTCGACAAAAAACCACAGCGGAGTATCGGCGTATAACGTGGTACGCCCCCATCCCCCTACTGCCGCCGTCTGATTTTTTCCCAGGAGTCCCTCAGGGGAAGGGTTCTGTTGAATATGGGGTTGCCCGGTGTCGAGTCCGCATCCAGGATGAAGTAGCCGGTCCGTTCGAACTGGTACACCTGTTCGGAGACGCAATCGGCCATGTGAGCCTCTATTCTGCAGCCATCCAGGGTCACCAGGGAATCGGGATTCAGATGGTCCGTGAGTTTTCCACCCTGTGCCGTCGGGTTCTCGCACAGGAACAGGCGGTCGTAGAGCCTCACCCTGGCCGGGATGCTGTGAGGGGCGCTCACCCAGTGAATCGTGGATCTCACCCTTCGGCCGTCGGGACTGCTCCCGCCCCGGGATTCAGGGTCGTACAGGCACCTGATGGTGGTTACCCTGCCCTCGGAATCCCTTT
>JAKPTG010000038.1 GCA_029571005.1 Candidatus Fermentibacterota bacterium
TTCCAGTCCGAGCCGGCCTCGGCCTTTCCTTTTCTCCTGCGGCGAAGAGGCAGGGGGTCAGGATCGCGGCGGCGAGCAGAGCTATGATTTTTCATCCGAATCCTCCTTGAAAAAATCTGCATCCTGCTTTATGCTATCTGATATATCAGGGTGGGGTGAAGGTTCGATCCTCCCATTTCTGACAAAAACCGTGAAAAAGGAGAAACCGCATGAACTTCAAACCCAGCGGAGTACTGCCCGCAATGATCACCCCCCTCACCAGGGAGGGGAAGGTAAACGAAAAGGCTCTGCGAAAACTGGTGGATTTTCTTATCGACGGCGGTGTCCACGGGATCTTTGCCATCGGAACCACCGGTGAGTTTTACGCCCTGTCGGACGAAGAGTTCCGGGATGTTTTGATTATAACCAAGGAGCAGGCCCGGGGTCGGGTTCCCGTGTATGCCGGGGCCAACCACATAACCACCCGGGGAAGCGTGAAGCTGGCCCAGATCGCCGAGGAAGTGGGGGTGGATGCCCTGTCGGTGCTGACCCCCATGTTCATCAGCCCCAGCCAGGATCAGCTCTACACTCACTTCAAGACCGTCGCCGATTCCACGAGGCTTCCCATTCTGCTCTACAACAACCTGCCCAAGACGGGAGTGACCATCACCAGCGCCACGGCGGTGAAGCTGGCGGAGGTGAAGAACATCATCGGCATCAAGGATTCCTCCGGGGACATGACCCTGACGGCGGAGTACATCCGGCTCACCCGGGGCAAGGATTTCCATGTGATGATCGGTCGGGACACCCTGATCCATGCCTGTCTCTGCTACGGCGGCGCCGGGGCGGTGGCGGCCTGCGCCAATGTGGCCCCCCGGATCTGCGCGGACATCTACGATAAGTACCGGGCGGGGGACATCAAGGGTTCCCTGGAAGCCCAGTTCCGGCTGGCCCCCTTGCGGATCGCCTTCACCCTGGGCACCTTCCCCACGGTCATCAAGGAAGGCCTGGAGATGCAGGGCATCGAGGCAGGCCCCTGCTTCGATCCGGTGGGGCCCATGAGTTCGGAAGAGCGAGAGCAGCTCCGAAAAATCCTGAGCCAGATGGGACTCATCTGATACCATGCGGGTAGACTCCCAAGGCTTGCGCCGGTTCGCCGCCGGTGTTCTGGAGAGGGCGGGGCTTCCCCGGGACCGCGGGAAAACCACCGGGAACGAACTGGCGCAGACCGGCGCCGCCTTCGGCCTCGTGCTGAAGGATTTCATCGGGTAAGGAGGCGGGAATGGGAGGGAATGCGTTGAAGGCCGACGCCGCCGGACTGCGGCGTTTCATGGCCTCCGCCCTGGCGAAGGTGGGGGTCCCGGAGCGGGACGCCGCGACGACGGCGGAGATTCTGGTGGACGCGGACCTTCGGGGCATCGAGAGTCACGGGCTGCTCAATTTCTACGATTACTATTACAAAAAGGTCCGGGACGGGGATATCCAGGGACGGCCCCGGATCCGGGTGAGCCGCGGGAGCCCCACCACGGCGGTGGTGGACGGGGACAACGGCCTGGGTCTGGTGGTGGGCCACCGGGCCATGGAGGAGGCCCTGTCCATGGCGGAGGAATCCGGCTCGGGGTGGGTCTCGGTGTGCGGCAGCAACCACTGCGGCGCCGGGGCCTACTATGTCCTGATGGCCGCCAGGAGGAACATGCTGGGGTTCCATGTCTCCACCGGCGGGTCCACCGTGGCCGGCCCCGGGGGAACGGGCCGCCTGGTGGGCAACAATGTCATCGCCTTCGCCGCCCCGGCGAAGAAACACGACCCCTTCGTGCTTGACATGGCTCCCACCATGGCCATCGCCAACAAGATCCGCCGCTTCGGCTGGGAGGGAAAACCCATCCCTCCGGGCTTCGCGGTGGACCGGAAAGGCGAACCCATCACCGACCCGGAGGAGTACTTCCGGCAGGAGGGAGCCATCCTCCCGCTGGGCAGCTCCCCTCTGTACGGCATCCACAAGGGTTTCGGCCTCATCCTGATGGTGGACATCCTGGCGGGTGTCCTCTCCGGGGACGGAGGAAGCACCCTGAGAAAGAAAGGCGCCGAGACCCACGCCTTCGGGGCCCTGCGGATCGACGCCTTCCCCTCCGGGGCGGATTTCCCGGGGCTCATGGAGGAGATGATCGGCCGGATTCACGGAGCGCCGACGGTGGAGGGCTCGGGCCCCATGCGGTACCCCGGGGAGAGGATGGGCAGGGTCTATAGGGAGCGGCTGCGGGACGGCATCCCGCTGAACGAGGCCATGATCGCGGATCTCCGGAAACTGTCCGCCGAACAGAACCTGCCGCTGGAGGACGTTTTCATCCGATGAGCGGATCCAACCTGGGGAGCGGCGGCGAAGAACTCAAGTCCCTCACCGAAGCGGCCTATGAAAGGCTCAGAAAGGCCATCGTGGAAGGGGAACTGGCGCCG
>JAKPTG010000054.1 GCA_029571005.1 Candidatus Fermentibacterota bacterium
TCGGGATCGAAACTCCCCGACGCACCCTCCATGATTCTTCCGTCTGGTGTCAGTACCGTGGCAAGCGAAGGATTCTGATCAGCAAATGCTAAAGAGGCAATCACAAGAAGCATAACCATATGAGCCACGTTCATGTTCCCCCCTCTATGAACATATCCATCTCGTCGGAATCATTAAAATAATAATAGAGTCGGAGGGAGTTCACGTCAACGAGTAAGCCGTCGATGCCGGAGATGGGTATTCACGAATGAGTTGTCTCCCTGGAGGGTGAACAGTGGCAGCCGCTCCCACAGCGGCCCATTATCCAATCAGGCCCCTGGACCAGACCACTCCGCGCATCTCCATACAGTAACAATCGACGATCCACTAAAATTTCGAGCTCCAACTGATCATTATCGGGGTAACAGAGTGTTTTCATTGCCGGCCGTTTTTGTGTGATGTAACTTGTGCTTGTACACTCAATTATACCATTTTAGAGCGGCCTTGTGCAACTCTCCGGTGAGAGGTCCGGGTCAGTGGTGAGGAATCCGGGTCAGGGGCGGGGGCCGCTTCCGACAAGATTGAACACCCGGTAGGAAGCGAAACCGTAGCCGGGAGAGTGATGGTAGTGGCCGCTGCTGAGGGAGTCCGTAAGGATGTTCCGCTTGAAACCCATCCTGCACGCCGCTTCCATGAAAGCCGGAAACGCGTCTCTGACGTCCTTCTCCGGCGTTCCGGCGAGCCCTCCGGCCAGAAGCAGCTCCACCACTGATTCAAGGGCCATCCCATTCCTTTTCGCCGGCAGCAGGTGAAGCCTGGCCATGTCCCCCCGGGGGCTGATGACCTGGATCAGCGGAGCCTCCGGGCCCCGGTCCGGAAGACGGTTCCACTCCTCCGCCAGTTGTATTCTGAAGCGGTTCGGGTCGCCCATGAGATGGTCTCCGCCCCGGAGGGCCTGATAGAAGAGCTTGGCGGCGTCGGCCTCGGTCATCCCCGGATGGAGCCTGCGCTCCCGGACGAGAATCAGGTTCCAGTCCACTCCGTGAATATATGGGTTTGCGGATCGGTTTTGTATGTTTTCCACGGCGGGTACGATGCTTTCTCCGGGAGGAATCATGACGAAGCTGGAAATCGAAGAACTCTTTTTCAGGCACATCAAGCTGGAGACCAGACCGGTGGCGGTTGTTATGCACCGCGACCGGAATCAGTTGAGCCGGAAGCCTTTCCCCATGAAAATGAACGTATGCCAGCTCATAAGCCTGGCGAGGCACGCCGGCAGGGCCGTCGCCGGGGTCCCCGACAGGATGGTCTGCGCCATCGGGGCTTCCTGCACCGGGCTCATTGCCACCACGAAACCCTTCGTCACCGGGGAGGCGGCGGTGGGCAAGTACACCGCCGACCGGGAGGCGGGCAGGGTTTTCTTCTCGAATACCTTCAAGCTGGGCGACAAGGGCAAGGTTTACGACGCCCTGGAGCTGGCCCCCCTGGGGGAAGCGGCCTTCGAGCCGGCGGTGGTGCTTTTTTACGGGAATCCGGCCCAGATCATGCGGCTGGTGCATTCCGTAGTGTGGGATAACGGAGAGAAGGTGGCGGCGGACACCGTAGCCGAGGCTGCCGTGTGCAGCGCCATCGGTTTCGTCCTCTCCGAAGACCGGCCGGTCATCGGCTTTCCCTGCGCCGGCGACAGACGGTTCGGGGGCACCCAGAACCACGAGCTGGTCTTCGCCGCGCCCTGGCATACCGTGCGGGATGCGATGGTAGTGAACCTGGAAGCCCTGGCCGCGCAGGGCCCCCTCTATCCGGTCCCGCCCCATGTGTTCTACGAACCGGTGATGCCTCCGGCCTACACCCTTGGCGGGAACGATTGACGTGATCACCCTCGAAGGTGCGGGGATAACCCTCAGGGAACACCGCCCGGAGGACCTGGAAGCGGTTCACCGCTGGCACGGAGACCATGAGGTGATGAAGTACCTCAGCTGGGGAGCGGACACCCTTGAAGAAAGCCTGCTGTACCTTGCGGACTGCATCCGCGACCGCCGGAAGCCCCGGAGGGACAGGTACCGGCTGGCCATCGAGCTGCCGGACGGCGTGGTGGCGGGGTGCGCCGCCATCCACTGGCGGGGGCGGGGGCATAGCGGCGGCGACGGTCGTCTGGGCTGCTTCCTCGCCCGGGATTACCAGGGCAGGGGTATCGCCCGGGATGCCACCCGGCTTCTCATCGGGTTCGGTTTCGGAGACCTGGGCATGCATCGGATATCCGCCACCTGCCTGGAGGGCAACACCCGGTCCCGGCGCGCCCTCCAGGATCTCGGTTTTGTTTACGAAGGCACCATGCGAAGCCACAGCAGCCGCGACGGCCGTTGGCTCGACCGCCATTTCTACTCGCTTTTGAAGGAGGAGTGGGGACGGGGTGAACAAAAAAGACCAATCAATGTAAAAGCATAGCGAGTAATTATATACCCATGACTTCGACTGTTCGTTCGAGTAGATATCGGGGAAAGGAATCCCCACGGGGTTCACCGGCCCCAAGCCTCAGGGAGGAGCGCCCATGTTGGTATTCTGTCTCATAGCGGCCCTGTTACCGGTTCTTCCGGAATCGGGAAGCGGCTGCTTTTACGAGGGCTCCGGCCTTTTGAGTTTTTCCGCCGATGATCCCGACCTGTGCGATGGGTGGCCTGTCAATCTGAATGCCCCCGGAGGCGGCTTCCCGTACACTCCGACGGTGTTCGATGTTGACGGAGACGGAGCCGACGAGGTCTTTTTCACCGGAGGGCATACCTTCGGCCTTTCCGGAGACGGTACGTTTCTTCCCGGTTGGCCCGTCAGTGAAATGGTTTACATGGGCTACGGCACCACCGATCAGCTTCCCGGCCCCTCCTGCGCGGATATGACGGGAGAGGGCGCCCCCGCCGTGCTCTGGTCGGAGCGGGACTGGTACGCGGGCAGTGCGTACATGTGGAGTTTCAACGGAAGGCTGCCGAACGGCGAAAACCTCGGAGCTTTTCCGCAGCATGCGCCGGACGAATTCTCGAATGCCCTTTCGTCTCCCTTCGTTCTGGGCGATTCCGACGGCGACGGCTGCATGGAGGCCTGGAGTGCCCATACCCTGGGCAATACCGGGGATTACTACAGGATTTCCGGGTTCGATCACCAGGGGAATCGCTTATTCACCAGGGACCTCGATCCGGCGGAGCAGATAATATGCCTTTACTTTGGGGACCTGCATGGTGACGGCCAGGAGATATTCATTGCGCTGACCTTTATGGGTGGAACGGTCCGGCTGTACGGGTTCGATCCGGAAGGTTGCCCCCTTCCGGGTTACCCGGTTTCCATTTTCAGCACCGCCGGGGGGCTGACATTCGGGCCGCCCGTCCTGTGGGATGTGGACGGGGACCAGGACCTCGAAATCCTCCTGGGCTGTAACAACGGAACGTCCTCTTCGGTTCAGGCGGTTCACCATGACGGAACTCCGGTTGACGGATTCCCCGTAAGCGTCGCCTCTCAGAGCCAGATGCTCTACTTCTGCCTTGGAGATTTGAACGGTGACGAGATTCCGGAGCTGGTGGCTCTGGACAACCATCTTGGGAGTAATTACAGGGTTCATGCGCTGTCCCTGGAGACCGGGGAGCCCCTCAGCGGCTGGCCTGTACCGGTAGCCACCTGGCCCCACGGTTCACCGGCAATCCTGGATGTTGACGGCGACGGCTTGCAGGACGTTGTGTTCGTCACCGAGGGGGGGCGGCTGTTCGCTCTTTCCGGAAACGGGGTCCCCATTGATGGGTATCCGAAAACTATGACCGCGGCGTCCATTTCCGGAGTCGCCGGGGGGGACATTGATGGAGACGGCCTTTACGAGCTGGTTGCAGTGACCACGAACGGCTGGGCGTACGCCTGGAACACTGCCGGTGCGGCTTACGGCGCCGACTGGCCCATGCGGGGTGTGGACTCGAGGAATACGGGGGTTTTCCGGGGCGCCCAGGGACCCCATGGTGTCGGGGAGACGCAGCCGGACGGGGCCTTGTTTGTCCTTCCCGCAAAGAATCCCGTTTCCGGTAGTGTCGCCTTTCTGGTATCCGGAGACATCAGGGGTGACCTGACCCTGTATGACGCCTGCGGCAGAAGGGTCGCCGTGGTTCCGGTGAACAACGCTTCGGATGTGGTCTGGAATCCGGGGACGTCCTGCCCGGACGGGGTTTATTTCGCCGTGCTGCGTTCGGGAAGCCGCTCGTGCACTGCAAGGATCGTTCTGCTGAGGTGAACCGCATGTCGGTTCACGTCCGGTGGAATCCGGTGTACGGGTTTCCCGGGCCATCGGCCTTACGGCTCGATACACTGTAGTACAGTGAGATATGATGATTTGTCGGTTTCGTTTATTTCATCCTCAGCACCTTGGCGATTTCGCCGATGTAAACACGGTGATGGTCGTGCCGGGGGTAACAGGCGGAATCAACCGAAGGGTCGGTGAACTCCGCCGGTTTCAGGAAGTGGGCGTACAGCTTTCTGCAGACGAGGATCAGTTCGGCCTGACTGAAGGATACGGTCTCGGGAGTCGGCTGGAAGGGCGTGAGCCCCGTGGCGGCGGCCTTGTCCACGTCCCGTCCCGAATTACTGCCGCAGAACCGCAGGTCCTCCCGCCGGGACTCGGGGAAGAAGCTCAGGGTGAACCACCGGTTCTTCTCCGTGAAGTTGAAGGTATGCCGGACCGGACGGACGTAGGCGATGGCAACGGGCCTGTTCCACAGGTAGCCCAATGCACCCCATCCTCCGGTCATGGTGTTGTAGTCGCCGGGCACTCCGGCGGTTATCAGGAACCATTTCCTGCCGATCATTTCAAAAGGATTGCCCTCTATAGACTCGGGCGCGATTTCATTGTAATGTTTCACGGCTCACCTCCGGTTTGCTTTCAAGGTAGGTCTCCAGGCTTTCACCCTTCAGGGGGGACACAGGGATGAAAATACTAAAGGTCTCGGCGGTTCTGGCAGGGCTGGTGCTGCTCGGGCTGGGGATTCTGTTCCTCATAGGGGCGCTCTACAACCGTAGCGGCGGTTCGGTGATCGTCAGCGTCGTGATGCTCGGCTCCGCAGTATTCCTCCTGTCGCTGGGGTTGCGCAAACAGGTCCACAGGGTTGTGGAGCGCAGAGAACTGGACTTGAGCGGGGATGTGAACATGGAGACCCTGAAGTGTCGTTCCTGCAGCGGCCCCCTGTCGCCGGACGCCCTCCGTGAGATCGGAGGGACCGCCGTTGTGGAGTGCCCGTTCTGCGGCAGCACCTA
>JAKPTG010000062.1 GCA_029571005.1 Candidatus Fermentibacterota bacterium
TCTTCCAGGACCCCTTCGCTTCCCTGAACCCCCGGATGACCCTGCTGGACATCGTGGGTGAGCCCCTTCTGGTGCATGGAGAAAAAAACGCCCAGGTCCGGGCCGACCGGGTGGCGGAGCTCCTGCGGCTGGTGGGGCTCCGGCCGGAGTTCATGCGGCGCTACCCCCACGCCTTCTCCGGGGGGCAGCGTCAGCGCATCGGCATCGCCCGGGCTCTGGCTCTGAACCCCCGGCTGGTGGTGGCCGACGAGCCCGTCTCGGCCCTGGATGTGTCGGTCCAGGCGCAGATCCTGAACCTGATGCTGGAGCTGCAGGAGAAGCTGGGGCTCACCTACCTCTTCGTCGCCCACGACCTCAGCGTGGTGAAGCACATCAGCGAACGGGTGGCGGTGATGTATGTGGGCAGGATAGTGGAGACCGCCCCCACGGAGGAGCTGTTCTCCCATCCCCGGCACCCCTACACCGAGGCCCTGCTCTCGGCGGTGCCGAAACCGGACCCCCGCCGCCGGTCGGAGCGCATCGTGCTGCAGGGAGAGGTGGCGGACCCGGCGGCCCCGCCCCCGGGCTGCTATTTTCATCCCCGCTGCCGCTACGCCGCCCCCATATGCCGGGAGGAGACCCCCCTTCAGGAGGAGACCTCCCCGGGCCACTCCGTCAGGTGCCACCTCTGGCGGGACATCTCCCTTCGGGGGGTCTAGCCTCCCGAAGCTTCCCGGAACCCTCCGGTGGGCGGCCTTCCCGGCGCCGAGACGGCTGCGGGGAGTTTCAGGCATGGGAGGTTCTGAACGAACCGCTCCCTTACATCCGCTGCAGAAGCCCGGGCTGTGCCGCCGTGACAGGATAGTGCAACCGCGAGGCGACGACAGCCCGGTCCTCACCGGAGAACTGCAGATAAAAAAAAAGGGCCGTAATCCCTTACGGCCCGTGAGTGAGCGACGCGGGATTCGAACCCACGACCCCAAGCTCCGGAGGCTTGTACTCTATCCATCTGAGCTAGTCGCCCATCTCTTACATCAAAGATACCCCGAATCGGTCTTGTGTGTCAATCGGAGGGAAAAAATCCGGTCCACCTCCCGGTAGCTTTCCAGGGACCCGATGTCGTAGCGCGTTCCGGTGAAGGGGAAGGCGTAGACAGGCTTTCTTTCCAGGAGCCAGGGAACGAAGTGGCCCGGCGCGTCGGGGTTCCCCCCCTGATCCAGGTAGGGGCGGATGAGGGACAGGGTGTCCCGGCGATAGACGTAAAAGGGAGGTGCCGCCCAGGGGGAGCGGGGCTCCCGGGGTTTCTCCTGGAAGGTCAGGACCCGCTGGTCGGGGCCTATTTCGATGACCCCCGTCCGACGCAGCAGCTCCGGGTCCTCCAGCCGGTGGGTGGTGATGCAGTCGGCCTTTCTGGTCTGGAAGAAGGCGATGAAATCCCGGATTTCGAAATCGAAGAGGTTGTCCCCCGCCAATACCAGAAGGTTCTCCCTGATCTCCGCCTCCTCCACGGCGAAGGCCAGGTCCGCCACAGCCCCCAGGCGGTTGTCGTTATCCGTGCTGCCGTCGTCCAGAATGTGCAGCGGAAAAGGGAAGGTCCTGTTTTTGGCCCAGGCGGAGAAACTGCCGAAAAAGCGGGCGTTGGAGACCAGGATGAGCCGGCGGATCTCCGGCGCCCGGCCCAGGTTTTCCAGAATATAATCCAGAATCGTTTTCCCCGCCACTTCCAGGAGGGATTTCGGCATATCCCGGGTCAGGGGGTACATCCGGGTGGCGTAGCCCGCGGCGAGAATAACGCAGGTCATCCCCGGCCTCCGGATTCCCCCACGTCCTCCGGATCCAGGATCCGCGCTCCGTCCCCGGTGCGGCAGAAGTGCACCTGGTAGGCCGAGGCGAACTCCGGATGCCGGGCGGGGTAGACGGCGTCCACCCGGCGGCGGATCTCGTCTCTGTAGGAGGGGTCCACCAGGCCGATGCAGCAGCCCCGGTATCCCGCCCCGCTGAACCGGGCCCCGTAGACTCCCGGGGAATCCCGGAGAATTTCGTAGATGCTGATGAGCTCCGGAGCCCCGCATTCGTAGAGGTGGATGGAACTCTCTCCGGATTCGAAAACCAGCCGCCCGAAGCCGTCCAGGTCCCCCTCGTCCCACAGGGCAAGCCCCTTGCTGACCCTCTCGTTCTCCGAGAAGAAGTGCTCCGCCCGTCGGCGGAAACGGCCGGGCAGAGCCCCTCGGTGAGTCTCAAAGTGGTCCCGGGGGATGTCCCGGAGCACCACCGTTCCGAAGGGGGAGGTTTTCCCCGTCCCCGATTCCTGCAGGATCAGGGCTGCCACCTTGCACTCGTCCACCCGCTGGTTGTAATCGGTGCTGATGAGGATCTTGTTGATCCCCGAGTAAACCACCACCACCTCGAAGTCTGGCATGGCGGGGTTTCTCGGCTTCAGGCTGTACTCCCCGGTCCGGCAGTCCATGAACATCAGCTGGTCTTTCCGACTCAGGATATTGGCGGACTGGTCCAGAATCCCGTTGTTCAGGCCGATGAAACTTTTTTCCACCCAATGGTTGTAACCGATGAGTTCGGTCCGGTTCAGTTCGATGCCGTTGACCTCCGCCAGAGCCAGAAGATAGGCGGTGGTCACCGCCGCGGAGGA
>JAKPTG010000105.1 GCA_029571005.1 Candidatus Fermentibacterota bacterium
GCCATGAAAACGGCCCACCGGAGAAACCGGCAGGCAGGGAGGCTCGCCTATGGCGGGAGCACCATAACCCAGCAGCTGGCCCGGACTCTCTTTCTGGCCCCGGACAAGAATTACCTGCGCAAGTACCTGGAGGCGCTGGTCTCCGTGGAAATGGAACTCCTTCTTTCGAAGGACAGGATACTGGAGCTGTATGTGAATCACATCGAATGGGGGAAGGGGGTGTTCGGAATCGGGCGGGCGGCCCGGGTGTATTACAAAAAAGACGCGGAGAAGCTCTCCATCGACCAGTTCAGGCGCCTGGCGGCGGTTATCCCCAGTCCCCGGAGGTTCACCGTGAAGAACCTGGAGCGCCACCTGGGTCTCCGACAGAGATATCTGTATCTGGTGCAGGCTTTTTCCGGGTGAAGACGGGAAAAAAATCCCGATTCAGGCTATATTTGTAAAAGGCGCGAAAAAGTGCATAACCTTGCTGCAGGAGGATTCTGATGACGAAGATTGAACGACTCGATGCGGTTCTCCAGGGCCGGGAACCCGACAGGCCGCCGGTGAGCCTCTGGTGCCATTTCGGGGTCCAGCATATGAGCGGTGCGGACTACGCGAAGATCGCCCTGGACTACTTCCACCGCTACGACTTCGATTTTCTGAAACTGATGAACGATCAATACTACCCCATGCCCCCGGGCCTGGAAGAGATCAGGACGGAAAAGGAGCTGGGCGCCTTGACCCGGCTGGACCCGTTCCGGACCGACTGGAAGGAGCAGCTCCGGGCGGTCAAGATAATCGCCAAGGAGCTGAAAAAGAAGGCCTATTTTGTCGATACGGTCTTCGACCCCTGGCAGACCCTGGCCCGAAGCATCTGCGGGGAAAGTCTCCCGGTTCTGGCGAAGAAGACCCCCCGGCAGATCCAGCGGGCGCTGAACATCGTGACGGACAACCTGATAAGTTACTGCATGGCCTCGCTGCAGAGCGGTGCGAACGGCATCTTCCTCTCCGTGTCGGCGGGCAAGGACCAGGTGGATCGTCGGACCTTTCTGGATTACATCAAACCCTCGGTGATGAAGATCCTCATGGCCGTCAGGAGCCGGGCCCCCATGAATGTGGCCCACATCCACGGGAAGAAAATCTACGCCTCCGATGTCGTGGATTTCCCCGTTCCGGTTCTGAGCTGGGAGGATCGCATCCCCGGAAACCCGTCACTGGAGGAGATGAAGTCCCGGTTCCCCGGTGTGGTCATGGGGGGGATCGATCACAACCAGGTGATCAACCGGACCCGCGCCTTCGCAAAGGAGAACGCCCGGGAGGGGCTGCGACGGGGCGGGAAGAGCCGCTTCATCCTCGCCGGCGGCTGCAGCATCCCCTCGTGGGCCGAGCCCGCGGCTCTTTCGGCCATGGTGGAAGCCGCCAGGGCGGCCGGACAGACAGCCCCGTGATCCATCCCGGGAACTCCCTGGAGGTTTGGAGGGGGGACGAGCTGGTTTACGCCGACACCGGGAAATGGCTCCACCCCCTCTTCGGCCTGGAAAAGTTCCTCTCCGGCTCCGATCATCCCCGGGAGGAGCTTTTTCTCGAGGACAAGATCGTCGGCAGGGGCGCCGCCTTCCTGATCGTCCGGATGGGCCTTCGGCGGGTGCGCGCGCAGATACTGAGCCGCCCGGGTCTGGAGGTCCTGCGGGGTCACGGGGTGGACGTCTCCTGGGCCAGTCTGGTGGACCGGATCTCATGCCGCACCGAGGAGCTGCTCCAGGACATGACGGACCCTGAGGCCGCCTGCGAACTACTGAAAGCCCGGGCCGCCGCCTCCGGGGCCTGAATCGGCAGGGGGCCGGACCGACAGCGTCCATTCCCCCCGCACCAGGCGCTCCAG
>JAKPTG010000094.1 GCA_029571005.1 Candidatus Fermentibacterota bacterium
GGGCGAGTCCTTCGCCGACAGCATCAGGACCGTGGCGGGCTACTGCGACGCCATGGTGATCCGGCACCCGGTGGAGGGCGCAGCCCGGCTGGCGTCGGAACTGGCGGAGGTGCCGGTGATCAACGCCGGCGACGGAGCCAACCAGCACCCCACCCAGACTTTCCTCGACCTGTTCACCATCTTCGAAAGCATCGGGCGGCTGGAAGGGCTGTGCGTGGGGATGATGGGGGATCTGAAATACGGCAGGACCGTCCATTCCCTTACCCATGCCATGGCCCTGTTCGGGGCGAAGCTGGTGTTCATCTCGCCCCCTTCCCTGCCCATGCCCGCCCACATCCTCACGGACCTGGCGGAGGCCGGTGTGCGATTCAGCGTGGCCGCCTCCCCCGATGAGGTCCGGGGCGCGGAGATGGACGTGCTGTACGTCACCAGGATACAGAAGGAACGCTTCGGCGACCCGCAGGAGTACGAGAGCGTCGCCCACAGCTACCGGGTCACCAGGGAAACGGTGGACATCCTTGGCGGTTCCATCCGGATCATGCATCCCCTTCCCCGGGTGGACGAGATCGCCGAAGAGGTGGACTCCCTGCCGGGGGCCCTCTATTTCCGCCAGGCCCACAACGGCATCCCCACCCGGCAGGCGCTGCTCGGACTGGTGACGGGAGGCCTCTCATGAGCGACAGAGCCTACAAGGTCTACGCCATCGAGAACGGCACCGTGATAGACCACATCCCGACTCCCATGGCTCTCAAAGTCGTGGAGATACTGGGAATCGGCGGCGGCGGGATCTTCACCGTGGGGGTCGGTTTCCAGTCCAAGAGGCTGCCCGGCGGAAAGGACATACTGAAAATCGAGAACAGGGTTCTTTCCCGGAGCGAGACCGACATCATCTCCCTGATCGCGCCCAACGCCACCATAAACATCATCCGCGAGGGAAAGGTCTCGGAAAAGAGGCGGATCTCCCTTCCGGAATCCATAACCGGAGTGATGCTGTGTCCCAACCCAAACTGCGCCACCAACATGCTTGGTGCCCAGCGAAGGTTCAGGCTGGAAAACAGGGAGCTGGTCACGTACCGATGCCATTACTGCGAAAGAGTGACGGGGATCATCACCGAAAACCTGGTCAGCCCTGAAAGATGACCGGAAGGACGCTTCCCTGGATAGTCTGCTCCCTGGCGGCCCTTGGGCTTTCGGTTCTGTGGTTCGGAAGAACGCCCCTCTTCGGGGATGAGATAGGTTACAGCTACACCGCCGCCGGGTGGATAGCCGAGCACTCCATGGCCCCGGTCCCGGCCGGCGAGGGCCGGGGCGAACAGGGCATGGGGCACCCCGCCCTCTTCTTCTGGCTCTGGGCGGCGCTCATGCGGCTGTTCGGCGACACCCTGGCCACCGCCCGGATCCTGCCGACCATCGCCGCAGCCTTCGCCCTTGCCGGAACCTGGAGGCTGGGGAGGGAGATGGGTGGCTCCGGGGAGACCGGGGCCATGGCCGCCCTGGGGCTGCTGGCAAGCCCCCTTTTTCTGGCGCAGGCTTTCCGGGCGATGCCCGAATCCGCCCACATGGCCGCAGTGGCCTGGGCCTTCGTGTTTTTCATCGGGAAGAGGCGGATCTCCGCTGTTCTGGCCGTATCCGCGGCGGTGGTGTTCAGATACCAGGGCATATTCCTGGTACCCGCCTTTCTGGCGGCGGACCTGCTTCGAACCAGGAGGTTTTCCCCGAAACTGCTCATCTGGCTGGCTCCGGGGCTGGTTCCGCTGATAACCGGCCTCCTGAATCACCTGGTAAACGGCTACTTCTTCTTCCCGACCTATCTGGGCGCCTCTTCACCGGAGCTTCAACCGGACTGGCTGCCCTGCCGAATCAGGCTCTTCGCCGGACACCTGCTGGGCGAGGATTTCCGCTGGTTCCCCGTCTCCGTGGCCCTTGCCGCGGTTTTCTCCAAAACCCTGAAAAAGCCCGCTCCCTGGATGGTGGCCGCCCTCTCCCTTCCGGCCCTTCTCTACCCCGCCTCCAGGCTTTCGGCCATCGCCGGATTTTCGGTTCTCTGTTGCGTACCGATGCTGCAAAGAAGAAGCGTTCCCTCCCCCGGAACGGCGGCGGCCCTGGCCTTCATCGCCATCAACACGGCCTTTCACGTGCTGATCGTGGCATTCGCCCCGGATCCGGGCCTCAACCTCTTTCGGTACATCATCGGGTCGTACCCCCCTCTGATGGCCCTGCTGGCCGCCGGGACCGCTCTGGCGGGCAAGAGTGTCTCCCGTCCGGTGTGGGCTGTCTTCCTGATCGCCTCCCTCTCCTGCATCGGTGCAGTCAGGTATCCGTGGCAGCCGGACGCGAGTGTGGCGGGGCTTCTGGAGGCCCGGGCCGTAAGGAGGGCCGTGGCGGCGGTGCAGAACCCCGTCCTTCCCGACCGGCGGCAGATGATGCTGCCCGCCCTGGGGTACGTGAACTCGCCGAAACCCTTCACCCCGGGAGACACCATCCACCTGGTGGTCACCACCGCCGACCGCTTCCAGTCCCACCGGCTGTTTCCGGAAGGCTACGTTCCCACCGGACGCCTCGGCTTCCTCTGGAAGCACCGCGGGCTGACGGTGGAAGCCCTGGAAGCGGTCAGAGAATGAGATGCACCCTTTTCCACCCCCCAAGGCCCGGAGCCACAAACACGGTCCCCCCTCTGGGGCTTCTCAGCCTTGCTTCGGTTCTCGAGGCCAACGGCCATCGGGCCGTTCTGGTGGATGCGGCCCTCTCCGGAGAAACCGGTTCAGCCCTCCGTGAAACCCTGAAAAAAACCGATCCCGAGATACTGCTGATCACCGCCTTCTCCAGCGATGTTGCGGTTCTGCGTTCGGAACTGCCGGGGATACGCAGGGAGCTGGGAAACATCCCCTTCCTGCTGGGAGGCCCCCATAGCTCCTGCCGGGGGCTCGAAGCCCTGTCGGACCTTCCGGAGGCGGACACCGTGTTCCTGGGCGAAGCCGAAGAAACCCTGCCAAGGTTTCTGGAAGCCCCGGAAAAAAAGCTGCCCGGGGTAATCTCCAGACGCGACCCGTGACCCGGGAAACCGGTTCATGTGAACGACCTCTCCGTTCTGCCGATCCCGGCATGGCGGCTGGCCCCCCCCGCCGAATACCGCGGTCTTCCGAACGGGGTCATCCTGAAGAAAACCCCCTTCGCACCGGTGATAACCACCAGGGGGTGCCCCTACAGATGCACATTCTGCGCGGGTTTCCGAATCACCGGGCACAGGATAAGGCACAGGCCCCTGGAACTGGTCTGGGAGGAGATTGACCTGCTTGTCAACGAATTCGGGGTGAAGGAGATCCACATAGAGGACGACAATTTCACCTTCAATGCGGACTACGCCAAGGAGTTCTGCAGGATGGCCCTGAAAAGAAAGCCAGGGCTCCACTTCTCCACGCCGAACGGCGTTCGGCTGGACACCCTGGACCGGGAGCTCCTCAACCTCATGAAAAGGGCCGGATGGTACATCATTCACTGCGGGGTCGAGTCGGGTTCGGACCGGGTCCTGCGCTCGGTGAACAAGTCCCTTTCCACCGCGGTGATAGCCGAAAAGATAGCCCTGATCCGAAGCTGCGAACTGCCCACGGCGGGCTACTTCATTCTCGGCCTTCCCGGAGAGACCCGGGAAGACATGGAGAAAACCATAGCCTTTGCCGTTTCTTCCGGGCTGGACTGGGCCCAGTTCGCCTCATTTCTTCCCATTCCCGGCTCCGCGGCGGGAGACCGGTGGTTCGAGGAACACGGCTACACGGAAAAGCTGTGGCAGAACTTTCACAACACCCGCTGCCCGGCCCCGCCGAAGGGTGTCACCCGCAGGGAACTCATGCTCCTTCAGCGCAGGGCCTTCATGAAATTCTACCTCCGGCCGGGACCGCTCTTCAGAATCGCCGGGCAGTTCCTCAGGCCGAAGGTGGTCCCATACCTGGTGAAGAGGTTCCTGGCGTACCTTCATTCCTCCGGTGTTGACCCGGACGCTTCTTCGGAGTAGCTTTCCCCCATGATAAGGAATCTCTCCATCACCCTTGTGATTCCGGCCCACAACGAAGAAGACGGCCTGCCGTCGGTGCTCAGGGCGGTTCCGGAGTGCGTGGACGAAGTGATAGTCGTGGACAACTGCTCCAGCGACGGAACCGCGGAAGTTGCCAGGAAGTTCGGCGCCAGAGTGGTTTTCCAGCCCGAAAAGGGCTACGGCAGCGCCTACCAGGCCGGTTTCGCCGAGGTGCGCACCGATCTGGTGGCCACGGCCGACGCCGACGGCACCTACCCGGTGCACATGATCCCAGATCTGGCGGGCATTCTCCTGGACCACGGGCTTGACTTCCTCAACACCAGGCGGCGGCCGGACGACCATGCGGGAACCCTGAACAACATCCTGAGATTCACCGGAAACTTTGTGCTGTCCGTGACAACGGTGCTTCTCTTCGGCAGGATGATCCGGGACAGCCAGTCCGGGATGTGGGTGTTCCGGCGGGAGGTACTGGACAAGGTGAACCTCACCAGCCGGGGGATGCCCATGTCAGAGGAATTCAAGATAAAAGCGTGGACGACCCCGGGCCTGAAGTGCCGGGAAAGCGACATCCCCTTCAGCTACTCGGAACGAAAGGGAAAGCCGAAACTCAACCTCTGGAGGGACGGCTTCAGGAACCTGGTCTTCCTTTTCGCCCTGCGCCTGAACATACCTATGACAAAGGCCTGACCGCCGGTTCCGTCACCGTTTTTCCCCGTGCTCCCCTTGCCGGGTTCGGGACGGCTTTTCGTAACGGTCCCTTTCACTGAAAACGCAGCCGCAGTAGGGTTGCCGATACAGCCCCATCTCCCGGGAAACCGCAATCGAGTCCCTGTAGCGGGGCCTGCAGTCAATACAGACGAACTCCACCCCATGTTCGTCTCCGGCCTCTCCGCCCGCCTGGATTATCCAATCCCGGTTCTGGTAAGGGCTCACCGACAGGGTTGTCCCGAAGCAGTCGAAACCGTTTCGCCGGGCGAACTCCGCGGTCGCCCCCAGCCTGTCCCTGAAGCACCCCTGGCACCTGGGGTCGGAGGCCAGAAGCAGCGCCACATTCTCCTCCAAGGGGTAATCGCCGTCCACAAAGAGGGGAAGGCCCATGGCTTCGGCGAACAGCTCCACGGACTCCATCCTCCGGACGAACTCCTTGTAGGGATGGATGTTGGGGTTTCTGAAGAACAGCGATGGCCCGTAGCCCGCCCGGGCGTACTCCTCCACGGTCACCGTGGCGCAAGGGGCGCAGCAGGTGTGGAGCAGAAGGGGCTTCACAGGGGAAGCCTTCCGTCGTCCCCGTCCTCGGGAAAGCCCATGTGGCGACAGGCCTTGGGGGTGGCCATCCGGCCACGGCTGGTTCTGTTGAGAAAGCCCTCCGCCAAAAGAAAAGGCTCCACCATGTCTATCAGGGTGTCCCGCTCCTCGTTCAGGGTGGCGGCGATGGCGCTCACCCCCACCGGGCCTCCGTTGTACTGGCGGATGACCGCGGTGAGGTACCGCCGGTCAAGGGAATCCAGCCCCGCCTCGTCCACCCCGCTGATGTCCATGGCCTCGATACTCGTCAGCTCGTCAATCCGGTCGCGCCGGGCAACCTGGGCGAAGTCCCTGATCCGCCGGAGAAGCCGGTTGGCGATCCTTGGGGTGCCGCGGGACCTGAGGGCTATGGTCCGGGACGCCTCCGGGGTCACGGAAACCCCAAGGATACCCGAGGATCTCTTCACTATTCTTGCCAGGTCTTCCACCCCGTAGAACTCCAGGTGAAGCGACAGGCCGAACCTGTCCCTGAGGGGGCCCGTGAGGAGCCCCGCCCGGGTGGTCGCCCCCACCACGGTGAACCGGGCCAGTTCCAGCCTCACCGATCTGGCGTGGGGCCCCGGATCTATCACGAAGTCTATCCCGAAGTCCTCCATTCCGGGGTACAGGTACTCCTCCACTATCCTGGGAAGCCTGTGTATCTCGTCTATGAAAAGAACAGCCCCGTGCCGGAGGTTCGTCAGTATGCCCACCAGGTCGGCCGCCCTCTCCAGGGCAGGCCCCGAGGTGACCACTATTTCAGTCCCCATCTCGGCCGCTATCACGTGGGCCAGGGTGGTCTTGCCCAGCCCGGGGGGACCGTGCAGAAGGATGTGATCCAGGGGCTCGTTTCTCTCCAGGGCGGCCTGAACGGCTATACGGAGGTTCTCCAGCACCCTGTCCTGCCCTATGTAGTCGTCGAACCTCCCGGGCCGAAGACCGGCGAACTCCCTCTCTTCCCCGGGGGCCGCCTCGCCGGTGACTATGGATTCTCTCACGACCCGCTCCTGATCCGCATGGCCACCCTTATGATATCCTGGGCATCGGCGCCCTCGCCGGTTTCGCAGACGGCGCCGGCGACCAGCGCGGACGCCTGTTCGGCGGGGATTCCCAGCTGCCTGAGCACAGAGAGGGCTTCGGACCTGCCTCCGGCGCAGGGTATTCCGACACCCGCGCTCTCCTGGAATTCAGACATGGTCTCCTGAAGCTTGGCCACGATCTGCCGGGCCCGGGCCGTGCCTATGCCCGGAAGCCCTTTCAGAAACCCGGTATCACCCCTGGATATGGCCGACGCCACCACTGCAGGGGGGTGCATCAGGGCCCTGACGGCGGCCCTGGCCCCGATTCCGGACACCGTGATGAAGCTCCGGAAGAAAGCCCTGTCCGTGGAGGAGGGGAAAGCCACCGCCATGGGAAGCACCCGGTTCCCCTCGGACACCAGTTGGAAGTGGACGAACACCTCCAGCTCCTCACCCCTGACCGGCTCCCCGGCGAAGTAGCCCGGAACCAGCATCTCCAGGGTCACGGCCCCAAGGTTCAGCAGAAGGGCGCCGTCCTCCACGGACTCCACGGTGCCCCTTACGGAGTCAAACATCCGCAGCCTCCTCGCAGTAGGCGATCGCCGCCGCCAGGGCGTCGCTTACATCCATGGGGCTCAGCGGCCCCGGGATTCCAAGAAGCCTGCACACCATGCCGCCGACCTGCTCTTTCCCCGCCCTTCCCCTGCCGGTCACCGCCTTCTTGATATGGGTGGCGGGAATGGACTTCACCGGTATGTCCCTCTGGGCGGCCGCCAGACAGAGTACCCCCCGGGCGTGCCCCATGATTATGGCCGTGCGGGGATGACGGTAATGGCTGTACACCTGTTCTATCGCCATGGCTTCCGGACGGTGGGCGTCCATGATCTCCCCAAGGTCCCGGTGGAGTTCCCTCAGCCTGAGAGGCAGGGGCAAACCCTGGGCGGGCTTCAGCACCCCCGCGTCCACCAGCCTGATCCGCCCCCTCGAAACGGCCACCACGCCGTAACCGGTCGTGTTGAGTCCGGGATCAACCCCCAGCACCACCGTTTCTCCGGACAATCAGTCCACCTGTTCGAAATTCGAATAGACGGCCTGGACGTCCTCGTTCTCCTCCAGAGCGTTCAGAAGCCTGATTGTCTGCTCCGCCTCGTGGCCCGAGAGACACACGGTGTTGGACGGAGCCTTGACTACCTCCGCCGAGTCAACCTTGATACCGGCGGCCTCCAGGGCGTCTTTGACACCGTATAAATCCTCCGGAGCGCTGGAAAGCACAAGCAGCCCCTCGTCCTCGTACACGTCCGACAGGCCGGCCTCGAGGCCCGCCTCCATCACCTGTTCCTCGGTGAAGGCGGCGCCGTCCACCGTGAGCTGACCCTCCCTCGCGAACAGGTAGGCCACGCTGTTCCGGGAGCCGAGGCTTCCGCCGCCCTTGCTGAGTATGTGCCTGACCTCGGCGGCGGAGCGGTTCCTGCTGTCGGTGAGCACCTCTATCAGAATAGCCACGCCTCCCGGGCCGTAGGCCTCGTAAGTGATCTCATCGTAGGTGACCCCCTCCAGCTCGCCGGTTCCTCTCTTGATGGCCCTTTCAATGTTGTCGTTGGGCATGTTCTGGCTCTTGGCGGAATCTATGGCCACCCGGAGCCGGGGGTTCGTATCCGGGTCTCCTCCGCCCTCCCGGGCCGCCACGGATATCTCCTTCACGAGCCTGCTGAATATTCTTCCCCTCTCGGCGTCCGCCTTGCCCTTCTTGTGCTTGATGCTGCTCCACTTATTGTGACCCGACATCGTTTCTCCTTCACGGGTTCCTGGATTCCTTACGGAGTGATTTTAGAAACTGCCGGGCCCCGGGTCAACGGGGCCGTCTTTTATGGAATGTGACTGTCCCTCCAATTGCCGGTCATGTTTCCGTGGAGGAAGAAGGGCCCCCCGCCTCCCGGCGGAAGACGGAAGTCTCCGAAGCCAACAGGTCCATGGTTATGCGGGCCCAGTGCTCCTTCCACTCCAGCAGCTTTCGGGACTCCCGCTCCACGTCTATCCCCCGGATCATGGCCGAAAGGTCGTCTCCCGGATCGGCGGGAACCGCCCGGAAGCCCCATCCGGTAAGCCCTCTTGCGCTGTGCTGCACCAGAATACCGGGGATACCAAGGGAAGCCGCCAGCCCGGCCCCGTGAACCCTGGGCCCCACCACCAGGTCGCAGGCGTCGTAGATGCTTTCGTAATCTTCCGCCAAGGCGCTGTAGCGGACATCAGCGCCGGGAAACGCCCGCCGGGCCTCCAGAAAATCGGCGCAGGTATGGCAGATAACCAGGGCTCCGGGGTACTCCCTCAGGAGCCGGTCGTACTGCTCCGTCAGGTAATCGGCAACCTCCGGACGAACACTGTTGAACCTCTGGTGCCTGTTCTGGAACACCAGACCCACCACCTCCGGGCCCGTTCTCGGCCTCTGGGCCTTTGCGGAGAAAAGAGCCGTACAGGGCAGAAGCCGGGGCGACCAGGAACCCAGGGCCTTCTCGGCTTCCCGGTCCCTTACCGTCAGGAGTTCGCAATGGCTGTCCATCACCCGGCGCAGAAGCCGGTGCCGGTCGTCGTCCACGGTGAAGGCTCCGCCGGAACCGGCCCCCACCGCCAGGAAGGCGCAGGGTATCCGGTTCTTCAGCACGTACTCGAACAGCGCCTCCATTCTTCCGCCGATGCGCCATTCCGGCGAGCCGGCGATGATCATGTAATCCACCGCCTCCGGATCGTCCAGGTAGAAGGAGTTGTCGGAATGCCAGCTCCTCCGGAACGCCAGGCGTTTCGGAAGCCGGTTGGGGGTGATCATGGGGTGTCGGTTGTAAAGCAGCCGGTTGTAGCGGAGACCCATGCGATCCAGCAGGTTCAGTATCCCCAGGAGGATGAGTTCGTCTCCCGGGTTGAACTGCCTGGTGGCGGAAAAAAGGATATTCTTCATTCTACACCCCACAACAAGGAACCTGCGGCGGCAACCACTTCCCGCGGTTCTACAGCCTCCATGACGCCCCCTTCCGCGATGATGCCGCGGTAAGCCGCCCTGGAGGGTCTCCAGAGCACGGCCTTCTCAGGGGAAATGTACATCGCCACCGTCGGAATCCCAAGGGCGTCCGCAATGTGAAGCATAGCGGTGTCCGGGGTTATGAGAAGGCCCATCCTGGCCAGCACGGCCGCCGCCTCCAGAATGTCGGGCGAGGGCGCCGCCACCCTCACCGGAAGCCCCGGGCACATACCCGACAGAAGGGATCCCCGGGGGTCCCCCGGCGGAACGAACACCCACACCTCCGACCCGGGCATTTCCCGAAGGAGCAGATCCACCGTCTCCCGCCACCGCTCCAGGCTCCACTCCCGCCGTGGATCCCCTGCGGCCAGGTTTATTCCTACCCTTGGGCCGGGAGAGTCGGGAACCAGGGCCGCGGCCCGGGCTTCGGCCGCCGGTCCCGGATAAACCGCCGGGGATGCGTCCCTGCCCCCGGGGTCCCCCCCCAGAAGCCGGTACACGGAAACCGTCTCCTCCAGCATGCTCCGGCGGGCATCCCCCCAGATGGTTCTCCTGTGGTTCACGTTGTAGAAGCGGTCCAGTCCGCCGTCCACCGCCACCCTTACCCGCACGGCCCTCCGGGGGGCGGCAAGCCTGGAGATCAGGGCCCCGGTGAGGGAGGGGTAGAACACCAGGTTCACCACGGTGTCGAACCCGAGGCTGCCAAGCCGCGCCATGAGTTTCGGAAACCGGGCTGGTCTCCTCTTGTCGAAGACGTGCACCCCGTCAACATTCGGATCGTGGCGGAGCAGACCGGCGTTGGACGGCGAGGCCAGCACGTGAATCGCCAGCCCGGGATGGTCCTCCCTGACCAGGCGGAACAACCCGGTGCTTATCACCATGTCTCCCAGGCGGTCATACCGCAGGAAAAGCACGGAAGAACCGCCCTCGAGGCTGGTCTCGGCCATGGGAGACGCGGAGACCATGGCCCCCAGGAGCCTCGTGGCGAGCCGCTTGCCCCGCCTTTCCAGCCCCTTCAGCGGCTTTGCTATGGAATCACCGTCAATCTCGAGGTCATTTCTTTCTCCGGCCCCGAGAGGCGGACGAAGTAAATGCCGGGTCGCAGACCGGCGGTTTCAAGAACCACGTTCCCGGTGCCCGGCGCCAGGGACCGGGTGAGATCAAGGACGAGCCTGCCCGTCAGGTCAAGCACCTGAAGGGTGACGCCGTCCACTGCCCCAAGGGAGACCGGGATCAGGGCGGAAGCCGCGGCCGGGTTGGGGGTGACCACCCCCAGCAGGAAGGTCTCCGGCGGGCAGGGCAGGACCGTACCCTCAACACCGACCCCTTGAACGTTGGCATAGGCCGGTTCCGAAGGCCACCCGGGGCCGAAGGAGTCGTCCACGGCCCACGCCCTGAACCAGTACTCCCCGGAGGGCAGCCCGGTGACGTCGTACTGGGAGGCGGTGAGGCCGTCCGCCTGAATTTGGTTCGACTCCCAGGTCTCGATGAGTATGTCGTCTATGTAAAGAAGACAGCTCGAGGAGCCGCCCTGGCTCTCCCACCGGAAGGAAAGGGTTTTCCCCTGCCATTCGTCAAGCTCGTGAACGTTGAACCGCCAGTTCATGTCCTCCCGGCCGAAGGTCTGGAGGTAGTACCAGTTGGCCCCGCCGTCGGGACTCACGCTGAAGGCGCCCTGGTAAGTTTCCGGGGTGATGTCCTGCATGCTCCAGAAGCTTATGCGCCCCCCTCCCCCCGGAGGGATCGTAGCGGTGGAGTTCCAGGTCATCGCACCGGTGCCGTTGGAGCGAAAACACTGCGGGGAGCTGTGGTAATGGGAGCCGGTGACCGTCCAGTTGTTTAGCGAGAACGGCCCCGTATCCCCGCTGTTGTCGAGAAGCACCTGTCTGCCGGAGAGCCGCTGCAAAGCGTAGGACGAAGCCCCGGCGGCATCACTCCAGTCAACGGTGAAGGAGCCCGGAACATCGCCGATCTCTTCCATGACGGGAACACCCGGTTCCGCCGGGTCATAGGGCCTTCCCGCAAGGCACGCGGTGACCAGGTAGCTCCGGAGGTTCCGTCTGGAGAGGCGCACCACCTCGTCGTAGGCCGGCCAGAACCCCGCGAAGGAGGCCCCTGTCTCGTGATTCCAGCTCATGGCCCCGTAAAGGCCGTAGGCGTGGTCCCTGGTGTTGCCCGAGGCGTAGTAGAAGCCGGATGCCGAGGGGTAATGCTCCTCGCCGGTTCCCCACAGCACCATCATTTCACCCTGGGTTGCGTACTGTGCGGCATGGGTGGTGGGCTGATCGGTCCAGCCCCAGGGGTACAGCAGGGCGTTGGAGTAGGCGTGGGTTGAATGCATCTGGGCTGGAGGATGGGCCTGCCAGAACGCGTCCACATTGCCGGTCTCGGGTTCGCTCAGGGGGCCGGTTCCCCGGTAGGTCTCGCTGTAGGGATCGCCGCTGGACCCGGCCCCTCCCCACGCCACCGACCAGTTGCGGTTCAGGTCAATCCCCGTTCCTCCGCCGGAGAGGTTCCTGTTCTTCCGGTGCATCCCGCCCCCCCCGGGGTGGGTGGTCTGGTTGTACACCCAGCCGTCCACGTTGTTCACCGGCAGACACCATATCTCCCGGTGATCCAGAATCCAGTCGGCCTGGTAGCCGCAATAGCCGTTCCTGCCGTGGTTGGAGCAAAGCCACATCATGAAGTAGCGGATATTCCGCAGGCCGGCTCCCTCCCGGGAATGGATGAGCCCGTCGTACCATGCGTTGGGCATGGAGGGGTCGTCGGAATCGAACGTGTTGTTGGACGATATTTTCATAACCAGTTGAGGCCTGCCCTCGTAGGTATCGCCGATAGAGACCGGGGCGCTGGTGATGTCCGGGTTCGCTCCGTGAAGGGAGTCCATCCAGGCCTGAACCTCGGTCCAGGTGAGAAAACCGCCCATGCCCGTCGATTCCCGGCAGCCCGCGGCATACAGGGCCTCCATGTCGGGAATGAGGCAGGAGGCGCAGAGCCCGTGCCTGAGAAGCAGCTCCCTCTCGTATCCGCCCGCCACGAAATCGCAGGAGCCGTCCCGATAAACCACGACAGGGTCCAGACCGAGCCTGCCGAACAGCTCGGCATCTCCGTCCGTGACGGGGGTGAACCGCATCAGGGACCACGTATCCCCGAAGGCGGCGAAGGCCGCGGCAAGAAGCACGGCGTACATCGCGTTGCTCAAAAGAACCTCCCCAGTAGATTGCCACCGACGGAAATATACCGTCCGAGCATCCGCCCGCCAGATTTTGTATCTTTCCCAAGGAAAAAGGCAGGAGCACCGGAGGTGATCATGGACGGCTTTGCCGAACAGGTACGAAAAGGCATACCGGGGGAGATACCCCCGATGCCCCCCCCAATACCGGGAGCCGGCCATGCCCCGGCCCGGCCGGGGATCCTGAATCAGGCCGAACGGGAGCTGGCCCTGGCCAACGCCCTCAGGTATTTCCCCAGCCGATGGCACTCCGAACTGGCCCCGGAGTTCGCGGAGGAACTCCGGCGGGACGGCCGGATAATCATGCGCCGGTTCCGTCCGGCCTACCCCATGCATGCCAGGCCCATCGGCGAGTACCCCTGCCGCACCCCCCACGCGGCGGCGATCATGCTCATGATTCAGAACAACCTTGATCCGAAGGTGGCGCAGCATCCCGAGGAGCTGGTCACCTACGGGGCAAACGGCAGCGTATTCCAGAACTGGTACTGGGCCCAGTTCTGGCAAACGGCAGCGTATTCCAGAACTGGGCCCAGTACCTGCTCACCATGCGATACCTGTCCGAGATGACCGACCGGCAGACCCTGGTGCTCTACTCGGGACATCCCCTGGGGCTCTTTCCCAGCCATCCCGACGCCCCGAGGGTGGTAGTCACCAACGGCATGGTGATACCCAACCATTCCACCCCCGATGACTACAACAGAATGACGGCCCTGGGAGTGACCAGCTACGGCCAGATGACCGCCGGCAGCTTCATGTACATCGGTCCCCAGGGCATAGTGCACGGTACCACCATCACCCTGATGAACGCCGGAAGGATGTTCCTCCGGGGCGACGGCTCCCTGGCGGGCAGGCTCTTCGTGAGCAGCGGCCTGGGGGGCATGAGCGGCGCCCAGGCCAAGGCGGCGGTCATAGCCGGGGCTGTGGGGGTCATAGCCGAGATCAACCCCAAACCTCTGAAGACAAGGCTCGATCAGGGCTGGCTGCAGGAAGCGGAGGATGACCTCGACAGAATCCTGCTCAGGATAGACAGGGCCAAACGGGAGAAGAAACCCCTGAGTCTCGGCTTCCTTGGCAACGTGGTTGACCTCTGGGAACGGCTGGCGGCGGAGGGGGTCCATGTGGACCTGGGAAGCGACCAGACCAGCCTCCACAACCCCTACATGGGAGGGTACTACCCGGTCGGCCTCACACTGGAGGAAAGCAACGGGATGATGGCCTCCGATCCTTCGGAATTCAAAAACCGGGTGCAGGAGTCCCTCCGCAGGCAGGTGAGAGCCGTCAACTCCCTCCACGAACGGGGCATGTACTTCTGGGACTACGGTAACGCCTTCCTGCTGGAGGCGGGCAGGGCCGGGGCCGACGGCATCCTCAGACCCGACGGCACCTTCAGCTATCCCTCCTACGTGGAGGACATAATGGGCCCCGTCTGCTTCGACTACGGGTTCGGCCCCTTCCGCTGGGTCTGCACCTCGGGTAAGCCGGAGGATCTGGAAACCACCGACGGCATCGCCGGAGACGTGCTGGAAGACATGGCGGAAACGGCCGCCGAAGAAAACCGGCAGCAGCTCCTGGACAACCTCCACTGGATACGCCGGGCCAGGGAGAACCGGCTGGTGGTGGGAAGCCAGGCCCGGATACTCTACGCCGATCTGAAGGGCCGGATACGGCTTGCTCTGGCCTTCAACGAAGCCGTCGAACAGGGCGTCGTATCGGCCCCTATAGTCCTGGGGCGGGACCACCACGACGTCTCCGGCACCGACAGCCCCTACCGGGAAACCGCCAACATAAAGGACGGGTCCGCCTTTACCGCGGATATGGCGGTGCACAACGTGATAGGCGACTCCTTCCGCGGCGCCACCTGGGTAAGCCTGCACAACGGCGGCGGCGTAGGCTGGGGCGAAGTGATAAACGGCGGTTTCGGTCTCGTTCTGGACGGCTCCAGGGAGGCGGCCCGAAGGGCTTCCTCCATGCTGGGCTGGGACGTGGGCAACGGTCTGGCCCGCAGGAGCTGGGCCCGAAACCCCGGCGCCGTATGGGCGGTGCGCCAGGCCATGATGGAGGAACCCCTGATGCGGGTGACCCTGCCGGAGACGGCCGACGAAGACCTTGTCAGAAAGGCAGTGGAACTGGCC
>JAKPTG010000103.1 GCA_029571005.1 Candidatus Fermentibacterota bacterium
TCCGTTCTTCCGGCCTCCCGGTTACGGGCGCTTTTCACGGCGGGCCTTCCGGCGGACAAGGGGTTTTCGCAGCGTAAAACCCCGGGAAAGCACCCGGTCGCTCCCTTCTTGACGGCTTTCCCCTCCGGCGTATGTTACTTACCCGTAAGTAAAGGAAGGTGGGTCCGGGATGTCCGAAGCCTCCGGGGGGAACCGGGAGAAACTGCTCAATGCCGGGGTGGAGCTTCTTTCCCGGAAGAGATTCACGGACGTGAAAATGGAGGAAGTAGCGGCCATCGGGGGCGTTACCAAGCCGATGGTCTATTATTACTTCGGAAGCAAGGACGGTTACTTCACCGCCCTGGTGGAACACATGTTCGGAATCGCCCGGGACGCCTTCGGAGGTCTCCTGTCGCCGGAAATCCCGGTGAGGGAGGCCCTCAGGGTCTTCATGCTCACCCGGCTCAGGCTCCAGAGGGAGAATGCCAGGTACACCTCCGCCTGGGAGAACCTGTTGCAGGAGAGCTGGCGGATGTCCGACATGAAGATCTCCGGCAGAAGGTTTTTTCAGGAGGTCTTCATGCCCGTCTTCGATCAGGCCGTGAAAAACGGCGAGGTCCGGTCGGACATAAAGCCCGGTCTGGTGCTGGCGGTTCTGGCCTCCGTGATCGAGACCGCCCTGAAAAAGTATCATGTGAACACGTCCGACGCTCTCCTCATGGAAAGACTGGTGGAGGAAGTAAGCGATCTGATTCTCAACGGCATCCGCAGCAGGGAAAAGGGTGAACAAACCAATGGGTAGATTACTTTTGTGCGTGTGCATAACGCTCCTGTCGGGCCACGTTTCCGGAATGGGCCTGTCCGAAGCCGTGGAAACGGCCCTGGCAAACCGGGGCGACGTGCTTTCCGCCAGGGAGAAACTGGAAAGCTCCCGCTGGAGCCGGAGAGCGGCTTCCACATGGTTCCTTCCACAGGTGGACGCAATGCTGGCCTATCAGAAGAACGAGGACGTCGCCGGCTTCACCATCCCGGGGCTGGGAGAGATAAGAACCGGTTTCACCTACCAGAGCCAGTACGGCATCAGGGTCACGGTGCCGCTGCTGGTTCCCCAGGCCGTTACCGGATCGTCGCTGACGGACGCTTCCCGGAGACTGGCGGAGCACAGTCTCGCATCCACCGAGTCCGCCGCGGTGGAGCAGGTCGTAGCGTCGTTCTACGGCGTTTTGCTGGCGGAGATGATGCTGGACGTTACCACCGAGGCCCTGGAGGTGGCCCGGGAGGGGTATCGGCTGGCGGAGGCAAGGTTTGCCGCCGGAACCATCAGCAGGTTCGAACTGCTGCAGAACCAGGTGGCCTACGAGAACCGCAGGCCCGATTCCATCGCCGCCGCCGCGGGAGTGGAGAACGCCTGCGCCGCCCTTTCCGCCGCCATCGGCAACGGGTGCGATGTCCGGGTGACGGTTGAGGGCGACCTCACGGATCCCCTCCCGGTATCCTTGCCCGGCACCCTGGAGGAGGCCCGCTCCATCATGAACCTCCACAGCCCGGCCCTGGCCACGGCCAGGGAACTGCAGAAGGTGGGCGACGCCGGGGTTGACCACGCCGCGGCGGCCTTCGGCCCCACCGTCGCCTTCCAGACTTCCCTGATGTACCAGGGGGGCGAGGATGAAATCAGGGATTTCGACAGGGAAACCTACTCCAGGAACCTCACCCATTCCCTATCCGTTTCCATCCCCCTGGTCAGGGGCATATCCGACTACTCGAGCTATCGGGAGGCCCGGGCCGACAGGCTGGCCTACCATGCGCAGGCGTCGGACCTGGAGCGGTACGCCGAGCTGACCCTGGTTCAGGCCTGGAACAGGCTCGCGGGGGCCCGGGAAACGGTGGCCGCCGCCTCGTCAACGGTGGGGCTGGCCGAGGAGGCCCTCGATATCGCGGTTGTCTCTTACGAGGCCGGATTGACCACCCGGCTGGAGATGGATCAGGCGTTTCTGGCCCATACCCAGGCCAGGACCAACTATGCGTCAGCGCTCTTTGGGATGAAAACCGCCGAAGCGGGGCTCGCGGCGGCCATGGGCACCCTGACGGCGAACTGGAAGTAGGAATGAAAACGAAACCCGCACTCATGGGCGTTCTGTTCCTGGCCTTTTTCGCGGCTTGCGGTCCCGGCGGCGGTGAAGCCGGAGAGAGGGTTGTCCGGGTGATAGTGGAGGTTGCGGCTCCAGAAAGTATCTCCGCCGAGGCCTACGCCGGCACCAGGCTCGAAGGGGCGGAGGAGGCGCTGATATACCCCGCGATGCCGGGAAGGATAGAGGAGGTTCTGGTTTCCGAGGGCGATCTTGTGGAGCCCGGGCAGAGGCTGGTGAGAATGGACACGGACCAGCAGGCCGGCGCCGGGTCGTCCGCGGCCCTGGCGGCCCTCAGCGCCGCCCGGGCCAACCATGAGAACGCCCAGGCCAACTACGGCCGCCTGGCGGCCCTTTACGAGGCCGGGGCGGTAAGTGCGCAGACCCTGGATGCGGCAAGGACAGGTCTCGAAGCCGCCGATGCTCAACTGTCCCAGGCCCGGGCGGGCTACACCCAGGCCAGGGCCGCCCGGGACAACGCCTGGATAGAAGCCCCGTTCTACGGGCGTGTGGGGCGGGTCTGGGCCCGGGCGGGCAACTCCGCCTCCGGCGCATCCCCGTTGGTGGCCATCAGCGGCAACGGCGGCGTACTGGCCAGGGTACTCCTCCCCGAGAGGGACATCTACAGCCTTTCCGTGGGGCAGCCTGCCTACGTCACCGTCGGTGCCCTGGACAACGCCTCCGTCCCCGGCTCCGTCACGGCGGTCTCCCCCTCGGTGGACCCGATAAGCGGCCTCGTCTCGGTAGAGGTCAGGCTCGACGACCCCGAGGGCCTTCTCCGGCCGGGGCTCAGCGCCCGGGTGGCGGTGATGACCCGGACCGCGGAAGACGCCCTGATCCTCGGGGAGAACGTCCTCAGGAGAACCAGGGCCGGCTTCCAGGTCGCCCTTGTGGAGGGGGGCAGGGCGGTGCTCCGGGATGTGGAGACGGGTATAAGGAGCCACGGTCGGGTGGAGATAGTCGCCGGGCTCCAGCCCGGTGACAGCGTCATCGTGGTGGGGCAGAACAGCGTCATAGAAGGCGATTCCCTGGAAGTGGTGGAGCGATGAGTCTCCCCAGCGTCTCCGTCCGGCGCCGGATCAGCTTCCTGATGCTGTTCGGCTTCATCGTGGGAATCGGCTTCTTCGGCTTGACCCAGCTGGGGATAGACCTGTACCCCAAGGTTCAGCTCCCGGTGATACTCATCATGAGTTCCATGACCGGGGCAGGCCCCGAGGAGATGGAAAACCTGGTCACCCGGAACCTCGAGGAGGCGGCTTCCCGGGTGGCCAACGTGAAGAAGATCACTTCCTCTTCCGTAAACGGCGTCAGCATGGTGATGGCGAGATTCGACTGGGGCCACGACCTTGAGCAGGCGGAAACGGACATCAGAAGGCAGCTCGACATGTTCGGCGAACTCCTTCCCAAGGATGCCTCCGATCCTCTGGTGCTCGCCCTGGACCCCAGCTTGCAGCCCGTGATGTTCATCGGTTTTTCCAGCAGCCAGCTGGACGACTTCGCCCTGAGACGGTTGCTGGAAAACGAGATAGAGCCCAGGCTCACCCGGCAGCCCGGGGTCGGTTCCGTGTCCACCATGGGCGGGCTGGTCAGGGAGATACAGGTCCGGGCGGATCCGGTACGGATGGCGGCGGCGGGGGTGACCCTCTCCCAGATCACCGGCGCCATCGCCTCGGTGCGGAACGACATACCCGCGGGAAAACTGGTGTCGGGCGGCATGACCATGAGCCTCCGGGTCGAGTCCAGCATCACGGACCTCGGCCAACTGGAGCAACTGGTGGTCGGCGGCGGCCCCGGCGGTCCGGTGCTTCTCAGGGATGTTGCCGATATCGTGGACGGGGAGCGGGAGGTGACCCAGTACATCCGTATGAACGGGCAGCCCTCCATCTTCGGTATCGTGCAGCGGCGGTCCGACGCCAATACGGTGAACGTGTGCAACGGCGTGAGGCGGGAGCTGGAGGCGATAGAGAGGGAATACGCCGGACAGGTTGTTCCCTACGTGATGTTCGACCAGTCGGACTTCATCTCGCAGGCGATATCCAATCTGGCAAACACGGCGGTTCAGGGGTCCGTCCTGGCCTTTCTCATCCTGCTGCTCTTCCTTCGCTCCTTTCGGGGCGCCCTTATCACCGGGGCGGCGATTCCCGTCTCCATCATCGCCACCTTCGCGGTGATGTACTTCACCGATGTTGACCTGAACATGGTCTCCCTGGCGGGGCTGGCCCTGGCGGTGGGCATGCTGGTGGACAACTCCATCGTGGTTCTTGAGAACATCTACAGGCACCGCACCGGGGGCGACACCCCCGCCGGAGCCGCGGTCAACGGGTCCGGGGAGGTGGCCATGGCCATCAGCGCCTCCACCCTCACCACCCTGGCGGTGTTCATTCCCATCCTCTTCGTGCCGGGAATAGCCGGGGAAATGTTCCGTGAAATGGTGCTCACCATAGTTTTCAGCCTCATCGTTTCCCTCTTCGTCGCGTTGAGTCTGGTGCCCCTGCTGAGTTCCTTCGCCGACAAGCTGGTTCCCGTCCACCGGCAGGGCAGCCTGGGCCGGTGGCTTCAGGATCGGTTCGAAGCCCTGGAGACAGGGTTCAGACGGTTGTCCGAAACCATGGTGAAGCGCCGGAAAAGGGTCATCCTCATCACTCTCGCCGCCCTCGCGGTCAGCCTGGCCATGACGCCGCTTCTGAAAACCGAGTTCATCCCGGGCAACGACGAGGGCTTCATCAGCATAAGCATGAGCGCTCCGCTGGGAACCAGCCTGGATGAGACCGACGCCCTGGTCCGGTCCCTGGAGGATTCCCTCCCTCTGATTTTCTCCGAGGGCGATCTCATCATCTGGTACACCCGGGTCGGCCAGGAGCAGGGCATGAGCGCCGCCTTCGGCGGTTCCGGGGGCAGCTGGTCCGCGGATATGATGTTCCGGCTCGTGCCGGTGCATCAGAGAAGCACCTCCCAGAAAGAGTACGAAGAGAGAATCAGGGAGGTGCTGGACAGGATCCCCGGGCTGGACTACGACATAGCCGCCGGCAGCTTCATGGGGGGAAGCCCCGTGGAGATCGAGGTGTTCTCCGACGACATGGAAACCCTGGTGAGCGAGGGAGAGCGGTTCCGGGAGCTGGTGGCGTCCATCCCCGGGGTCCGGGAAGCCAGGTCGTCCATGGATGAGATGATGCCGGAACTGTCCTTCAGCCCCGATGTGAACTCAATGGCCCTGTACGGCATGACCCCCTACATGGTGGCCTCGGAGATGAGTACCGGCCTGCGGGGGACCGAAGCGGGGGTTTTCCGGGAAGCCGGGCAGGAGTTCAGTATCGTGGTGAAGTACCCGGAATACCTTCGGGATTCCCGGGAAGACCTGGACTACCTCCCGGTGGCCGGTCTCCCGGCCCTGAGCCTGGGCGATTTCCGTGAGAGGATGATGTCCACCGGTATCCACCGGACGAATCAGCAGCGCTCCGTCACCATCACCTGCAACGTGGTGGGCCGGAGCCTGGGTGAGGTGGCCGCCGACGTCCGCCGGGAGGTGGAGAGGGCGAACTACAACAACCTGAGGATCGAGTTCGGCGGAGACATGAAGGAGCAGCAGGAGACCTTCCTCTACCTGGGTATAGCCATAGTGGTGGCGGCCCTGTTGGTTTACATGGTCATGTGCGGTGAGTTCGAGTCGCTCCTGGAGCCCTTCATCATCATCTTCACCGTTCCCATGGCGATCATCGGAGTGATTCTGGGCCTTCTGATCACGGGAACCTCGCTCTCCGTCATGTCCCTGATCGGGGTGCTGATGCTGACGGGGATCGTGGTGAACAACGGTATAGTGCTGGTGGACTATGCGAACCAGCTCTTTCGCCGTGGCGGCAGGACCCTCGAGGAAGCCGTGACCGAGGCGGTGACGGTGAGATTCCGGCCGATCCTCATGACGGCTCTCACCACCATCCTCGCCATGGTGCCCATGGCCCTCGGAATCGGAGAGGGCGCCGAGTCATGGTCGCCCCTGGCGATTACCGTCATATTCGGCATGATAGCCGCCACCGGGCTCACCCTCCTGGTTGAACCCTGCATATACGTCGTATTCGGACACCGGCTGACCATGAAGGCCCGGAAGGAATCCGATGCGGCTGAATGACAGGTGCGTACCGGTTCCGGCCCTTCCGTTCACCTCCCTTCCGCTCCGGCGGGTGTTTCCGGGTCAGCTGACCGAAGGGGAGGCCCGGGTGAAGCCCCTGGAGCACCGGTCCCCGACCCCTTGACGGCACTGCGCCGACGGCATGGGCGCCCTTCGGGGCGCCCGCACCCCTCCGATAGAGCCCCTTTTCTTTTTTCCGTCACCCGGTTCGGATGGGCATGGCGGGGTTGCATCTTCCGGGAAAGGCCCGGCCCCGCCAGGGGGACCCGGTGTCGGAGAACCGGGCCGGTCGTGCGGTTTATGCAACAAGCCCCCGGAGAAACCCCCGGGGGCTTACTGGCTGGCGGGCAGGGATTCGAACCCCGATAGGCGGATCCAGAGTCCGCAGTCCTACCATTGGACGACCCGCCAATGGAGTCGGAATTATCACAAAGCCGTATATTCCTGTCAAGCACGGCTGAATTGGAGGAAACATGGCGGCATGCGGGAAGAAGGGGGGAGGCGGGCTCATCCTGGCCTGGGTGGTCTCGGGATTGAGCCTTTACCTGACCAGTCTGATCCTTGGTTCCAGAATGGTGTTCGAAAACTTCTGGAGCGTCGTTCTGACGGCGCTTGTCACGGGCCTTTTGAATTTCCTCCTGGGTCCGGCCCTTTCGTTCATCACCTGCCCTTTGATGGTCTTGACCCTGGGTCTTGCCAGGTTCCTCGTCAGCGGGCTCATCCTGCTGCTGGCGTCCTGGTGGCTGCCGGGCTTTCAATTGGCCAGCTACTGGTGGGCGGTGCTGGCGGCGGTGATCGTGTCGGTGCTGACCGGGGCGCTGGAGAGGCTTCGGTTTATCAGTTAGCCCGTCGGCCTCAGGATTCCCGCCGGGGTCTGCTGAACCCCCTGCCCCAGGGGGTTGTCCGAAAGAATCTCGATCAGCCCGTCCCCGTCCATGTCCCCGGGCCATGTTCCCAGGATGTTGCCTCCAAGGTCGTTTATGTCCACAATCGCCGCCCGGCAGTGAAACCTTTCCGCCAGTTTTTCGGCAACGCCCGCCGGGTTTGACGGCGCGAGGCTGACGGCGCGGTTGAACGGGGGAATCGTTCCCGGGGTGGGTCCGTCTATTGACCGCGCCTTAGGGCCGGCAACCCTGTAGAAGTCCCCCCGACGCCCCAGGAGTTTGCCCAGGGCTCCCACCGCCGCCGCCAGGATGATTCGCAAGGCCCCGCACTCCCTTATGGCGCACTCCATGGTTTCGGGCATTCCCAGCCCGATGCCCGCCGGTGTCCTGGTGACGTGGCGGGAAAGGAACACCGCCAGCCTGCCCGGCCTGATCTCACCCTCGTCGAGCAGGAAGTACCTGCCCTGGCTGGCGCCCACGGCCTTCTCGCTCACGAACAGGATGTCGTTCCGCTCCGGGGTCAGCCCCGCTTCCCTCAGCCCTTCCGCCAGGGCGTCCTCCAGATCGTCGCCCCGGAGGATCAGCCTGGTTCGAAAGGGTATTCTCAGCCATTTCCTTCCCCCGACCACGACCTCCGATTGCATATATTCACCCCCATGGAATACGAGCGTGCAATTTCTTCCCGCCTTGCACCCGCCGACACGATTCTCTTTCCCGTGGGGAGCCTGGAGCAACACGGCAGTGAAGCTCCCCTCGGTTGTGACTCCATAATCGTCCGCAGGCTCTGCAACGATGCCGGAAAAGCCACCGGAACGCCGGTTCTGCCGTGCATGCCCTACGGATACTCCCATTGTCACCGGGGGTTCCCCGGCACGTTTTCTCTCTCCGCGGCCCTCCTGGCGGAAATCTACTCCGAAATACTCACCGCGGCCGCGGACAACGGCTTCCGGCGATGCCTGATTATAAGCGGCCACGGCGGCAACAGAATCCCGGGAGAACGGGCGTGCGCCGGTGAGCACGGGCTTCGGGAAGCCGGATATCTCGGATGGTGGCAGCTCCCCGGCGCCGGGGAGCTGGAACGAAAGCTGTTCCCGAACAGCGGCCGTCACGTCACCGCCGCGGAGGTGTCCATGGTATGGTTCCTCCTTGGGGAACCGCCCCCGGGGGAATTCAGGGGGGCGTACCCTCCCTGCAGGGAGATGCCCGATGATCCGGAGCTGTACCGCAGGGCCTATCCTGACGGGGGCGCCGGGGGAGACCTTGCCTCGGTTTCGGTGGAAAAGGGCGCCGTGCTTTACAGGCATCTCGTCCGTGCCCTGTGCGGAGTGCTGACGGAGGAAAATGGCTGAGCCCGCGGTACGGCTGAGGGAAGTCACCGTGGACTACGGGGCCGTGAGGGCCCTCGACCGGTTCGGCCTGGAGGTTCCCGGTCCGGGGGTTCATGGGCTTCTGGGAAGGAACGGGGCCGGCAAGACCACCGCCATCCGGGCCTTGGCGGGGCTTCTTCACCTGTCTTCCGGCACGGTGGAGGTTTTCGGGGCCGACCCCGGCGTGGATTTCCGTGCGAAGAGAAGGCTTTCCATCCTCTTCAGCGAGGACGGATTGGCAACCTCCCTCACGGTGATGGAAAACCTGGTTCTCTGGTGCGGCCTCTACGGTTTTTCCGCCGGGGATGCCCGGGAAAAGGCCATGGCCTCCCTCGAGGCCTTCGGCATGAAAGGGAAGGCGGAGGAACCGGTCAAGAGCCTGTCCACGGGCAACCGCAGGGTCGCGGCCCTGGCCCGGGTTTTCGCGATACCCACGGAGGTGGTGATTCTCGACGAACCCACGTCTTCCCTGGACCCGGTGAAGGCCGCGGAGGTCAGAAGCATGATCAGGGGCGCCGCCGCGGACCGCACGGTTCTTTTGTCAACCCACAATCTCAGTGAGGCCCAGTCTCTCTGCGACACCGTGACCATGGTCCATCTGGGGAAAAGGGTGCTCAGCGGCGAGCTTTCCGCCCTGACCGGTTCCCCGGGGTATGCGGTGAAAACCGAGGACGGGCGCCTCCGTTTCCGGGGCGGGGTTCTGGCGCCGGGGCCGGACGGTTTCGTTCATCTGAAGGAGTGCCCGTCTCCGCCGGAGGTGCTGGCGGAACTGGTTCGTGAGGGGAACCGGATCACCGAGTTCAGGCCCGCCGGCAAGGATCTGGAGGAGGTCTTCCTGGGGCTGGCCGGGGAGGCGGGAACATGACCGGCGTTCTCTTCATGCGGGAGGCCCTGGCGTTCATCCGTTCCCTGGGCCGCGGAGGGTTCATCCGGCTCATAGTGGTTTACGTGGGCATCCTGGGCCTCTACCTGCCCTCGGCCATCGAAAATCCGAACCTGGCGCTCATCCCCTTCGTTTTTATCCCCCTCTACATGTCGGGCCTGATGGGAATAGACTCCATAGCCGGCGAAAGGGAGAGGGGTACCCTGGAAACCCTCCTCTCCTCTCCCCTGAAGCCTTTGAGCCTGCTCACGGGGAAAATCCTGTTCAGCGCCTTTGCGGGAACGGGTTTCCTGATTCTCAGTCTCGGGGTGTCAATCCTCTTCAGGAGTGTCAGGGGCATGGCGCTGCCGACCCCCCACTCGGTGATGTCGGTGCTGTTTCTCTGCCTGGTTTCCGGCGGTTTCGGCGCCGCCCTGGGGATGCACGTCTCCTTGAAGGCCAGGTCTTCCCGCTCGGCCCAGCAGTGGTTCGCCGCCGTGATGGTCGTTTTCTCCGTGGGCGCCGGAGCCTTCCTCAAACTGTTAGGCGACCTGTTGTTCCCCGGTCTCATGGGCTTTCTCGAGACGGTCTTCTCCAGGGGGTGGGAATCCCCGGCGGTGTCGGCGGTCGGGGGATGTGTTCTTCTACTGGTCTGTCTGCTGGTTGTCTGGCTGGCGGTCAGGATGAGGAGTCTGTGGAAGCTGAATTTGTTCAGGTGACCAGCACCGTGGACCGGGAGGATATAGCGCTCCTTCTCGTCGAACGGGCGGTGAAGTCGAAACTCGCCGCGTGCGGCCGGGTCGGCGGCCCCGTCTCCAGCTTCTACTGGTGGAAGGGCAGCCTCCGGCGGGAGGGCGAATACCTGATGGAGTTCAAGACCCGGGCCGCCATGGCCGATGACCTTCTGGGATTCCTGAAGTCCAACCACACCTATGAGAACCCGGAGATACTCGTCACGCCCATAATCGGAGGCTCCAGGGAGTACCTGGATTGGTTGCGCGGTGAAACGGGCGGTTGAACCAAGGTTTCTGAGCGCCGGGGCCGTAGAGGATGCCGTGGCCTGCATGTGTGTGGAGGCCTGCACCCGCCCCGCCCCGGGGCTCAGAAGCCTTCTGGAAAGGGCCCGGAGCGGTTTTCCGGACGGTCCCGGCCGGAAGGTTCTGGACCTGTGCCTTCTCAACCTCGATACCGCCGGGGAAACCGGCCTGCCCCTGTGCCAGGACACGGGTACGGCGGTTTTTTTCGCGGAGAAGGGCAACCTTGTGGTGATTTCCGGGGGGACCCTGGACGACGCCGTCCACCGGGGGGTGGCCCGGGGCTACAGGGAGGGGTTCCTTCGAAAATCCCTGGTGGGGTGTCCCCTGGAGAGAACCCCTCTGGAAGACAACTCTCCGGCGGTACTTCACATCCGGGAGGTGGAGGGCGACGCCCTGCGGCTGAGGCTGCTCGTCAAGGGGGCCGGGTCGGAGAACGGGTCCGTCGCATCCATGCTTCCGCCCCTGGCGGGGGAGGACGGAGTGACGGCCTTCGTTCGGGATGCGGTTCTGGAAAGGGGGGCGGGCGCCTGCCCGCCGCTGTTCGTCGGGGTGGGTCTGGGGGGCGACTTGGAGTTGTGCTCCATCCTCGCAAAGGAAGCGCTCCTTCGGCCCTTCGGCCGCCCCAGCGGAGAACCCCGGCTGAGAAGGCTCGAGGAAAGGATACTCGGAGAGGTGAATGCGTCCGGAATAGGCCCCCAGGGTTTCGGGGGGCCGGTAACCGCCCTGGAGGTCAGGGTGGAGGCGTGCCCGTGCCACATGGCTTCCCTCCCGGTGGCGGTGTGCCTGGGCTGCCATGCCCACAGAACCGCCGAGAGGGTCCTGTGAAGCGTCTCGACACCCGGTGCGGGCCGGGGCAACTCCGGGAACTCGCCGCCGGCGGGATGATTCTTCTTTCCGGGCCGGTTCTGGCCTTCCGGGACAGGGCGCACCGGAGAATGGCGGAAATGCTGAAGAGGGGTGACCGGCTCCCCTTCGACCTCTCCGGGGCGGCGGTTTTCTACGCGGCTCCCACCCCGGCCCCTCCGGGCAGGGTTTGCGGCTCCGTCGGCCCCACCACCGCCATGAGGATGGATCCCTTCACACCACCGCTGGTCGGGGCGGGAGTGCGGATTTTCATAGGCAAGGGTCCCAGGAGCCCCCGGGTGTCCCGGCTGCTGGCCGAATCCGGTGCGGTGTACCTGGCCGCCGCCGGGGGCGTAGCGGCGCTGGGGGGGTGTCGTGTGGAGCGCTGCGGAGCAGCGGGGTGGGAGGACCTGGGCGCCGAGGCCGTATACTCGATGGTGCTCCGGGACTACCCGGTCTTCGTGGCGCTGGACACCCGGGGCGGAAACATTTTCGGAAAGGGGGCCTCGGTTGAAAGCCCTGAGCCTTGCTGAAGCTCTGGCCAGGATAGACGGGATGCCGGATTCCGACGTACTGAGAACCAGATTCCTCAAGGCGTTGGCCCTGTCGGCCCATGCCAGGGCCGGGGGCAAGCTGAGAACGCTTCCCTCGGTGGCAAGGATGGAGCCGGAGTGGCTCGGGGTGTGGTACACCCCCGGGGTCTCCGCCGTGTCCACCGCCGTCCGGGACGACCCCGAGACAAGCCGAACCCTCACGGGCAGAGGGGCCACCGTGGCGGTGGTCAGTGATTCCACCCGGGTGCTGGGCGACGGCGACTGCACACCACCCGGGGGAATGGGGGTCATGGAGGGGAAGGCGATGCTCATGAGCTGGCTGGGGGGGCTGAACGCCGTTCCCCTCTGCGCCGACACCAGGGACGCCGCAGGTGTGCCCGACCCCGGCAGACTGGTGGACTTCGTAAAGGCGGTCTCTCCATCCTTCGGTGCGGTGAACCTCGAGGACATCTCTCAACCCAACTGCTATACGGTTCTGGAAAGACTTCAGGCGGAGGGCTCCATACCGGTTTGGCACGACGACGCCCAGGGGACCGCCTGCGTGGTGCTGGCCGGGCTGATGAACGCGCTGGAGCTGGCGGGCAAGACCTTGGACGCCGTCAGGATAGTGCTGCTGGGGTCCGGAGCCGCGGGCTCCGCCACCGCCAGGCTTCTTATCCGGGCCGGGGTTGACCCGGGGATGATATCCCTCCACAACTCCAGGGGGAGCCTGTCGGAAAGGCGGCAGGATTACCGGGGAGAGGGTTTCGGCTGGCATCGGGAGCTTTGCCGTATCACGAACAGGCAGGGGTTCGACGGTTTTGAGGATGCGGTGAAGGGGGCCGACGTGCTCATCGCCGCCTCGGGCCCCGGGCTGGTGAAGCACCATCACGTGAAGTCCATGGCGGACAGGGCGATAGTTTTCGCCTGCGCGAACCCGGTTCCCGAGATATACCCGGACGAAGCCCTCGACGCCGGAGCGGTGGTGGTGGGCACCGGCAGGAGCGACCTTCCGAACCAGGTGAACAACTGCTTCGGATTTCCGGGTATCCTCAAGGGGGTTCTCCTGTCGGGAGCCGGAGCCATCTCGGACGGCATGGCGATCGCCGCCGCCGGGGCCGTGGCCGCGGAAGGCCGGAGAAGCGGGCTGGACCCCCGGAGAATCATGCCGGATGTGGACGATCCCGGTGTACACGCTTCGGTGGCCTCGGCGGTGGCGGTGAAGGCTGCGGAGGAGGGGCTGACGAAGGCGGAGGCCGACCCTGACGAGATATACCGCAGAGCCTTCGAGGACATAACCGCGGTGAGGTCGGCCCATGAGGCCCTGCTCGAGGCCGGGCTCCTGGCGGATTTTCCCCGGGAGGAGATCGGGGATATCCTCCGGTCCGTTACCGCCGGGGGATGATCTCTTTGTGGTGATTCCGGCACCGAGCCGGGATTTGGGTATGCCTGCGCGGTACCTCGGCGGCGGGATACAAAACCGGACGGCGGTCAGAGCCGTGCCTTTTTCAGGAGGAGCAAGGAATGAAACCGTTTGCCGCACTCGTTCTGATCGTCGGAGGAGCATCGGCTTTCGCAATACCGGGAGTACCGGATGTTCCCGGCCTTGAGATTCCGGATATCCGGATTCCCGGAATGGAACTGCTCGATGAACTCCAGGAGAAACTGGACGGTCTTATCGCCGAAACCGATGTGCTCTGCGGGCTTATCCCGGACCTCGCCGTCCTGGACGACCTTTCGGCAAAACTGACGGAACTCCGGGACACGGACCCCGAGATGGCTGAACTTCAGGTGGAGCTGGACGCCCTTCGCGAGCGGTTGGTCTCGGCCAGGGCCGTGATTCAGGCCTACAGCGACCGGGTTCAGGCGGAGCTGGGCTCCCTGAAGACTGTCGTTGACGACTTCAGCGAGGGGCTGCCCTGATCACCCTCCAGGGAGACAACTCATTCGTGAACGCCCATCACCGGCATCGGCGGCTTACTCGTTTACGTGAACTCCCTCCGGCTCTATTATTATTTAATGATTCCGACAAAATGAATATGTTCACAGGGGGGGGGAACATGAACGTGGCTCATATGGTTATGCTTCTCGTGATTGCATCTGCAGCCTTCGCCGGCCGGGATGCGTCTCTTCCCACGGTACTTACGCCTGACGGAAGAATCATGGAGGGTGCGTCGGGCAGTTTCGATCCCGACGGGTTCTGCATGACTTACGGCCCCGATGTGGAGCCGTTGTTCGTGGCGGAAGCATTTCCTTCCGGGGAACCTGCTCCTTTTCCTGGGCAGTATGACGGAGGCACCTGGTACACTCTCGGAAGCGGTGTGAACGATAGGGTCTATGCCATCGCCGTAAGCGGCTCGGATCTGTATGTGGGAGGATGGTTTACCCAGGCTGGAGGCAGCCCTGCAAACTACATCGCCCGGTGGGATGGCAGTTCATGGCACTCTCTGGGAGCCGGCGTCAACCACATTGTCGGTGCCATCGCCGTCAGCGGCTCGGATGTGTACGTAGGGGGGCGGTTTACCCAGGCTGGAGGTAACCCTGCCACCTGCATCGCCCGGTGGCGTGATCCAGAAGTGGGGATTGATGCCACACTGGAAGAGATACCGGTTTCTCCTCATGCCTCTCTTCATGCCTCTCCCAACCCCACGGCTTCGGGCGTCGAGCTTTTCTTCCAGAGCATCGGGCTTTCCCCGCTGGCACTCGAGATTTACGACACCGCCGGGCGGCTTGTGAGAACGGAGGCTCTGGGAACCCTGCCCGCGGGCTCACAGGCCCACTACTGGAACGGCCAGGGCGGGAACGGGCAGGCCCTTGCCCAGGGTGTGTACTTCGTGAGGC
>JAKPTG010000014.1 GCA_029571005.1 Candidatus Fermentibacterota bacterium
CCATGCTATTCGGCTTCCTGTACGGGAGCGTCTTCGGGTCGGAGGATATTCTGCCCTCCCTCTGGACTTCCCCCATGAGGGGCATCGACGACCTCATCCGCACCTCCCTTTTCGTGGGGGTGGCCTTCATGAGCATGGGGATCGTAATCAACATCCTTGCCCTCAGGCGGGCACGGCGATGGGGCAAGATGCTCTTCGACGGCGAAGGGCTTGCGGGGCTGCTGTTTTACTGGGCCGCCGCTGCTGCGGCGGGAATGGCGTTCACGGTCCCCGGCGGGCCTCCGACCGCTTTCGCCGTCATCTGCGGGGTTTTGTTTCTGGTGATTCTGTTCAGCACCGTCCTTGACCGGCTGATCTTCGGCCCCGCAGAAGGAGGAGAGGGAGGGGTGGTCCACACCTTTTCCGTGTTCCACGCAATGCTCTCATTCCTGAGCAACACCGCCTCCTTCGTGCGCCTGGCGGCCTTCGCACTCAACCACGCGGGGCTGTCGGCGGCGGTGTTCATGCTGAGCGACATGGTGCACAGGCTGCCCGGAGGGGCCATTTTCCGCGCTGCGGTGCTTCTCCTCGGCAATGTCGTGATTGTGGGGCTGGAGGGCCTGATAGTCTTCATTCAGACCCTCAGGCTTGAATACTACGAGTTCTTCAGCAAGTTTTACCAGGGAGGGGGCCGTCCCTTCGCCCCTGTGACCTGGAACAATAATAATCGGGATTGACCGGGGAGGAATTTTCATGAGCGGACTTGTTCTAATCGCCGGGAGCGCCCTAATCACGGCGGGCGCGGGGTTTCTGGTCAGGGGCCGGGAGGTCGGGCGTCCGAGGGCGGTTTTAGGGGGGACAATGGCCCTAATGGCCCTTATTCTCGCCGCGGGGCTCTTTCTGACCCTCGCTGCGGCCCCCTCCGCGGCCGCTGAAGAGGCTGCCGCAGGCCCCGCCTCGGCGGCGGGGCTGGGCTTTTTGGGCGCGAGCCTGGCCACGGGCCTTGCATGCCTGGGGGCGGGCATCGCCGTGGCCATCGTGGGCGCTGCGGCACTGGGCGTGGTCGGCGAGAAACCCTCCATGCTGGGGACCACCCTTATCTACCTCGGACTGGCGGAGGGGATAGCCATCTACGGGGTTATCGTCTCCCTGCTGATCCTGGGCAAGCTTTAAGCCCCCGGGAAGCCCGTCTGGCGCGCCATGAAGGGTTTTTTGATATCGGACAACCACGACTCCCTGGTGCTGCTGCGCCTTGCGGGAATTCCGGGAGTAGAGGTTCACGGGGCCGCCGAGACCGGGGCGGCGGTTGAGGACGTGCTGGCCAACCGCCCCGACGTGGGAATCCTCGTCATGACCGAGAAGGCCGCATCCCGGATTCCCGCCGTGGTGAAGGCCCTCAGGGAGAGGAGCGATCCCCCCCTGCTGGTGGAAATTCCGGACCGTCACGGCAGCAGGCGGGAGGCTGACTTTCTGACGGCGTATATCCGTGAAGCGATTGGAGTGAAGATTGAATGACCGATTCCATAACCGGGGAGGGGAAGAGCTACGAAGTCCGGAACCCGGAAAAACTGGCCTCCCTCAGAAACCTGCTTCTGAAGAAAGCCGACGACGAACGGGAGACAGTCCTGGAGTCTGCCAGGCAGGAGGCGGCAGCCTGGCTTGAAGAGCAGAACAAGGGCCTCGACCGGATGGTAGAGCAGATTCACGGCGAGGCGGTGAAGAGGGCGGAGGAGATTTCGAAACGGCAGATTTCAGGGGCGGAGACGGCCCGCACCAAGGAACGGCTAAGACTGCAGAATATTCTGCTCGACGAGGCAGTGGAGATGCTTCAAAAGGAACTCATCGCCCTGAGAAATTCCCCCGAATACCTGCAAATCCTTGCAGGCCTGGCCCTTGAAGCTGCGGCCAGGGTTCCTGCCGGAACCATGGTAAAAATCCAGCTGGCCCAGGAGGACGGCGCCCTCGGCGAAACTCTCGCGGCAAGGCTTGCCGATTTCAGGCCCGACCTGGCCTTCTCCTTCGATACGGAAGCCGCCCCCATCATGGGAGGAGTTTGGCTTTCGGCAACCGACGGCTCCTGGCGGGCGCCCGCCGACTGGCGGGAGATAATCTCCGGGATGAAAGACTCCCTCGCCGAGCGGGTTCTGTCGATCCTGTGAGGTGCGGGGCATGAGTACCGGAAGGATAATCACTGTGAACGGCCCGGTGATACGGGCCGAAGGCATGAGGAATTTCGCCATGGGGGAGATGGTCTCCGTGGGGAATCTCTCCCTGTTGGGCGAGATCATCCGCCTGGAGGGCAACAACGCCCTCATCCAGGTTTACGAGGACACCGCCGGGGTTACCGTTGGCGAGCCGGTGGCCGGAACGGGAAGCCTGCTCTCAATGGATCTGGGTCCGGGGCTGATGGGCTCCATCCTTGACGGGATCGGCCGTCCTCTGGGCCGGCTCATGGAGAAAGAGGGCTCTTTCGTATCCAGAGGCGTATCCGTGCCACGGATCGACCCGGACAGAACCTGGGACGTCACCCCCCTGGGCAAAGTGGGTGACGTGGTTACCTCCGGAACGGCGCTGGCCTCCATTAAAGAAACCTCCCTGGTGGACCACCGGATTATCGTCCCTGCGGGGCTGGACGGGGAGATAACGTCCATTCTGCCTGCGGGCTTTCACAAAGCGTCATCGGTGGTGGCCAGGATCAGGGACGGGCGGGGCAGGGAGCGGTCTGTATCCATGGTCTCCCGATGGCCGGTGCGCACCCCCAGGCCCGTCTCGGAGCGCCTCCTCCCAGACGAACCCCTTCTGACCGGGCAAAGGGTCATCGACGGCCTCTTCCCCATCTCGAAAGGCGGCGTGGCGGCTATCCCGGGAGGCTTCGGAACCGGCAAAACAGTAACCCAGCACCAGCTGGCCAAGTGGAGCGATGCCCGCATCGTGGTCTACATCGGCTGCGGCGAGCGGGGCAACGAGATGACCCAGGTGCTGGAGGAGTTTCCGGTCCTCGAGGACCCCCGGTCGGGCAAGCCGCTCATGGAGCGCACCATCCTCATTGCGAATACGTCGAATATGCCCGTGGCGGCGAGGGAGGCCTCCATTTACACTGGGATCACCATCGCCGAGTACTACCGGGACATGGGCTACGACGTGGCCCTCATGGCCGATTCGACTTCCCGGTGGGCGGAAGCCCTCCGGGAAATCTCCGGCCGCCTGGAGGAGATTCCCGCCGAGGAGGGCTTCCCCGCCTACCTGCCTACGAGGCTGGCGGAGTTCTACGAACGCGCGGGGCGCGTCGTCACCCTGGGAGGGAACGAGGGCAGCATCACGATCATCGGGGCCGTGTCCCCCCCTGGAGGTGACTTCACCGAACCGGTCACAAGGAACACCAAGCGGTTCATCCGGTGCTTCTGGGCATTGGACCGCAACCTTG
>JAKPTG010000016.1 GCA_029571005.1 Candidatus Fermentibacterota bacterium
CGGGCGATTATCCGGGGCTTGGCGGCCATGGGCCGGTCAAAGGTGTGCCCAACGGCGGCGCACTTCCGGCAGACGTGGGCGGTCCTGTCGAAGCATTCACGACAGGTCAGCTCTTCGCAGGCCCTGCATGGAGCCAGCTTCTCCCCCCCGACCGGGGTCTTGCCGCAAATGTGGCACCGGTCAATCTGAAGCATCTCCTCGCTCGCGGTGGTAAGAAGGAACTCCTCATGTTCTTCCTCGTCCCCGCCTTCGTCTTCATCATCCAGCAGCCCGTCGTCGTCGAAGGTCTCCGAGGCCCCGTTGTAGCCGTCATCGGAATCCTCCAGCAAGTGATCGTCATCGGAGGGCGGTAACACGAAACGGACCTTGTCCCGCAGGGAGCCGGAGCCATCCTCCTCAAGCCTCGGAAGAAGGTCCACGTAGGGGTACAGGTTTTTCTGAACGATCCTGGCCTCGCCGATGGCCACCCCCTCCCGGATCACCACCGGGGAGTTCTCCACCGCTTTCTCCGCTTCCCCGACGGTCATGTCCAGTTCCATGACAAGGAGCCTTGTGACCTTCTTCCTCTCTTCCTCACCCCCGAGTCTTACCAAGAGCAGGTCCACAAGAGGTTCCTTCATCAGGCTCTCCCCTCCAACAACTCGAACTGGCGGTGCAGCCGGGTCACCACCAGCCTGCTCACGGCCCTCAGGGTGGGAAACACCCCTTTGCCGGAGCTGGCCACGGCTTCGATGCAGGTGACCTTCGACAGCCCAAGTTCCGAGACGATCTGCGAAACCGGAACGGCGTCCGGCAGGTCTCTCTTGTTGCACTGGAGTACCAGGCTGACTCCCCTTCTCCTCTGCATCCTCAGGTTTTCCTTGAGATCCCTCAGACTGGCTATGTTGGCTTCCATCCGACCCTCCTGCGAGTCCGCCACGAAGACGATGCCGTCCACCCCCTGGAGAATCAGCCTTCTGCTGTCGGAGTACATGGCCTGCCCCGGTACGCTGTACAGGTGAAGCCGTATCCTGAAACCGTTTATCTCGCCGGAATCAATGGGGAGGAAATCGAAGAACAGTGTTCTTTCGTTCCCGGCGGCCAGGGAAATAAGCTTTCCCCTGGAATCGGAGGAGACCTTGGAATAGATATGCTTGACATTCGTTGTCTTACCGGACAAACCCGGCCCACAGTACACTATTTTGCAATCTATCTCCCTGGCGGTGTAACTGACGGTGGCCATCAGGAGTCACGTCCTTCCCGCCCGCTCTCCTTCTTTTTTTCTTCGGGCTCCTCCGGGGCGATTTCATCCATCATTCCCCTGCGGAACTGGCTTACGGCCCTTCCCAGCGACCTGGCGATCTCGGGTATCCTCCTGGCCCCGAACAGAAGCAGGAAAACCGCCAGTATCAGAACCAGTTCGAGGGGTCCTATGCGGCCCATGTCACCTCCATTATGCGGTCAGAACCACCTGTACAGAAAACCCACCACCAGAAGGCCCACAAAGGTCATGATGTTGACCCTCAGAGCCACCTCTTCCAAACGGAACCTCAGGATGAAAAGGTCGAACCCGAAGGGCCCCAGAGACACCCCCGCGCTGCCGGAGAAGAACTGTCTCAGCGCATAGGAGGTGTCGGGCAGCACGGATGCGACCGCCTCCCCCATCACCGTTCCACATACCATACCCGCCACCGCGATAAAAACCCAGAAGCCGGTGGGCCTGTCGTGAAGCACCCATCCCCCTTTTTCTTTTTTTTTCTAAACACTATACAGTACGGAACTCATCGCGACAATATGTTGAAGCGCTCCAGCCGGTCCGCCAGGAGTCCCGCGGCAAGCCCCACCACCGCCCCGGAAACGACCGCCCAAAGGCTCACCGGGAGCGCCAGCATCCTCACCGGCAACCCGGGCAGAACCGCCGATGCCACCGCCAGTTGTCCCAACATGGAGGCACAAGCTCCGCAAATGGATACGCCGGTCATGGAAAAGAACCCCGGGTATGCCCGGGACGCGGCTCCCATCACCAGCGCAGAGGCAACGGCCCCGGCCATGGACATGGCAAAGGCCGGGGTAGCGAGGCTGCCGGTGATCAGAGCCACGGCCAGGGAACGGGCGGTGTTCAGGGCGAGGGTGGGCCGCATTCCCAGGCGCGCTGCGGAGATCACCGCCGGGATGTTGGCGAGCCCCAGCTTGATGAAGGGGATCGGTCTGGGCAGCAGCGAGTCCGCCACGCCCAGGGCCGTCGCCAAAAGCATCAGGACCCCGGTGCTCCGGACGCCGCCTCCATCAAACACTTCTCCACCTCCTCAAACAGCCCGGAGCTGTGAAAAACGCTCCTCGCCCGCTCCAGCGCCCCCGCCGCCAGCGTATCCCTCAAGGCAGGGTCCCGGAGTATCCGCAGCACCGCTTCCGCCAGTGCCTCCGGGTCCCCGGGGGGAACCACCAGGCCGCTTTCACCCCGGAGATTCACCCATGGAACGCCGGTGGGCAGGTCCGTGGATATCACCGGGGTGCCGCAGGCCATGGCCTCGAGCTGCACCATTCCATAGGCTTCACTCCTTTTGTCCGACGGCAGTACGAGGGCCTCGGCCTTCCGGTAGAGGTCCACCAGGGTTTCGTCGTCTGGATCGGAGAGGATCCTGACCGGCAGCCCCCGGGAGGACTTCCGTATCCACGATTCCATGGGGCCACCGCCGGCCATGATCAGGGGGGGCGGGTTCTCCATCAGCTTCCAGGCCGACAGGAGCACCGGAATCCCCTTGTAGGCGCGGAACCTTCCAACGAAGAGGAAAAAGCCTCCCCTCTCCCCATTCCCGGGGCTGAAGCGGACCGGGTCCACCCCTATGGGGACCACCCGGAGGTTTTTCAGGCCGGAAAGGAAGGGAGAGGTGGCGGCGTACCGCTCGCTGGTAGCCAGAACCAGGCGGGCGCCGGCCAGGAACCTCCGGAGCAGGGGTCCGTAAAGGGGAAGCAGAAAGGCCTGCCTCACTATGTCGCTGTGGTACGTGGCGACGTAGGGCGGGCCCTTGGGCTCCAGGAGCCTGGCGACCTCCGCGGTCGGCATCGGCAGGTGGAAGTGAACCACATCGGGCCGCCATTCCCGCATGGCCCTGCCGTAGGAAAAGGAAACCGGGTTTGAGAGTATTCTCCCGAAACAGGGCAATTCCATGACGGAGAACCCGCTCACGGTGGAGGTCTTCCTGCAGAGCCCCCTGCCGGCGGTCAGAACCCCCACCCGGTGCCCCCGGGCCACGAGATGGACCGACAGGTCGTGGATATACCTCTCTATCCCCCCCCTGCGGAAGGGGTACACGTCCTTGTAAACTTCCAGTATTCTCATTCCAGACACTCCCGGTACACCTCCGCCGTGGCCGCGGCCATGGCGTCGTCGCTGAAGGGGGCGGCGAAGGCCCTGAGGGCCCCGGGGTCCCTGGGGTTGTCCAACAGTTCCTTCATGGCTTCGCAAAAAGCTTCGGGGGTGTTCTCCGGAAAGAGCCCCACGGGCCCGTACACCTCCCGGAGGGCCCGGGCGGGCCCCAGTATCGAGGGGACCCCGAGGGCGGCCGCCTCCAGGGGCGGCAGACCGAACCCTTCGTAAAGGGACGGGTAAACCATGAACCTGGCGCCGGCCACGGCCCCGTCCAGCATCCTCCGTGGGAGGGGGCCGGTGAGAACCACCCCGGGCGTGCGCCGCAACTCGTTCCTGAGGGCGGGCTTCTCCCACCCCCAGCGTCCGGCCATCACCAACGTCACCCCTGGCCTTTCGGAGACCAGCCTTCTCCATGCCTCCAGCAGGGTCGGGATGTTCTTCCTTGGCTCCACGGTGCAGGCGCAAACGCCGTACTCCCCGGAAATCCCCCAGATTCCGGGAAAATCGGGCAAGCCTTCCCCGGACGGGCCGCCGTGGGAGAGGTACACCCTCCGAATCTTCTCCCTGGGGATTCCCAGGAGCCTAACCGCTTCGTCCGCCGTAAAATCGCTGTCCGCTACAACCATCCGGGCCCGGCGGGCCACACCGGGGAACACCGCCCGGTAGTAGGCGCCCCGGAGGACGGGAAACCAGCGGGGGTTCGCCAGGAAGGCCAGATCGTGCACCGTGACGACGCTTTCGACTCCCCTGGGGACCGTCCCCGCAAAGGAGGGAAGGTGCAGCAACCGGAACTTCCCCGCGGAAAAGGGCAGAACAGCGAACTCCATGAACCCGCGGGAAAAGGTGCCGCGGCTTCCGGCCCCCAAGGGGGTCACCCAGTCGAACCCCGCCCGGCGGAACCCGTTGAGCAGCCTCTGGATGTAAACACCGGTGCCGCCCCGGTTACCCGCACCGGAGGCGTAGAGCCCCACCAAGGGTTCAGACCTGGATATCGCAGTCATCGCCGGCGGAGAGAGTCCTTTCCCGACAGACCAGGGAGGCCCCCGCCCCAAGCATGGACCCGGTCAAGAAACCGCCGGACAACCGGGAACCGTTCCCAAGGATGCAGTTCCTGACAACGCTGTCCCGGATCTCCACCCCCTCCCCCACGCTGACATGGGGACCCACCACGGAGTTGAGCACCCTGACCCCGGCGGCGAAGGCGCAGGGGGGGACTACGATGCTGTTCTCCAGCTCCGGTTCGCCTTCCCCGCCCCGGGCGTCCAGCAACGCCCTGTTGGTGGCAAGGAGAGTGGCGGTGGTCCCGCAGTCGAACCACTCGTCCACGGTCCAGGTGGAGAACACGGCCCCGTCCGACAGCATGAGCTGCATGGCGTCGGTCAGCTGATATTCGCCCCGGGTGCGGATGCCCAGGGTCTTGAGCCTGGCGCAGGCCTCCATGAGTGCGGGCCCGGAGGCGAAATGGTAGATGCCCACGATGGCCAGGTTGCCTACGGGTTCGGATGGTTTCTCCACCAGGCGCCGGACCCTTCCGGATTCATCGGTGACCACGATGCCGAACCGCTCGGGATTCGCCACCGGACACACCGCCAGCATGTTCCCGCCGCACCCCCGGAGTATCCCGAGGTCTGAAGCGACCAGGGTGTCCGACAGGGCCACCATCACCGGCCCGTCCTCCACCATCCCCCGGGCCAGCCCCACCGCCGCCCCGAGGCCGTCGGCGTTCTCCTGGCGCACGAAGTCCACCCTGAGCCCGGGGTACGCCTTTCTCGTCCATTCCACAAGCATGTCCCCAAGGTAGCCCGTGATGAGGGTGACCCGGTCCACCCCCGCTTCCGCCAGAGAGTCAATCAGATGCCCCAGAATCGGTTTGCCGGCCACGGGAAGCAGCGGCTTGGGGGCCGACCAGGTGTGGGGGCGCATCCGGGTGCCCATGCCGGCCGCCGGAATGATGCAGTGCATGCCTTCTACCTTCCAATCCCCAGGTTCTCGTCCAGCAGGATGCCCGGACACTTCCCGGCCACCCGGGAGTATACCATGGCGCGGATGTCCCTGCCCGTAGGGAGGGACAGGGCCTCGGAGGCGATCCGGGCGGCCGATTCGATGGTGAAGGCGCTTATCATCTTCTTGATGTCGGGTATGACGGCGGCGGCCACACTCAGCTTGTCCACGCCCAGCCCCAGAAGAAGGGGAACCGCCAGGGGATCCCCGGCCATCACTCCGCAGACCCCCACCCATTTCCCCTGGGCATGGCCGAACCTGACCACTTGATCAATCTGCCGGAGCACCGCCGGATGATACGGATCGTAAAGATCGGCCACCAGGGGACTCCCCCGGTCCACGGCCAGGGTGTACTGGGTAAGGTCGTTGGTGCCTATGGAAACGAAATCCGCGTAGGGGAGCAGAAGGTCCAGCGCGGTGACCGCCGCCGGGGTCTCCACCATGAACCCCACCTGCATCCCGGCATCGAAGGGTATCCCCTCCCGACTGAGCCCGTCGCCGACCTCGGAGACGAGTTCCCGGATTCTCCGCATCTGCTCCACATGGGTTATCATGGGAAACATAATCCTGACGTTTCCGTGCCTCGAGGCCCTGAGAATGCCCCTTATCTGCTTCCGGAACTCGTCCGGGCTGTCCAGGCATATCCTCACCCCCCTGTAGCCCAGGAAGGGATTTGCCTCCCGGGCCATTCCAGGGCGGAACTTGTCCCCCCCCATGTCGTAGGTCCTGATGATCACCGGGTCCGGAGCCATGGCACCGGCAACCCGGTCGTAGATATGGAAATGGTCCTCCTCCGTCTCCACTCCGTGCATGGACGCCCTGATGAACTCGGTGCGGAACAGCCCTATTCCCTGTCCGCCGCACCTCTTCACCTGTTCAACCTCCCGGGGGAACTCGATGTTGGCGGACAGCTCGATCCGCACACCGTCCGCGGTTTCGGCGGGCTTCTGGGCGTCCTCCGCCATGCTCCGCTTCACCTCCAGGTACTCGGCCCTGGCGGCCCGGGCGTACTCGAGTTCCTCCCGGGCGGGGTTCACGACGACGAAACCGTGGATGCCGTCCACCACCAGGGTGTCCCTGGGGCTCACCACCCCGGTGATGTTCCCCAGGGCCACCACCGCGGGGATTCCCATGCCCCTGGCCAGAATGGCGGTGTGGGAGGTGCTTCCGCCCCGATCCGTTACGATGGCGGCCACCTGCCCGGTGTCTATGCCGGCGACATCCGAGGGGCTGAGGTCCCCGGCGACGAGCACCATCGGTTCACCGGACCTGGCCAGGGCTTCCTTCTCCGTGCCCAGCAGCTTTTCCAGAAGCCTCCGGCCCACATCCCGGATGTCCGCCGCCCTCTCCCGGATGTAGGGGTCGTCCAGCTCCCTGAACCTGGCCATGACATCCTGAAGCATGACGCTGAGGGCAAACTCGGCGCAGACCAGCTCGTCGGTGATCCGCTGCTCGACTTCGCCCTGCATCACCGGGTCCCTGAGAAGAAGCCGCAGGAACTCCACGATCTGCCTGCCCTCCGCCACGTGCTCCACCGATTTCGCGAGCCTGGAGAGGTCGGCGTCCACCGAGTCAATCGTATCCCTGAGGCGCTTCAGTTCCCGGGCCGCCTCGTCGGCGCCGCTCAGTTCCCGCCTGACCACCTTGAAGTCCTTCGACTTCAGGAGGAAGGCGGGACCCAGGGCTATCCCCGGAGATGCAGCTACACCCTGAACCCTCATCAGAGCATTTCCTCGCCGAACCCGGATTCCACCACTTCGCAGACCCCCTCCAGGGCTTTTTCCTCGTCGGGGCCCTCGGCGGAGATCTTGACGGTGGTTCCGCCCGCGGCGGCCAGGGTCATCACCCCCATGATGCTTTTCGCATTTACCTCGTCCACTCCGTTGGATATGAACACTTCGCTCAGGTACTCAGACGCCTTCCTCACGATGAGAGCCGCCGGCCTGGCATGGATACCCAGTTTGTTTGGAACAGTGATGGCTCTGGTTTTCATGGCGGTTCCTTCGGTCCTCTCCTCTGTTGCAACTTTTCAAGGAGTTCTTTGTTCAGTTGTTCCGACCACGACGATCCCGTGTTCTTTTTGCGGATGTTGAGCATGGCGGCCACTTCCAGGAGTACGGTGACGTTCCTTCCGGGCAGCACCGGTATCTCCACCAGGGGCACCTTAAGACCCAGTATGTCGTCGGTCATGGTCTCCAGCCCCGACCTGTCCATCTCCCCCATCCTGTCCGCGTCCACCAGGCGCACCAGCAGGTCTATCTGCTGTCTCTCCTTGACCGCCCCTATACCGAACAGCTCGGGCACATTCACGAACCCCAGACCCCGGAGTTCCATGTAGTACCTCGTGGTCGGATCGCCGGAGCCCACCAGGATGTCGCCGTTCCTCCTAACGCTCACCATGTCGTCGGCGATGAGCCTGTGGCCCCGCTCCAGCAGACCCAGCACCGCTTCGCTCTTCCCGATGGCGCTCCTGCCCACGCAGAGGATGCCCTCCCCGAACACATCCACGAGGCTGCCGTGTATGGCTTTCCTTGGGGCGAACACCTCCCTGAGGAACCCGGTGATGTCGTTTATGAGCGGAGTGGTGTCCCTTGGGCTGAGGAACAGGGCCGAGCCGCTCTTCCGGGAAACCTCCAGAAGTTCCTCCGGGGGGGAGAGCCCCTTGGACACCACGGAACAGACCACGGGAAAGGCGAACACGTTCGCCAGGGCCCGGCGCCGGGCGTCGGTGTCCATGGCCTCCAGCATGGTGATCTCGGTTTCCCCGAAGATCTGTATTTTGTTGCTCAGGAACTTGTGGGTGTAACCGGTGAGACAAAGGCCCGGCCTGCTCACCTCCGGGGAGGCCAGGGGCTTTTCCAGTCCAAGGCTCCCGGTGAGGCACCGGAGCCCAAGCATGTCGCCGGCGTGGAACACCATGTCCTGAATGCTGAAAACCGGCGGGGCGGGGTATTCCTCACGCACCGGCGGTCAACCGATCTTTTGCAGTTCCACCACGGAAGTGGAGCCGTGCCCGGTCCGGTAGGCCGCGTTTATGGTGCCGGTCTCGTTGTTATAGAAAACCAGGAATTCACCGCCGCTCATCTCCAGTTCGGTCATGGCCTGGTTCGTGGAGAGGGACGGAAGCTTGGCGCCGTCCTCCACCGGAATCGGGCCTTTGAGTTCCGAAACCTCGCTGGGTTTGTAAAGGGAAACCTTGGCGTCCCCGGTGTCCCCCGACCTCTTCTGATGATCGTGGCGTTTTTCCTTGAACCGCTTGAGCTGGCCTTCGAGAGAGGCGACACATTGGTCAAAGGAGGCGTACATATCGTGCCCCCCGTTTTTTGCATTGAGCCGGAGCTGGCCGCCCCGGATCTGGATGTGGGCCGAGTATACGCCCTTGGAGAGATCAAGAGTCACCAGGACATCGTCCAGCCCGTCATAATAGCGTTCCAGGGACGAGAGCTTGCCGTTTATGTGGTCCCTGAGCGCTTCCGTCAGATCGAAACGTCTCGCGCTTATCTCGATGTTCACATCCACTCCTTTCCGATTGGACGGACAAAAAACAACCCGCATGAACTGCCGTTCTAACGACAGACTTCATGCGGTTGCTTCCTGCTCGATGTCACGAAACAAGTACTACTGCCGGACCCGGGCGGTGTCAACTCCCCCGGCGCCCCTCCATTGCTTATCTTCGCCGCTGTGATTTTCGAGACCCTTCCGTCATATTTCGGAGGCAACGACATGAAACCCCCTCGGCATGACTATACCGAACTCCGGGAACTTGGTTTCAAGGGCGGCCTGGAAACCCACCAGCAGCTCAACACACCGGGCAAGCTCTTCTGCCGATGTCCGGCGGTGATCCGGAACGATGAGCACCACCAGGAGATTCTCCGCCACATGCGCCCCACCCTTGGCGAATTCGGCAGGTACGACGGAACCGCCCTCATGGAATTCAAGATGAAGAAGCAGATACACTACCTGCTTTACAACGACTCGGTATGCACCTACGAGATGGACGACACCCCCCCCTTCAAGGCGGACTCCATGGCGATCTCCATTGCCATGCGTCTGGCCATGTCATTCAACATGTCCCTGGTGGACGAGATACACATATCCCGGAAACAATACCTCGACGGCAGCATCCCCGCCGGATTCCAGCGCACCGCCATCATAGGGGTGAACGGGAGAATACCCTTCCTGGGGAGGGAACTGCGCTTCATCCAGATGAGCCTGGAGGAGGACGCCTGCCGGGAGGTGAAGGATGTGGGGCACCACATCTGGTTCAGGACCGACAGGGTCAGCATCCCCCTGGTGGAACCGGTCACGGCCCCGGAGCTGGAGACCCCCCTGGAGATGGCCCAGGCGGCCAAGCTCATAGGCGAGGTCATGCGCTCCACCCACCTGGTTCGGAGGGGAATCGGCAGTGTCAGGCAGGACGTGAACGTCTCCATCAGGGGAGGACACCGGGTGGAGATAAAGGGCGTCCCCCGGATAGCCATGATAGAACCGCTCTGCCGGGTGGAGGGATTCCGGCAGAAGGCGTTGCTGGACCTCAGAACGGCCCTGGTCAACTCCCCTCTGAAACCCGGGGACTTCAACACCCGGCCCCTAACACTGTCCCCGGAACAGGCGTCGGCGGAAGGGTTCGATCCGGAGGAACTCTCCCGAAGGGGGCACCGGACCGCGGCCCTTGTGCTCCGGGGTTTCTCCGGCTACCTGCTCTGGCCCACCCAGCCGGGCATGACCTTTCTCGACGAACTCGACGGCCGGGTGAGGGTGATAGCGTGCCTGGAAGGGGTTCCCACGGTTCGTCAGGGTTCTCCGGCCCTGAGGGCCGCCCTGGGGGTCACCCCGGAGGATTCGCTTCTGGTCTTCGGCGGCGCCCCCGAGGACCTGGAAACCGCCGGCAAAGAGATCGGCATACGGATAGCGGAAGCTTTTCAGGGGGTTCCGGCGGAAACCCGGCAGGCGCTGCCCGGGGGCAGAACCACCTTCGAGAGGATTCTGCCGGGCGCCGACCGCATGTACCCGGATACGGACCTCCCCCCGGAGCCCGTAAGCCCGGACACCTTCGAAAAACTGAAGGCCATGCTGCCCCCGGCGCCCTGGGTCAGAAGGGAAAACTGGACCCTCCTTGGGGTGAGCGAACACCTGGTGGACAGGCTGCTCAATCTGGAGCTCGGGGACATCTTCGACGCCCTCCTGAAGAAGGTTGACTGGAAGCCGTCCGCCCTGGCGAACCTTTTGGCGGACCGGATGCGGGCCTCCAGAAGGGCGGGGCTGGACTGGATGAAGGAACTGGGGGCCGACCGGGTGGAAGAAACCCTCGCATGGGCCTCCCAACAGGAAATCGCCCCCAAGGGAGCCCAGCTTATACTGGACGCCATGACCCGAAACCGGGAACTCAGTCCTTCCGACGCTCTGCTCCGGGTAAAGCCGGATCGGAAGCCTTGAGCTTGTTCAGCAGGGTTCTGTAGCTGACACCAAGCAGCCTCGCCGCCTTGGAACGGTTGCCTCCGCACCTTTCCAGGGCCTCGGAGATGGCCTTCATCTCGGCCGCCCGGGCCGCCTCCTCCAGAAGAAGACCCGTCGAACCGGCCCTGGGCACCGGTATCTCCAGCATCTCCGGGACAATGTCCCTCTCTCCCGCCAGCACCGCCGCCTTCAGCAGGGTGTTCCGGAGCTGCCTTACGTTTCCCGGCCAATCGAAGAGGGTGAGGGTCTCCAGGGCTTCGGAACCCAGCCGCCCCCGTCCCTTCAGAAAATGCTCCGCCAAAGCCGGGATATCGCCCTTCCTCGCCCGAAGCGGGGGTATCTCGATAGTGAACTGGCTGAGCCGGTAGTAGAGATCCTTCCGGAAGCGTCCTTCCCCCGCCATCACCAGCAGGTCCCGGTTGCTGGCGGCCACCACCCGGGCGTCGGAGACTATCTGCACCGTCCCCCCGACCCTGGTGAAGGGGCTCCCCTCGAGCACCCTGAGGAGCTTGCCCTGGAGGGAAAGCTCCAGGTCCCCTATCTCGTCCAGGAACACGGTGCCCCCGGAGGCCATTTCGAACCTGCCCATCCTCGCCTCGGTGGCTCCGGTGTAGGCGCCCTTCTCGGCGCCGAACATCTCGATCTCCAGCAGGTCCCGGGGGATGGCGGCGCAGTTCACCGGCACCAGGGGGCCGGCGCTTCTGCGGCTCATCCGGTGTATCCGCTTCACAAGGAGTTCCTTGCCGGTCCCGCTCTCGCCGGTGACAAGGATGTTCAGGTCGCTGGCCGCCGCGGCGTCCGCCCGTCTGAGAACCGCCGCCAGCCCCGGGTCGTCCCCTATGATTTCGTCGCCCCCGGCGTGGTAGAGCCTGTTCAGCCTGTCAAGGAGTTCCTCCAGATCGAAGGGTTTCGTGATGAAGTCCCGGGCGCCGGACTTCATGGCCTCCACCGCCATGTCTATGGTGCCGTAGGCGGTCATGAGCATCACCGGCACCCCCGGGGGGGTCTTCGCCAGCACCTCCAGCCCGCTTCCCTCCCCCGGGAGGCAGACATCGCTCAACACCGCGTCGAACCCCCCCCGGGACATGGCCCTGAGGGCGGCCGGCGCGTTTTCCGCACCGACGACCTCCCAGCCGTCCTCCTCCAGGGCGGTGGTCAGCATGGCCCTCATGCCACGCTTGTCCTCCACCAGAAGTATTCTTCTCAACAGGGTCCCTCCAGGGGCAGGGTTATGGTGAAAACCGCCCCCTTACCGGTGTTTTCCGCGGTCAGGCCGCCGCCCATGGCCGTTATTATCCTCCGGCTGACGGTGAGGCCGATACCCATGTGCCCCCTCTCCCTGCCGGTGGAGTAGAAGGGCCTGAAAACCTGCTCCGGGGGGTCGGGCAGGCCGGCCCCGCCGTCCGTCACCCTTATCCTGAGGGGATCCGGGCCCTCCGCCGAAACCGACACACCCTCCGGGGAGGATACTTCCAGGGCATTGTCCAGAAGGTTCCTCACGCAGCGGGCCAGAAGCACCGGGTCGGCCCTGTAGCTGCCCTTCATCCCGTCGTCGCAAAGGAGCGCAAGCCCCCTGGCGCCGCATTCCCGCCTCACGCAGGCCAGTATCTCGTCCCCGGAGACCGGGGCGAAATGAGGGCCGTCGCTCCGGGCCAGGGTTCTGAAGGCGTCCACCACCTCGTCGGCGGCGTTGAGTTCCAGCTTAGCCTCCCGGAGGATTCCGTTTGCCCTGCCGTCGGGGCCGCCCCGGGCCAGGAGGTCCAGAAAACCCCGCAGGGCGCAGAGCGTGTTGCCGATCTCGTGGACCACCCCTCCGGAAAAGGCGCCCAGGTCCGCCAGGGCCCTCTCCTCGGCCAGCCTCCTCTCCAGGGCGAGTATATCGCTTATGTCCGTGGCGGTCACTATGGTTCCCCCACCGGTGTGGACGAGGCTCCCGATCCGGTAGGCCCGGCCGGCGAACTCCACCTCCCTCTCGCCCGTGCATACACTCGCACCCAAAGGAGTTCTGTCGAAAGGAAACGGCGTTCCGCGGTCGCTTTCCTCCAGCCGGAAAAGTTCCGCGGCCCTGGCGTTCCACAGCGCCAGAGCCCCGCCGGAATCCAGGGCCGCCACCGCCGAATCAAGCATCTCCAGCACCGCCCCGGCCCTGCTCTCCGCCAGGTCGGCCCGGGCTACCGCCTGCACCCGCAGCCTTTCCAGCTCCCTGTCCTGTTCCGAAAGGAGGTCAACCATCTCCCGGAAGGAAACGGAAGCCGTCACCGGGCTGGTTCCGCTGCCGCTCCGGTAACGGTCCGCCTGCATGAGGATCTTCCTCAGGGGGTCTATGACACCGGCGCGGAGGTATGCCGGCATCAGCATGGCCGTAATGGCCAGGGCCAGACAGACGACCGCCAGCGCCCCCATAACCGGGCCCGCCATGGAGGACACCCAGGAACGGCCCGGCAGGACGGCCACGGAACCGGAGCCCCTGGCGGGGACGACCAGCCAGTCGTCCCGGCGGAATCCCCCGGGGGAAAGCCCGGGAAAGGCGTACAGTACCGCGCCGGAGCTGTCCAGGTACGCCGCGCCCGCCAGAGCGTCGGAAGGGACCAACCCCCGGCAGGCCGCCTCCAGCCCCGCCTGGTCGGGGTATGCGCCGAGTTCCCAGGCAATCCTGCCCCCGGCGGCCGCGGCCAGGGAAGTGCTCCAGCGGCGGTGCTCCCGAACCGTGAGGAAAAACACCATGAGCACCACCAGCACCGCCAGGGCCGAGGCCCCTGCGACCAGCCCGGCCAAAGCCTCGACACCGAACCCGTAGCGCTTTTCAGGAGCCGTGCTTCCACCTCCGGAAATCCCTGTACCCGGCGATGAAGGCCCGTCTTCCCCGGACCGCCGAGGCCGCCAGGTGCAGCGGCATCCAGAGAAGGGTCGAGACCCTCATCCGCCGGGAGCGGCACCAGCGATCCATGAATATGAACCTGTTCCGCTCCCTGAGCCTCATACTGGCTTCTCCGGAGCCCATCGTGGCCGCATGACGGTGTTCCGCCCCGGGGCCGTAAAACCTCTCCATCCCCATTCCCTCCAGGGCCAGCCGGGCTCCCATGTCCGTGTCCTCCCAGTAAATCGGTGCGTACCGGCTGCTCAGCCCCCCCAGCTTCAGCCAGGCGCTTCGTCTCCACAGGGCGCAGGCCCCCGAAGGGTAAGGGTTGCCGGCTCCCGGGGCCGTAAAGGCCAGCCCCCGCCGGAACCCCCACTCCATAGCCCCGTCATCGGTTCCGTCGGGCCTCTCTACCCTTGGGACCAGCACCGCGGTACGCTCCGGAGAAGACTCCAGGAGTTCCGCCATTCCACGGATGCATCCGGGTTCGGGGTGAACGTCGTTGTTCAGCAGCAGCAGCATGGGGTGGACGGCGGCTTCCATCCCAAGGTTGACCGCATAGCAGAACCCGGGGCTCCCGGTTCTCCTCAGAAGCCGAACGCCCGGGTACCTTTCGGCCAGCATCTCCACAGTGGAATCCTCGGAGCAGTCATCCACCACTACGATCTCCCCGGGCTCCTGCTCCAGAAGCCCCGGAAGCTGTTCCTCCAGCAGGGCCGATCCGTTCCTTGACGGTATCACCACGGACACCGGAAGAGTCATCGGGCCACCTCCAGCCAGTCCATGTAAACCGGAGACCCGCCCCGGGGGACACGAATCTCGACGGGGCCCGGTGGTATGGGCCGGTTGTAAAGAATGAACTCCCGGTTCTCCGGCCGGTCGGAGACCGTCCGGGAGCCACGCATCGGAATGTATGCCGCGGGCATCGGCAGCAGGTTCGACTCGATCTCCAGGGTATCGCCGCCCACGAGAAGAACGGCTCCGGGGCCTCCGCAGACCCTGAGCCCGAGGGTGCCGGGCCCCTCGACCCGGACGCATTGGAACGGGTGGTCCAGCATGAGGAGCCTCTCCCTGGAGAAGAACCAAAACTGCCTCAGGGATGGATCTGGATGGGCGGGGTAGAACCCGGCCCCATGGACATGATCGGGCTCCGCCTCCTCCGCCTGAAGCCTGCCCGGATACCGGGGTACGGCCAGCAGAACGGCTCCGGCCAGCAGGACGGTCCGGAGGCCGATCACATGATTCAAGCGGCAAAGGAGGACCGCAGCAACGGCCAGGAGGGCCCACGCCGCCAGGACGGCGCCGTCGGGCCTCACCATGGATACGCAAAGGCCGCGGACATCCAGCGCCGCCGCAAGGTTGTCGCTCCCCTGGGCCATGTTGAACCGGGCCATCGGAACGGCCGCCGTCAGCGCGGCGACGCCCAGGGACAGGGCCAGCAGAAGCCCGGTCGTCCTGCGGCTCCACACCCTGGAAACGCCCGCTGCAAAGAGGGGAAGCATGGGTATGAACACCCGGGCGGCGGGGGCCGGAAGCCCGTGCCATGCCTCGCCGGTCCACAGCAGGTGAACCGCCGCGTACAGTATTCCCGGCAGAGCCAGCCTGCGGAAAACGGTCCGGTCCGCCCGGCGCAGCAAGGACAGGCCCGCCGGCACCGCCAGAACCCAGGGCGCCTTGGGAAGTATGCCCGCCTCGCAATCAAGCATCATGTGAAGGGCCTCCCGGAGCAGCACCCCGGGACGGTGGAACAGGTTCATCCTGACGAGCATGAGGGTTTCCGGGTTCCCGTACCTTGCCCGGAAAAGGACGCCGCCCAGCAACGATCCGTCCAGGACGAACAGGCCCGCCAGGATCGCCGCCAGAGCCGGGAGAATCAGGAGCCTTGTCCGGATTCCACGGGTGTTTTCCAAAAGCCATACCAGCGCCATCCCCGCCGCGGCCCCGGCATACCTCATCTTCACGGCCACGAGGAAAAAACCCAGGAGGGCGGTTCCCACCATCCCCCTCCATCCCCCGGGAAGGAGGGCGAAGGCGCAGAGGGCCGCCGCGGCGGCCCAGCCGGTCATGGCAGGGCCCAGCAGGGTGAACCCCGGCATCAGGAGGACCGCAGCAGCGGCGATGCCGCCGGGATTCCCGGCGCCGGTTCTCTTCAGCAGCTCCTTCAACAGGAGGGCGCCGACCATCACCGGAAGAAGCCCCATCGCCCTGATGCCCGGGGGGCCGAAAGCGGCGCCCGGGGCCAGCAGAAGCGGGTACACCGGCGTATGGTGGCTGTCCCCGGGAGCGGGGTCCCCCGGCCTCTGACTGAAATGGAAGCTGTCTGCACCGGCGATTTTCGCGGCTATCTCCGAAAACCTCACCTCGTCCGAGGTGAAGGGCACAACGGCCGCCATCAGCAGAGCGGCGGGCAGGATGCCCCGGATCAGCCCCCGCCTTTCCCCCGCCGTCTGAAAGCACTGGTGAAAGAGCCCGGCAACGGAGGCCGCGACAGCCCCGGGGTGACCCCAGGAGCAGCAGCGCCAGAACAACGTGAAACCCGTGAAGGCCGTGACGGCCGCACCCAATCCCCGGACTTTCCGCCGGCCTGCGGAGAGCAGCCCGCACAGAACCCAGGCCCCGGGGAGCAACCTGCCCATACCGCCCGGATCCGGCATTCCAGCCAGTCTCCAGGCCAGGAATGTCCATGCCCCCGCCGCTACGCACATAAGCGGAACCTTCACGGCTTCGCGGTTCACCAGAAAGCCTCGGCCCCGACATGGACCACCGGGTGGATGAAGGGGCGGTGATCCCTCAGGGGGAACACGAACACCGAGTCGGAGCCGTCCATCTCCAGGGTGAGCCTGTGGATACCACCGGGAAGGCACAGGGAAGTCTCCCCCGCGGCCACCATCGCCACCGGCAGTGAATCCCTCACCCCTCCGCACTCCACCTCCAGTTTCATGGTGAAACGCACCGGGCCCGGGGGCGCCAACACGGCCCCGGGGGTTCCCAGGGTCAAGGGCGGCGTCTCCCATCGGGCGTACCCCTCCCCCAGGAAGCATCTGGCGACGATGGGTTCCCGGTCCATCCCCGGAGTGGGGAGCATGAAGGCCAGGGCCGGCAGCGCCAGAACCCCCGCAAGGGCATACCTCACCTTCCTTTTCTGCACCAGGCAGATACCTGTGAAGCAAGCCGTGAGGAGGACGGCCCCCGGCGATGGGTTCGCCAGGAACCAGACCGCCGTCGCGGCCAGGGCCGGCACCCTGGCCCGGAAATCATCGGAGCGGACCAGGACGAAAAGCCCCGCCACGGCGCAGGCCGCCGAGCCGGAGCCCGAAGCGGTCCCCGCCAGCAGGATCAGGAAACCCGGAACCATGAGCCGGACGTCGGACATGGAGGCCACCGCGACGAAGGCCAGAGGAAGCGCCGCCCACTCCAGGGAGAACCCCCTGAAAAGAACCGTGACGAGCCAGCCGGCAAGACCCGCCAGAAGCAGAGCCCACTCAGTCTTCCTTCCAGTGATGTCCACCGGCGGCCACCTCCAGCCTGGCTTCGGATTCATCCCGGAAAATGTACGACAATCCACCGTCCGTGAGAAGCCTCACCGGAACACCTCCGCCCCGGGGAACCGTAAAGGCTTTCCTCAGGGCGCCCGACGAGTCGCACAGCCCTGCGGAAACCTCCCGGTCGCGGGCTCTCAGGAGCACCTCGCCGCCGGTGGATGGAAAAACCCCGTAGGGGCTCAGCAGATTTCCCCGTATGCCGGGCCCCAGGGGGCCGGGTCTCGGCAGGGGAAAATCCGCGGGGTCACCGTGAAGCCCGGCCCGGACACCCTCCGGGAGGACCACCCGGGGCACGGGCGAGGCCATGCTTCTGGAAAGGGCTTTCAACCGGTTCAGCCACGGCTTCCCCCGGAGCAGGAGCCCCAGTTCCGCCCGGACCTCCCGGAGGAGAAAGCCCCGGGGAAGGGCGCCGCCGTGGGATAGAAAACGCCTGGCCAGCCGCGCCGAGGAGGCCAGTTCCCATAGGGACGCCGCGCTCCTCGTGCTGGAGGCCCCGGTTCTGTGAAGCCCCGATGCCTCCCTGAGAACCGCGAAGCCCCAGCCCTCCGCCGCCGCCCTGAGGCAAAGGTCCGCATCCTCGAAGTACATGAAGTAGCCCGTGTCGAAGCCCCCCACCCCCTCGAAGGCCCCCGATCTCCACAGGGCCGCCGCCGCGGTGACCGCCGGAGGGCGGAGTACCTCCCTTCCGGGCTCCCGCTCCAGGTGCATGAACCGGGAATCCCACGCCTCCCCGAAAGGGGTTATCCAGACCCCGCTCCCCGCCGTGACCAGGGGCCACCGCCACGCCCTCAGCAGAGGCTGGACCCCGGCGATGTCCGGGTGTGAGTCGAGGTAGGCCGTCATCCTCTCCAACGACTCGGGGCCTATCCGGGCGTCGCTGTTGAGGAACAGCACGTATTCGGTGTCCGTCATCCGGAAGGCCGTGTTGTTGCCGTGGCCGAACCCCAGATTTTCTCCGGAGATCACCGTCGCCCCGGGAATCGCGGCCCGGGCCAGATCCCCGGAGCCGTCCCGGGAACCGCCGTCGTAGAGCACCGCCCTCACCCCAAGCCTGCCCAGGGTTTCCGCCAGGTCCGGGATGAGCCTCGAGTTGTTGTAAAGCACGGTCACCGCCGTCACCCGGGAAAATCCGCTCATCTGCTCCACACCCATACGCTGTCTTCCGTGGACGCCCCGGGGAACAGGGGGGCGTAGAGGGAATCGTGAAGGGCCCTGCTTTCCGGCGTCAGAAGCATCCGATGGTACAGGGCCGTCTCCGCGGCGGAAGCCCTGATCCGCTCCTGCGTTACCATCATCGAATCGCCCATGCCAAGGCCGGTAAGGCCGGCCTCCTCACATGCGTCAGAGCCTCCCCTGGACAGGAAGGCGGTGAGTCTGGGCTGTCCGTGGACGGTCTGGTAAAGCGCCGTTATTCGGATCGCAGGGTCGGCGGGCAGGTCCAGCACCGGCCCGGACACCCTCCGGCAGGCTTCCGGCACCGGAGCCGGAAGCAGGGGAAGGGACGGGATGAACATCTCCCCGGCCAGGGCCGCAAGGAACACCCATCTGGCCCAGGGGCGGAGCCGCCGGAAGGACACCCCGGCGACCACCCCGGCGATGATTCCCAGAAGCATCCCCAGCCTTGCCGGAACCCGGGCCTGGGCAAAGAACGGTAACCTGGCGGGAATCATCCATGGAAGGGGAACCGGAGTGGCCCGGCCCCCTACCTTCAACAGCGGCCCAAAACTCAGGATCACGACCCCAAGACACACCAGGGCCAGGGAGAGCCTCCGGTCCCGGAGGCAAACCCATACCAGCAGCGCCGTCGCCGCCAGCCCGCAGGAAACCTGCCCCTCGAAGGCATTGGGCATCCAGGGGTATTTCAGGGGAAGCCCCGCCAGGCGGCCCGCCGGCCCGAGGGACGAGGGCAGCAGGTAGGAAACCGGCTCGGCGCTCCAGTAAACCGCCTCCCTCCAGGTCATGCTCCCGGTGAAGAACGGGCCGCCCCGGGGAATGAACCAGAGGGCGGCCAGGACGAACCCCGCCGCCACCGCGGCCCAGGCCCGGTAAAGCCTGACGCCGGCGGGTCTCTCCCGCAGGAGCACCGAGGTCGCGGCCGCGGCCGCGGTCAGCAGTATTCCGTGATAGAAGCTCTCCATCACCGCAAGGAAGGCAAAGACGCCGGTGAACAGGAGCCCTCCCCCCCTTTTTTTCAGGTACCCCGTGAAAAAGCCCAGGGAGAGCAGGACCCAGCCGATCTGGGCCACCATGTAATGCTGAAGCACATGCACCGTCCTCGACGGCATCAGGGCCATCACCGCCCCCGCCACCAGGGCGCCGTCCCACCGGGCGCCCCATTTCGCAGCCAGGAAGGCGCCCCCGACGAAGGTCAGGAGGGTTCCCATGAAAAGGGCGAGGTTCAGGGCCTGCACCGGATTCCGGGGCATTCCCGGAAGGCACATGATGAGCGCAGAGGTCCAGCCGACGTTATGAAAAGCCAGGGAGACCCCATCGGGGTGAAAGATGACGGGGCAGTACATCGGGTCGGCGCCCTCCGAAACCGCCTTCCTGACCCACCAGAAGTGCCAGATCTGGTCGTAAACATCCGAGTCGCCGGGGAAGGCCATGTCCGCCGGGTCACCGGGGACTCCCACCGGACGGTTCGAGCCGAAAACCGCAACCCAGGGGAACACCAGAGCCGCCAGGGTCGCCAGGACCACGGCGGGACGGAGGGCGTCCCGGATCATTCCGCCGCCCCGGGGGCAAGCCCCAGGAGTTCCAGCAACCCAAGTCGGAAGGCCTCCGGATCACCCTGAAGCCGGGCGTACCGCGCCCCCTCCAGGGAGAGGGCGTCCATCCGGTCCGGGTGGTTCAGGAGGAACCGGGCCGCCGCCGCCGCCGAGTCGGGAAAAGCCTCCGACGGCACCCTCAGAACCGCTCCCGACGGGATTTCCCCGAAGGAGCCCGAGTCTCCGGTGATCACCGGCACCCGGGCCCTCAGCAGCTCCAGGAGGCTGCCGGAGGTCTCGCCGCAGGAGCCCTTCCGAAGGTCCAGTCCAAGATGGAAGGTTCTTATGACAGCCTGGTACTCCGGTTCGGGAAGCCTTCCCATGACCTTCACCCAGGGCAGGCCATGCCCGGGCCATCCGCCGCCGGCGGCCACCAGCACGGCTTCCCTGGTCCTCCGGACCTCGGAGACAACCTTCAGGGCATGGTCCCATCCCCTTCCCCAGCCAAAGCCCCCGGCCACCCCCACAACCAGTGCCCCCTCCGGGAACCGGGGCGCCGGCGGAAGGGGCTCCGGAAGGGGATCCAGCGGGTGGCCCAGCACCGTGACCCGCCGGCGGAAGCCGCCGGAGAGGAGCACCTCCCGGGAGTACCGGTTGAGACAGGCCGCGGAAAAGCACCGGTCCGCCACCCTCCCAAGGAGAGGGCAGGCCCGGAGCCTGCCGTCGTACTCCTCCGGGCTTTCGGCCCGGCGGTTCATCCGGTCGAGCACCTTCCTGGCGTCGGCGCCGTACTGGCGGAGGACGTGCCCGCGGTACCCCTCCCAGTTCCCGGTGGTGTCCGCGACATGCCTCAGCAGGTGATGCAGGTTGACCTCGTGGAACAGCACTGCGCCCCCCATGCGCTCGAGAAGCTCCAGGACCTCGGCGCAATGGGGGGAGTTCCCAACCTGGAACAGCCGCAGGGCCGGGGCCTCCTCCGGTGCGAGCCGCCGGGCGGGAACACAGCGGAAGCCCGGGAGGGGGCTGCTCCCGGCGGTGTAGGCCACCGTCCAGTCCAGGTCTTCCCGGGTGGCGGCGAGAATTCTGACGGCGAAGGTGGCCAGGCCCGACTCCAGGGGAGGGAGGGGAGTAACCAGGAGGGCCCCGGGCTTCACGGATCCCCTCTCCAGGTACGGATCCTGAAAGCCCACAACTGTTTCCACATCTCAAGGATTGCGCCGAACTTCACAAAGGCGAAGAAGCCCTTCCTGGAGGTCTCGAAACTGACGGTGCCGGCCCGCCTGGGAAAATGGGTGACGGGCACCTGCAGCACCCTGTAACCCATGCCCCGGGCCAGGGTCAGTATCTCGAAATCCACCACACCGCAGGTGGAACGGGGTTTGATGCGTTTGAAGATGCTGCGCCGGTACAGTTTGAAGGAGGCGTCCACGTCCTTGAACCCTCTCATGAAAAGCATCAGGGTCAGGGTATTCCAGCCGAGGGAGTAGATGAGCCGCATGCCCGGATCCTTGCGGCGGCGGCGGAAGCCCGAGACTATGTCCGCATTCCGGCGGAGTTCCCATACCGTTTTCAGCTCCTCCAGGTCGAACTGGCCGTCGCAGTCGGTGTAGAAGACCCACGGGTATCGGGAGTTCTCTATCCCGGTTCTGACCGCGCTTCCGAACCCCAGGTTCCGGGGGTGATCCAGAAGCCTGACCCTGGGATCCCGCCTGGAGATCGCCAGTACCTCCCTCCGGGTGCCGTCGGTGGAGCCGTCGTTGACGACC
>JAKPTG010000022.1 GCA_029571005.1 Candidatus Fermentibacterota bacterium
TTCTCGGGGGAGAGGGGGAAGCCGGCCAGGGGGCGGCCGGACCGGTCCCACCCACCCAGGCCGTTTTCTCCGAGGGGCACCAGGACGCACATTCCACCGGAGCCGTCGGGGAACAGGTTGGCTCCGTCCCGGGCGATTCCCCCCAGGGGGGCGGACCACAGGGGTATTATTCCCCGGACCACCGTAAGAACCAGCACAAAGCATGACAGGGACAAAAGAATGCCTCCACGGCAACGGGCCAGAAAAACAGCGGTAAACTGACCGGAAAATACGCCCTGATACCGGCCGGGGTCAAACCCCGCCGCCTCGCCGGTGCAAAAACCGAGGCGTCCGTCCGGATTGACCGGGGAACAAGTAACACCGATATTCACTATCTGTTCAGCAGCTAAAGGCATCTACCGCGGTGCCGGCCCGGCCGGGGGTGCAATCGCCGGGCTTCAGGAGTCCGGAAGGAGTAATATGCGCCTTTTTTTACTCGTTCTGCCGGTTTTCGCGCTTGCGCTTCATGCGGGTTCCGTCCCCTTTGCCTACGGCGGCGTACTGAACTCGCCGGACGCTTACCTTCTGCAGCACACCGAAATCGGCATAGGGGCGGGCGCCACCTTCTACACCATGGAGGACTCAGTCGGCGGCAAGCGGAACGAGGTGATAACCGCCGGCTTTCTGGATGTGGGGCTTTTCGGTTACGGACAGGCCGGGGTATCCTACCTGGGCGATGGGGGCGTAGTGGCCAACCTGAAGGTAATGGTGCTGAAGGAGGGGCTCGACATTCCGGCCTTCGCCATCGGGTGTGAGAACATGATGGGAGCCGAGAGGGTTGACGTGTACACCGGTCCTCCCGGCTCGCCGGACTCCACGGGAGCCGTTCCGGGCTACTACGACGAAGAGGGCAACTACAATTACAACCATGCCCAGAACTGGTCGGCCTATGCCGTGGCCTCCAAGGACATGAAGCATCTGATAGGAGTGCCCGTTACCCTGAACCTGGGCATCGGAGTGGGCAGGTTCGTGGGGCGCGTTAAAAACGGCGCCCTGGGCATAGGGAGCGCCTGGGCCCACGGGCTGTTCGGCTCGGTGGTTTGGCGGCCCGCCAACTCGTTAGCCGTGCTTTTCGAGCAGGACGGTCGTGATCTGAACTTCGGCCTCTCCTACGATGTCAACAGGCACTTCTCCCTGAACCTGGCGGTGGCGGAGCTGGAGATGGCCCTGTTTCCCCCCGACGGGCACGATGCCCGTGATCCCGCCCAGAACGCCAAGTTTTCCCTTGCGGTCACATCCGATATAGGGCCCCTTTTCGGAGGTTCCAGGAGCGAGTTGGAGAGGGAGCGGCAGCGGATCGCCAGGGCCCGGGCCAGGCTCGATGAGCTGGAGACCAGGAGAAGAGCTGCCGAGGCGGAACTCCAGAGACTCCGCGACCTCCTCGACGAGAGCAGGTAGCGGGTCATGGCTCGGTTTCCGCATCGCCGCTTTCTTTTCCTCCTTGCGGCGGTGTTGCTTCTGACGAGCGGTATAGCGGTCTCACAGCCGGAGGAGATGACGCAGGAACAGAGGGACGCTCTTCAGCGGGCCCGGCAGGAGATCGAGGACCTTGAGTTCCAGATCGCCCGGGAGGAGGAGCGGCTCACCCGGCTCGATGGAGAACTGATTCTCCTCCGAAGGCAGATGGCTTTGCAGGCCAGCGCCCAGTCGGCGTTCGAGCTGGGTGAGGAACTCTACACCGCCGGCTCAATAGTCTGGGCCCGGGACGCCTTCGAGGCCGTCATCACCAACTTCGGCCGCTCGGAATACACGGATCCGTCCCACTTCAGGCTCCAGCTCATAGCCTTCGAACTGCAGGATTTCGAGGCGGCCCTGGAGTATCACGAAAAACTCCGGACGTCTTCCCCGGGCTTCGAGTTCATGGAGATGTCCCTGATTGTCGCCGGCCTGGCGGAGTACAACCTTGGGCGTTTTCCCCAGGCCAGGGCAAGGCTGGCCATGGTCAACTCCGACGGCACCAACGGTCTGCTGGCGGATTACCTTTCGGCGGTGACCCTGGTTGCCGAGGGCGACAATGCCTCCGCGACGGCCCTGCTGGAAAAGGTGGTGAGCAACGCCGGACGGGCCGATGCGGCCATAGGAGAGAGGGCCCGTATAGCCATAGCCCAGATTCTGGTGGAGGAGGGCAGGTACGACGATGCGGTGAGGCAGTACGGCAGGGTTTCACCGTTCAGTCCCTACTACGATGTGGCGATGCTCGGCAAGGTGTGGACCCTCATGCACCAGGAGCGGTACCAGGAAGCGTACGCCCTGGCGGAGAGGGTACTCGAGCAGTTTCCCGGCACTGATCTCGACAGCGAGTTCGAACTGGCCATGGCCAACTGCGCCCTTGGCTCCAAGGACGTCGGTATCGCCCTTTCCCGTTACCGGCAGCTCCTCAGCCGGTACCGGAGGTCGGACACCCGGTACGACGACATTTTCGCACACGGTGACGATTACTCCCGGCAGTACCAGGCGGAGCGCGAGAGGCTTGAACGCATGCGGCTCGGCCTGGTGGAGCTGAAGGAGGAAGCCTTTCAGCAGGGGGACTACGAACTCGTGGCCATGATCGAGGAGGAGGAAGGGACCATACGGAACCTCTTCGTCGAGATCAGCGCCATGGAAGCCGCCCTGATGGCTCCGGTGGAGATGGACATCGAGGCCATGAGAAGGGATGTGAACCATCTGATCGCCGCTTCCCGGGCCAGCACCGAAGTGCTCGCCCTGTCCGTGGACGAAGCCATGGGAGTCGCCGACCAGCGGGGAACCGAGGCGGACAGACAGAGCCTTCGTCAGCTGGGGGGGGAAGTCGGCAGGATCAGGCTGGCCCTTCAGGACCTGGCCGGCAAGATGGAGTCCGGCCTGGCCGGCGATCATGACTGGGTACAGGAAACCCGGTACGGCATCGCCATCGCCACCTTCATCGAGAGGGAACTCAAGCGGGATTCCCTGAATTACCTTGGGTCGTACTACCAGGCCAGGATAGAGGAAGCCTCCGCCGCCGGAGACTCCGCCGAGGTCTCCCGTCTGAGCGCCCGGAGGCGCCGGGAGACCACCGCAATCCAGGCGAGGATGGATGCCAAGGCCGAGGAGTGCGCCTCCTACTTCGAAGAGTACCTGGCCATGTTCCCGGAGAGCCGGTTTTCCGCGGATGTCCTGGTCAGGCTGGCTCAGCTTTACTACGACATTGACAAGAACACCTACCTCGACAGGGTAGCCTCCTCCGGGGGCGAGGAATTCGTCCCCATGGATCTCAGCCGCACCATCGAGCTTTACCAGAGGGTGCTCACCAATTATCCGGAGAGCGAAGTGGAGGATGTGGCCCTCTATTCCCTGGGGTACGCCCTGCATGAGGTGGGGAACCAGCACGGCGCCATAACCAACTACAGAAGGCTGCTGAACCGGTATCCCGACAGCCCCCTTGCGGCGGAAACCTATGTCCGGGCCGGAGACCATTACTTCGACAGCTTCGTCTTCGACAGCGCCATGGTCTATTACGACCGGGTGATAGACTATCCCGAGGCCAGCTCCACGGTTTTTCAGTTCGGTCTTTACAAGCTCGGATGGACCTACTACCTGCTGAACGACTACCCGTCTTCAGTGGCGGTCTTCGCCTACCTGATCGAGGACACGGAGAAGATGGAGGAACTGGGCCTCGGGCGAGGTTCCGCCATGGTGGAGGAAGCCACGGAGTACATCGCCCACAGCTTCATGGAGCAGCAGGCAGGGCCCGGGGTGCGGATGGCTTCAAACTTTCTGGACGCTTACGGCCGCCCGGAGGTCACCGTGGCGGTGCTCAGGCGGATGGGTGATTTCTACATCGAGCAGGGCTACTGGAACGAGGCGGTGATGGCCTACACCGCACTGCTGAACCGGGATGCCTACAGCGGAGAGGCGCCCTTCATCCAGGCCAGGATAGCCGCGGCCTACGAGGGCGCCGGGGACATTCCGGCTGCGGTGCAGGCCCGGGAGGCTCTGGTGGAGGCCTACAGCAGGACGGGCGACTGGGCCGTCCACGCCCGGGACTCGTCCAGGTTCGCCGAAGTGGATTCCATCCGGGCCGAAGCCCTGGAGCAGGCCATCACCTATCACCTCTCCACCGCTGCCCGGTTTCCGGAAGACCAGCCCGGCCGCACCAGCCACTATCGGAACCTGATCTCCCGGCTCGAGACCTACCTGTCGGAGTACGGCGACAGAAGGGTGGCCTACGATTACCGTTTCTACCTGGGCGACGCCTTCTACGCGGTGGATGACTACATGAACGCCGGCGACGCCTATCTGCAGGTCGCCTGTGACAACTCCAGCGCCCAGAAGCAGGAAACCGCCCTGGGCAACGCCTTCACTTCCTATTACAACGCCTACACCAAGAGCGTCGTGCCGGACAGCACCATCCTGCGGGACAAGCTGAGGGAAACCGCCTACCTCTACGTCTCCCTCTACCCCGCCGGACAGTATGCCGACCAATTTCTCTTCGCCACCGCGAGCAGCTACTACAACGCCGGGGATTACGAAAATGCCGGAGAGGTGTACTCGAGGGTGTACAACGAGTATCCCAGGTCCCAGTACATGGCCCGGGCGGCCCGCTACGCGGCTTCCTCCTTCGAGGCCAGGCAGATGTACTCCGACGCGGAGCGATGGTATATCAGGGCCGCCGATGCCGCGGCCCTCACCGGGGAGGATCTCGGGGAGGACTTCGATCTCCTGGCCGCCAGCGCCGCCTACCTCGATGCCGAGCACCTGGCCGCCAGTGAGGACGCGGATGCGTTGCTGGCCGCAGCCGCCAGGTTCGAGGAGTCGGCCCGGGCCCATCCCGGGACCGAAGTTGCCCCCACCGCCCTCTACGACGCCGGCGAGACCTACGGCAGGGCGGGCGACCTACGGAACGCGATAAGGGTCTTCAACGACCTGGCCGACCGCTACCCGGATGACCCCCTGGCCCCCCGGGGTCTCCTCAGGGCGGCATTTCTTGCCACGGAGGCCGGGAACTACATCCTGGCGGGGGAGACCTACCTCAACGCCTACAACAGGTATCCCGCCGCCGAGGAAGTGTCCGGCGCCGTCTTTTCCGCCGCCCTGAGCTTCGAGGAGGGCGGCAGCACGGACCGGGCCATGTCCGTGTACGACAGGATCGTTCGGGAGAGGAACTGCGGTCCGGATGTCATGGTTACGGCCCTCGGCAAGTACGGTGACCACCTCTTCGACAGGATGGACTACCATGGCGCCGGACAGATGTACCAGGACTGCATCGCCACCTACGACAGGTACAGGGAGGGGCCTGCGGCCCATCCCGCACGAGCCGCCTTCCGGCTGGGAGAAATGGCCCGGATGCGCTACGACGCGGTGACCGTCTTCGATACCCATACCGCCACCGCCAAGACCCAGCTCAAGGTCGAGGTCGAGAACTTTTACGCCAAGTCCCTGACCTACAACGTGGACACCTGGTTCATGGCCTCCTGCGCCCGGGCGGGGGAACTCTTCGAGGACTACGCCAACGCCATAGCCTTCATGCCTCCCCCGGAGGGGCTGGACGATGCCGGGGTGGACGAGTTCTACAACCAGCTCTACATTCAGATATACGAGCCTAACATGCAGAACGCCATTAACGTCTATACCACGGCGATACAGAAAGCGGTCTCCGCCGGGATCACCAACGAGTGGGTGGAAAAGGCCGCCGCCAACCTGGAAATGCTTTCCCCGGGCAGTGTCGGTGCACTGGGCCTGCCGGGCTACGAACCGCTGCCGGAACCGGCTCCCGAAGGGGCCGCCCCGGAATCCGGAGGTGTGCAGTGAAGCTTGCATGGGTACTTCCCCTGCTGATTTGCACCGCCCTGTCCGGGCAGGCCGTCCAGGGCGGCGGAGCCAGACTGGAGGGCGGCAGGCTCATCCTTGAGGAGATAACCATCCTTGGAGAGCTGAGAACTCCCCAGGCGCTGTTCCTGATGCTGAAGTCCACCCCGAACCTCAGCAACATCCTGCTGAACCGCAGCTTCCTGGAGGATGTGGTCAGGCCGATCTACCCCGAGGCCTTCTCCACCGAGAGCAGCTTCACCGTGGACGGTTCCAGGGGGCAGCCTCTGCCCAGATGGGCCAGGTACGGTACGGTCGCCTTGCTTGGCGGGCTCAGCGCTTACAGCTATGCTACGGATAATTCGGAATCCGGCCTGATTTTCGGTGTCATGGCCGGCATGGATCTTATCGGTAACCTGCTCTACGACTACATCGGTCGTTAGGGCTCCCTTGAGAGGAGAGATCCGGATGCGCCTCAACCTTTTCGCTCTGCTGGCCGTCATGGTCCTGCCCTTTGCGGTCAACGCCCAGGTCCCCGATACAACCGCCGCAGACACTCTGCAGACGATGGAGGCCGACTCCGCCACTTCGGCGCCGGAGGCCGTCGAAGTGCCGGAGGAGACAGCCCCCGCCCCCGCCGAGCCGGTAGAGAGTGGAGCGGAAGCCCCTGCAGAGGAAGAGGTCAAGGGAGGCTTCTTCAGCGATTTCGCCCGGTTTTTCCGTGAGGGCGGCCCCGCCATGTGGGCGATCCTGATTTTCTTCGTGGTGGGTATTGTCATCTTCATCGAAAGGGTCTCCTTCCTTTTCGGAACCGCTGCGTTGAGGCCCGAGGCCTTCATGGCCAAACTCGCCGACCTGATCCGCAAGGGCAGCATCGAGGGCGCCATTGCCGAAGCCGCCCGCTACAAGGCTCCCCTTGCGAGGGTCATCGAGGCGGCGCTCCGTAACTACCGGGGCACCGAAAGGGACATACAGAACGCCGTGGACGAGATGGCTCTGGCGGAACTTCCCAGGATCAACTCCCGCATCAGCTACCTGGCCATGCTCGCCAACGTCTCGACCATGGTAGGGCTTCTTGGAACCATCTTCGGCCTGATTACGGCCTTTGCTGCGGTGGCGGCGGCCGACCCCGAACAGAAGAGCCTGATGCTGGCCAACGGCATCTCCCAGGCCATGAACACTACCGCTTTCGGCCTCATCAGCGCCATCCCCATGCTCATCATCCACTCCGTGCTTTCCGCCCGGGCGGACAAGCTGGTTGACCAGATAGACCGCTACAGCGTCATGGTGATGAACATGCTGGCCGCCGCCAGGAAGGGTGACTGATGGCCAAGGCGGCTTCCGGAAGAAGCAGGCGGGTCAGGCACGAGGCCGAGCTGGATATGCTTCCGGTGATGAACCTGTTCTGTTGCATCATTCCGTTTCTTCTGCTGAGCGCGTCCTTCCTGGAGATCACGGTGATAGGCATGAGCGGCACCGAGGGGGTGACGGCAAGCGGGGCCGGCGCGGCGACGGCCAACCTGATGCGCTCCGAGGAGGACAGGTTGCAGCCCAAGATCATCATCACCGAGGAAGAGATGTTCATCGGGACTTCCGCTGGAACCGTCCATGTCAGCTACTCCTTTCAGGAGGACCGGGACACGGACCAGGACGGGGTTTACGATACCAGGGTGACCTCCTTTCACTGGGACTCCCTGGCCACCCGGATAAGCGAGGTCCGTGACCTCCTTTCGGAGAACTATCCCCAGATTGATTTCAGGAAGATCATAATCCTCACGGTGGAAGAGACCCGGTACGAGAACATCATCCGGGCCATAGACATCGCCGGAGCCGCGGGCTTCGACATGCCCGGGCTTCAGGTGGCTCCCTCCGCCTCGGTGGCCGGCGCCATGGGAGGGCGGCTATGAGCATTCCCTCCAAAAGGCGCGTCCCGCTGCTGCTGGGGTCGGGGAAGTCCAAGGCCGTCGCCCGGGCCGGCGACCAATCGGCTTCGCTGAATCTGACCTCCATGATTGATATGTTCACCATCCTGGTGGTCTTCCTGCTGAAGAGCTACTCCGCCGAGGGGGCGATCGTCACCGTCAGCGACGCCCTCACCCTGCCCAGGGCCAGGTCCGAGAGCAGGATGGAGCTGAAGCTGGAGATACATGTGAACAACACGGTCATCGTGGTGGACGGCGATCCGGTGGTGGCGGTGGACCGGAATCTCTTATCCACCGGCGGCTCCATCCGTCCGCTGGTGGTGCGCCTCAGGGATCACATGGAATACTCGAGAAACGTCCGGGGCGCCATCACCGAGGAGGAAACCAAAATCAACATCCAGGGCGACCGGGGCATTCCCGCCATTCTTCTGCAGAGGGTCATGGCAAGCTGCACCGAAGCCGGATTCACCAGCCAGAACCTGGCGGTCATCAAGGATGAGGCTTCAGGTAGGAGCGGGGGGGATTGATGGCCCAGGCAGCGGAAGGGAAGAAGGTCCTCGCCGTCGCCGTCATGCGGGACGGCAAGGTTGTCAACAAGATGCTGCCGGGAAACGCCCCGATAAGACTGGGCTCGGGCTACAACAACAACATAGTGGCGGAGGCTCCTGGAATCCCCGATTCCATCGAGTTCATCCGACCCGGTCCGGAGCGGGATTCGTGGGAACTCCGGCTTTCCGACGCCATGGAGGCGGTCGTCACCTCCGGAGACGGATCGAAACTCACCTTCAGCCATCTGAAGGGCCTTGGCATCTTCTCCACCGACTCCGACGGCAACTACATCCTGCAAATCCGCTACGGCGACCAGGGGGTGGTGAACGCCGGCCCCTTCGCGGTACACTTCGGATTCATAGTCCCTCCGGAGAAGCCCGCCCCACGGAAGCCCGATAAGAAGAAGGAACCCGAGAAGGCTCCGGAAACGAAGGAGCAGCCCGATCCCCGCCGGCTCAGGCTTACGGTGGAGGGCCCGGAGGGGAAGAAGGACCTGTGGCCCAACGCCGGCATCATGACCATCGGCGAGGGTGACTACAACACGGTTTCGGTCAGGAACGCCGGTCTCCCCAAGATACACACCCTGCTGGAACCCCTGGGCAACCGCTACGTCATGAACCTTCTGCCGGAGATCAAGGGCGGGGTGGAGGTCAAGGGAAGCGTGATACCCTTCGCCACCCTGATAGAGCGCAAGATGATCCGGCAGGAGAAGGAGGGCGCCCCTTACGTCTGGGAGTTCGACAAGAGCGTACAGGGTGTCTTCTCGGTGGGCGGCCTGGATGTGTTCTTCGGGTTTGCGGACCCGCCTCCGGAGGCCCCGAAGCCGGAGCGGAAGCCGGAACCGGTCATGCCGGTGGAAAAAGTGAAGCCGGCGGTTTACGACTGGGCCTCGTTCGCCGCCAGACCCCACGAAGAGATAGCCTTCGGGGAGAGCGGCGTCGAGAACCGGAAGTTCAAGGTGATGATGGGTATCGGCCTGGCGGTGGCGTTGCTGGTCGGGGCGGTGAACGACAGGCTGATCGTTGTGGTGAAGGAATCCAAAACCCAGATACTCCGCCGGGCTCCCAGCGAACGGGTGGCCTCCCTGGCGGCGACCCCACCGCCCACCGAGGAAGTCGGCATCGGTGAGGAGATCATCGGGGACATGCCTTCAACCGTGGTGGCAAGCGGCGGGGGCGGCGGGGGGGCCGGTCAGGGACCTTCGGGCCCCGTGGGGGCCGCAGCCGGCGCGTCCGCCGCGGAGGACGTGCTACAGAGCATTGGATTTGCAGCCTACGGCACCGGCGCCGCCGGTGGCGGGGCCGGTTTTGTGGGCGACCTTCAGAGTGCGGCCTCCAGCGGCATCGGTCTGGCCTCGGGCACCTCGGGGCAGGCGCTGCTGGCCGGCGCCGGCGGAGGCGGGTCCGGCGGCATCTCCGCTCTCGTCGGTTCCGGCGGGGGTGTGGCCGTCAGTGCCGAGACGGTGAGTTCCAGCCAGATGGAGGCGGTTCATCAGGCGGCCCAGGTTACCTTCAGCGCGTCGGCCTCCGGTGAGGCCATAGATCTGGGCTACAGGAACATGTCCGAGATCAGGCAGAGGCTCAATGTGATGAAGATGCGGATACAGACCGCCTACGAGAGCCTGCTCAGGAGCGATCCCACCGCCGCCGGCACCATCAACATCAGTTTCTCCATCACCCCGGGCGGGTCGGTGACCGATGTTTCCGTGAGCTGCCCGGGTTCCCTTTCCAGCCTTCAGGCCACGGTTACAAGCGCGGTGAACAGCCTCAACTTCGGACCGGCCCCGGAACAGACATCCAACCTTCCGGTTTCGGTTCCGGTCCGCCTGGCTCTCCAGCAGTGATGCGGGCGGCCCGTCCGGGTTTACCCCCGGGGCGGGCCGCCTCACTCACGTCGCCGTTTCCGTTCGACGCCGGGCTGCCTCAGGGCCATAGGGCGGTGACTAACCACGTACACAGGGTGAGGCCGACCCTCATTGCCCACTTCCCTTCACCGGCGCCGGCACCGGAAAACCAGCGCATCGGTGACCGGGTCCCCGGCGGGGCCCGCCCCCGCGGGCTCCCACGTCATGCCCGCCGCCTCGAGAACTTCCGACAGCAGGATCACGCTTTCCCTCCGGACCATTACCAGCGGCTCCCTGTGTTCGAAGATCTTCAGGGCCGAGTACAGGTCGTGCGTCGTGGCGGCGTGCAGGACCGGGGTTCCCTCCACCATCAGGGGGGCGAGATCCTGGGGCTGTTCCCATGAGGTGGTGATCACCGGTGCGCCTCCCCTGTCGGTCAGTTCCAGAAGCTCGTTCCCCCGGATCCTCCGGGCGGTGAGGAGGGAGAGGGAGGCCGCGGTGGCCAGGATTCCGACCACCAGCACCGGGGCCGCCGACCCGGCGCGGCCGGGAACCGGCGGCGCCAGGCACGGCAGGAGGAATAACGGCATGCCGAGCCTGAATCCCCAGGCCACGTCTTCGGCGTGCATGGGGCTCATGAGGCACAGCATCGTCCCCGCTCCGGCGGCGGCGGCAAGGAGCGTCCGCCGGGAAGGGGCCGCCAGCCAGAGCAGGGGGAAGGTCAGAAGGGGGTTCTGGATGTCCATGGTGTCCGTGGAGCGGAGACCGCGGATGAACAGGGCGGCCAGGGGGATCAATGTCAGAACCGGCCCGATTATGGCGGCCATGATTCCCGGTGGCGTATCCGGACGGAGCCGGGAGAACCCCCATAGCCCCCAGAGAAGCAGGCCAAGGACGAGTCCGTCCGCCCGGTAGCCCGGCATGGCATTGATGAACGCCCTCCGAAGGATTGCGGGGCGGCTCCCGAGCCATGAGGCCTCAACTGCCCCGTAGATACCGCTCTGGGTTCCGCTGGAGGCCAGGTGGGTGCCCAGCCAGCTTCCCGTCAGGGTCTTCTGGAGGAGCAGGAAGAGGGCCGACGAGAGCGCTGCGGCGACGATGAGGCTTCCTGCGGACGGTTTCCGTTCCGCCGTGCTCAGCAGAAGCGGCAGGGCGAAGACCGTCTCGATCCTCAGGGAGGCCGCCAGGGCGACGGCAAGGAAGGCGGCGGCGGTCATGTTCCTCCTGAGGAGCGTCACGCCGGCCAGGATCAGGAGAAGGGCCATCCCATGGGAGAAGAAGGTGAGGCTGTAGAACGGGACGGGAACCGCGAAAAAGGCCAGAAGGAGGCTCGTCCTTCGGGGGTGGCCGAGGGAACGAAGCAGGCCCGACAGGGTTACCGCCAGGACCGCGCCGCAGACGAGGGCGGGAACGTATATGCCCTTCTGGCCCAGAAGGGCGTAAAACGGCGCGGCGATCATCGCCGGTATGGGGGAGTACTGGCTGAAGAGGCGTCCGTTCCTGATGAAGCCGTACTGCCCGGGCAGGGGCCTGAGCCTCTCCGCCAGGGCGGAATCGCCCAGGGATTCGCTTCCCGGGTAAGGGAGAGCCGGGGGCATGCCGGCGCCGTCCAGGGTCAGGGCATGGGTTTGCAGGAAGCGGTTGGCCTCGTCCATGCACCAGAAGGATCGTGCCGGCAGCACCGCCCAGATGACCGCCAGCCCGAGGGCCGGGGCCAGTACCATCGGGATGGCCGACGGCCGGTGTCGGGCCTTCATCAGGGGCTTGCCGGGCGCTGTTTACGATTCGGGCTCAACGGTTCTCCGGAATCGGGCCAGTTGATTCTGCAGGTAAGTGTCCTCAGGGGCCAGATCCAGGGCTCTGGCTCCCCATTCCGCGGCTTCCTCGGATCTGCCGAGCCGGAACAGAATCTCCGCGACCGTGTCCATGATGCTGGGATTGTCGGGCTCCAGGGCATCGGCTTCCAGGGCGATCGCCAGGGCCCTGTCCAGGTCCAGGTCCGCCATGGCCATGGACCAGGCCACCGCATTCTTCATCCACGCCTCTTCGTACTCCCGGAGGGACATCCGCGACAGGATGGCGTTCCCCCGGGCTCCGTCGTACAGGTCATTCATGTACAGCGGTTCCCACCAGTGCAGGTAGAGCCTCCGAAGCTCGGTGACCGCCTCCGGGTTGTCCGAGACCCGGAGGTCCACAATGATGTCGCTGTTTCCATCGTGGCCGGAATTTTCCCGCACCACCAGAATCGCCGCGGACTGTTTGCCGCGGCTGTCACCGCCGGCGTCCTCCCCGGCCTTCAGCGCCTCCAGGAGCCTGAAGGCCAGTACATCCCCCGGATGGGAGATGAAGGCCTGTTCCATGGCGGAAATCACTTCGGGCCCGGTGAGAATGTTTCCCTGGACGGCGTAACCCGGTCCGGAGACTCCGCCGGCCCAGTCCAGGGTTTCGCCGCCGGTGAAGGATGCGGAGTTTCCCCGGGAGTCCACCACACCGATCTGCCTGTGCTCCGCCAGGGAGTCCGCCATGGTGAGCAGGGCTATCGTCTCCTCCGCCGATCTGCCCTCCTCCAGAAGCCTGAGCCCTTCCGGGCCGTAGAAGAGGTTGGTCCGGGCCTGGGTGGCCACCGCGCCGGCTCCGGCCTTCGCCCAGGGGACCATTTGCCCGACGAAGGGAACCTTCGACGCCACGGCGATGCCCCATTCGCCGGTTTCAGGATCGTGAGCCACGATGGAGAAGGTACTCAGAAGCGCAAGAATAAGAACCACGGCACCCATCCTCTCAACCGAGCAGCAGCAGGCTGCCCGCCATCACCGCCATTCCGGCGGTCAGACCTATCATGCAGAGGTGGTGTTCTCCGTACGCCTCGGCGGTGGGGAGGAGTTCGTCGAGACTGATGTACACCATGATTCCCGCCACCCCGGAAAGTATCCACCCCAGAACTCCGTTCGTGAAGAAAACCCTGAGGAAGAAGAAGCCGATCAGCGCTCCCAGAGGCTCCGACAGCCCGGACAGGAGTGACCATAGGAAGGCTTTTTTCCTGCTGCCGGTGGAACAGTATATGGGGGCGCCCACGGCAATGCCCTCGGGTATGTTGTGTATGGCTATGGCCAGGGCTATCACCATGCCCAGGCGTGGTTCCTGAAGGGCGATGGAGAAGGTGGCCAGGCCCTCCGGGAAGTTGTGCACGGCGATGGCGACGGCGCTGAACATCCCGAGCCTCTGCAGATTCTTGTCGCAGACGCCGCCGGAGTGGACCTCGTGGGGGTTCTGGAACTTCGGGACCAGCATGTCGATTACGGCGATCAGCGCCATCCCCAGGAAGAACCCGGCGGTCATTCTGGCCACGGCGGCGTCGCCGTGGCCGGCGGCCAGGAAAGAAGCTTCGGAGCTGGGCATTATCTCCATAAAAGAAACGTAAATCATCACTCCAGCGCTGAAACCCAGGGACAACGCCAGGAATCTGGCGCTGGTGTGCTTGGACAGAAAGGAGATCAGCCCCCCGATTCCCGTGGCGAGACCCGCCAGGCAGACCATGCAGAAGGCCGGCCAGAAGTTTTCCATGTTCATGTTCAACGCTCCGTTGTTTCCCCCGAACATACAAAAAAAGCCCGGGACCCGAGGGCCCCGGGCTTCCGGGCCGTTTTAGTACATGTCGCCCATGCCGCCGCCGCCCGGCGCCGGCTTCTCGGGCTCGGGAATCTCCACCACAACAGCCTCGGTGGTGATCAGGAGCCCGGCGATACTGGCCGCGTTCTGGAGGGCGGTCCTGGTGACCTTGGTGGGGTCGACTATTCCCGCCTTGAACATGTCCACGTACTCTCCGGTGGCCACGTCAATGCCGTGGGCGGTGTCCATGCCGCGGACCTTCTCCACTACGATGGCGCCTTCCATGCCGGCGTTGATCACCAGCTGGCGCAGGGGTTCGGAGAGAGCCCTGCAGATGATGTCGGCTCCCACCTTTTCGTCGCCCTGGAGCTTCAGGCCGGCCACCGCTTTTTCACAGCGGATGAGGGAAGTGCCGCCGCCGGGGATGATGCCTTCCTCCACCGCGGCCCGGGTGGCGTGAAGGGCGTCCTCGACCCTGCTCTTCTTCTCCTTCATCTCGGTCTCGGTGGCGGCTCCGACGTTGATCCTGGCAACGCCGCCGGCCAGTTTGGCAAGCCTTTCCTGGAGCTTCTCCCGGTCGTAGTCGCTGGTGGTGTCCTCGATCTGCTTCCGGATCTGCTTGATCCTCCCCTGAATGGCCTCGGTGGTGCCGCTGCCCTCGATGATGGTGGTGTTGTCCTTGTCTATCTTCACCACGCCGCAGGTGCCCAGATCTTCAAGGGTGATGTTCTCCAGCTTGATGCCCAGGTCCTCGGTGATGGAGCGGCCGTTGGTGAGCACGGCGATGTCCTCCAGCATGGCCTTGCGGCGGTCGCCGTAGCCCGGGGCCTTGACGGCGGCCACCTGGAGCATCCCCCTGACCTTGTTGACCACCAGGGTGGCCAGGGCTTCCCCTTCCACGTCCTCGGCGATGATCAGCAGGGGGCGGCCCATCTGGGCGATCTTCTCCAGGACGGGAAGCAGGTCCTTGACATTGGAGATCTTCTTCTCGTGGATGAGGATGTAGGGCTTCTCCAGCATCACTTCCATGGCTTCCGCGTCGGTGACGAAGTAGGGGCTGAGGTAGCCGCGGTCGAACTGCATGCCCTCCACCACATCCAGGGTGGTGTCCATGCTCTTGGCTTCCTCGACGCTGATGGTGCCGTCCTTGCCCACCTTATCCATGGCGTCGGCTATGATATTGCCGATCTCCGGGTCGTTGTTGGCGCTGATGGCGGCGACCTGGCGGATTTCCTCCTTGCCCTTGACGTCCTCGCTCAGCTCCTTGAGGTGGACGATCGCCGCTTCCACGGCCTTGTCCACACCCCTCTTGATGGCCATGGGGTTGGCCCCGGCGGTGACGTTCTTGAGGCCCTCCCGGTATATGCACTCGGCCAGGAGGGTTGCAGTGGTGGTGCCGTCGCCGGCGATGTCGCTGGTTTTGGACGCCACCTCGCGGATCAGCTGTGCGCCGATGTTCTCGAACTTATTGGGAAGCTCGATCTCCTTGGCGACGGTTACCCCGTCCTTGGTGATGGTGGGGCTGCCCCACTTCTTCTCGAGAACAACGTTGCGGCCCTTGGGGCCAAGGGTCACCTTGACCGCCTTGGAGAGCTGCTCGACGCCGGCAAGTATGCTCTGCCTGGCGTCCTGATCGAACTTGATTTCCTTTCCTGCCATTTTTCTGCTCCCTACTTGCCGAGAACGGCCAGGATGTCTTCTTCCCGGACGATCACGTACTCTTCGCCGTCAATCTTGACCTCGGTGCCGGAGTACTTACCGATGAGGATTCTGTCGCCGACCTTGACCAGCGGGGCGATGAACTCGCCGGAGTCGTTGCGCTTGCCGGCGCCGACGGCCTTGACGGTTCCCTCGAGGGGCTTTTCCTTGGCGGTGTCCGGTAGGACTATGCCACCCTTCACTGTTTCGACGGGCTCTTCCCTGAGGACGAGAACCCTGTCGAAGAGGGGGCGCACCTTCAGTTCTGCCATCTTTTCCTGTTCTCCTTTCGAGGATTATGCGGGTTCTTCATTACTACGACGGGCCGGTTCCGCACGACCCGCGGCTCTTCGCACAATGCATAAGCAATGATGATGCCATTCGTCTCCGGAGCGTTTTTTTCAGTCATAACTTCATGACACACAATACGAACAATACTCGCGGCCATCGGGGGGGGAAGGGCTCTCCCGGGTGTCCGGCTTCCTGCGTGTCACTTTGGCGCGGAATCGGTCCGCCGGGCTTTCCTTATATTCCGGCGTGGTGCACGACAACACAACAGGCCGGGAGGCTTTCATGAATAAACCAGTTGTGATCGGCGATGCGGGGGCGGACCTGGAGGCTGTGGCGAGGGTGGCGGACGGAGCGCCGTTCATCCTTTCAACCGAAGCCCTGTCCGCCCTGGAGCGGGGGAGAAAGGCAGTGGAGGCCGTCCTTGGCTCCGGGAAAGCCATATACGGCGTCAACACCGGGTTCGGGCGGCTCGCCGGCACGGTGGTGGAAGGGAGCGCGCTGGCGGATCTGCAGCGCAACCTCCTTTTGAGCCACGCCTGCGGAACGGGCCCGGTTCTGCCCCGGGAGCAGGTCAGGGTCATGATATTTCTTCGTGCGGCTTCCCTGGCCAGAGGCAGGAGCGGTGTGAGGCCCCGCCTGGTGGAGAACCTCCTGGCGCTGGGGAACGGGCCGGTGTACCCCGCGGTGCCTTCCCAGGGTTCCCTGGGGGCGTCGGGAGATCTGGCCCCCCTCTCCCACATGTGCCTGCCCCTGATAGGTGAGGGGGAGTGCATCACGGACTCGGGAGAAACCGTGTCCGGCGCGGAAGCCCTGGAGATGCTCGGCATGGAACCTCTGACCCTGGCGGCCAAGGAGGGGCTGGCCCTGATCAACGGCACCCAGTTCATGACGGCTTTGCTGTCTCTGGCGGTACTCGAGGCGGTAAGCCTCGTTGACGCCGCAGACGCCGCCGCGGCCCTGAGCCTGGAAGCGCTTCTGGGAACCGACGCCGCCCTGGACCGGGAGCTTCTGGAGCTGCGCCCCCACCCCGGGGCACTGGAATCCGCCCGGAGAATCCGGGGGAAGCTGGAGGGTTCGGAGATCCTCCGGAGCCACCGGGACTGCGGAAAGGTCCAGGACGCCTACTCCCTCCGGTGTACCCCGCAGGTGCACGGCGCCTGCCGGGACGCCCTGGAGTACGTGCTGGGGACGGTTCGCCGGGAACTGGTCGCGGTCACCGACAACCCGCTGATAATGAGCGACGGACGGGTAGTCAGCGGCGGGAACTTCCACGGGCAGCCCCTGTCCATGGCTGCGGACCACCTGAAGACCGTTGCGACGGTGCTGGCCAACATCTCCGAGAGGAGGACGGAGCGTCTGCTGAACCCGGACCTCTCCGGTCTGCCGGCGTTCCTGGCCCGGGAACCCGGCTCCAATTCGGGGCTCATGATCGCCCAGTACACCGCGGCCTCTCTGGTGGGCGAGAACAAGGTTCTGGCCCATCCCGCATCCGTGGACAGCATCCCGGTGAGCGGCAGCCAGGAGGACCACGTCTCCATGGGCGCCACGGCGGTGAGACAGGCGGCCCAGTCGGTTCAAAACGCGGCCCACGTGTTGGCAACGGAGCTGGTGTGCGCCGTTCAGGCACACGGCTTCCTGGACAGGGGAGCCATGGGGGTAGGCAACCGGGAGACCAGGCGGCTGGTGGAGATGGTGTTCGAACCCATGGACCGGGACAGGAGATTCGGCCCGGACATCGAGGCGGTGGCCCGGATGGTCCGGCAGGGATGCTTCAGTTGAGGGGAGCCTGGTCCGGCGGTTTCTTCAGGTAGGTGCGGACAAGCCCCGGGCGGCGGTGCATGACCCCCGGAGACCGGTTTACAAGGGCGAATCCCGACTTCTCCGGAACCCGGAACGATCCGGGGTTATCCTCGTGGACGATTTCCGGTATCCCCTCCAGGTGGAAACGGATCAGAGCCCAGTCGGTGACCGCCGTCACCGCTTCCGTGGCCGGCCCCATGCCGCAGCGGCTCGATTCCATGGCGTAGCCCACCTCGACCCCGCCCCGGAGGGGGCTGAGCCCCACATGACCCACCGGTTTCAGGGTGCCCGCCAGGCAGACACCCAGGACGAAGGGCGCCCTGCGGGGAGGGATCGGGAAGGGCGGGGGCGGTCGAGGGTTCAGGCTTCGTAGAGGCCCGGATCCCTGCTGGGTGTGCCGGAGGGGGCTCCCCCGACGCCATCCTCGTCTTCGCCGAAACCCATGGCCTCCAGCTCCCGCTCCACTTCCTCGGGGCTTTCTCCCGCCTCCAGACGTCCCAGGGCGTGCTCCAGCTCGGGGCCCAGTTCCTCCCCCATCCGGTCGGCCATTTTCCTGACCGCCTTCGCCATGGCCCTGGGATCGTTCTCGTCCAGCCCCGACAGGTCGTCGGCCATCCGGTCCAGGTCTCCGTCCCCGGACCGGGTGCCGGTGGTGCTGAACCGGCTCATGACCTTGACGAGCCCCCCGATTCCGCACCTGGGGCATACCGGAGCCGTTCCCCCGGAGGCGGTCTTGACCAGGAACTGGTAGATGGTGTTGCAGTTCTTGCAGTGATACTCGTATATGGGCATCGTCAAGCCTCCAGACCCGTGGATGATACAAAAACGCCGCTGCCCTCCGGGAGGCCCACGGCTTCCGCCACCACGGGGCACTTCACCACGAAGGAGTGATATACCCTTGGATCGCGGACGCCCCAGAGACCTTCCAGGTTGCCCTGGCCCTTGGCAAGGATGAGGTCGCTGCTCCGGAAGACCTCCAGGGCCTCCTGCGACAGCATGGAAGGGATAACCGAGGGTACGTCGCTGCCGCTGTCCAGGATTACGGCGTAACGGTGGAGCCCCGCCTCCAGGGCATCCTCCCGGGTGGCGTCGTTCATGACCGGCAGCGGCCTGACCATGTAGAAGACCCGGCCGGAGTATCCGGACACCTCCAGGAAGAGCCTGTCCATCACCGTCTCTCCGGCGTTGTCCCCGAGGATGAGCAGCGAGGAGGCCGACTCCAGGGTTTTCAGGAACTGCCGTCTTCCGTCCCGGGTCAGAGGGGTGCCGAATATCTCCAAAAGCCTTTCCGGCGTCGGTATGGCGTTACCCTGGGCGGAATCAACAAGGTTGCACCAGGTGGCCGCCGCCAGGGCTCCCATGGCGGGCTCGCCGGAGGCGGCCAGGGCTTTCCTCAGCGCCGGCAGCCGTGCGAGAAGCTCGCGGGTGAAGAAAGTCTTTTCACCATGGAAGATATCTTTGTGTCCCGTGGCCTCCCTGAGGGTTTTCCAGGCTTCCACGCCCGCCTCCGGAGGGGATGCCCCTTCCCTGAGTCTGGCGACGATGGAGTCGAGGTACCCGTCCAGTGATTCCGGGGGAAGGCCCGCCCTTTGCAGAAACCCCTGGAACCCCCGTCGGAAGCAGAGACCGCAGCGGACAGGGTCGGATCTGAGGCCGGGCAATACACTAACCTCCGGGGAAAGCCCGGAAGCCCGGTTCCGTCGTCCGTTTCAGCGGCCCGGGCACCGTCCGGAGTATCGGCGTCGTGAATCCCGTTCCGTCGGGGGGCGGGACGGGCGCCCCCGATGGTTTCGGCATCACCAGCCCCGTTGGGCCAGGCGGTCCCCTTCGGGAAGCGTGCTCACGTTGATCCCCACCATTGCTTCGCCGAGCCCCCGGGAGACCTGGGCTATCACGTCGGGCCTGTCGAAACGGGCGACGGCCTCCACGATGGCCCTGGCCCTCTTCGCGGGATCGCCGCTCTTGAAGATACCGCTGCCCACGAACACGCCGTCCATCCCGAGCTGCATCATCATGGCGGCGTCCGCCGGGGTGGCGATGCCTCCGGCGGCGAAGTTCACCACGGGAAGCGACCGGTGTTCGTGAACGTATCTGACGAGTCCGTAGGGGGCGCCCATGGCCTTCGCTTCCGCCATAAGCTCCTCCGGCGCAAGGGAAGCTATCCGACTGATGTCGCCCAGAACCTGCCGGGCGTGTCTGACGGCCTCCACCACGTTGCCGGTGCCGGCCTCACCCTTCGTTCGGATCATGGCGGCGCCCTCGGCGATCCGCCGGAGCGCCTCCCCAAGGTTCACCGCACCGCAGACGAAGGGCACGTTGAAGGCGGCCTTGTTCACGTGGTGTTTTTCGTCCGCCGGGGTGAGGACCTCCGACTCGTCCACGAAGTCCACCTTCAGGGCTTCCAGCACCTGGGCCTCCACGAAGTGGCCTATCCTGCACTTGGCCATGACAGGGATGGTCACCGCCTCCTGTATCGCGGTTATGATGTCCGGGTCGGACATTCTGGCCACCCCGCCCTGGGCCCTGATGTCGGCCGGCACCCTCTCCAGGGCCATGACCGCCGCCGCCCCGGCTTCCTGGGCGATAACCGCCTGCTCAGGGGTCACCACATCCATGATGACGCCGCCCTTGAGCTTTTCGGCGCAGCCGGTCTTGACCTTCCAGCCCTTGTCTTCTTTCATGAAACTCATTTCCGTTCCTTATCCCCCGGACCTCTCCAGGTATTCCGTCTCCCGGCTCTGAAGAAGGCCGAACCTGTACAGCATACCCTCTTCCCTGACCGGCCAGTCCTCCGGGGCCCCTTCCCTGAACAGGGCCAGGGACCCGCGGTACCAGTCCACACAGGCGGCGGCCGCCTTGAGGCATCGGGACATTTCGCCGCCCCGGGCCCATGACCCGTCCGGCACCCGATCCAGGGCGCTCTCGGCCCGGATCAGGGCGAAGGACATCTCCAGCAGGTTTCCGCCTTCCGGCGCCGCGGGACCGCCGGGGGCACCGGCCGTCCAGCCGTCCAACAGGGCGGCGGTCTGCCGGCTGAACTCCTCGAAGGCACCCGATGCCGCCAGAAAAATCGTTACCGCAAGAACAGCAGCCATGGCGGAAATATAGATTTCCCGCCCTGCGGATTCAATACCGCACTTCCCAAGGCATCGCAGATGCTGCATAATTCCTCGTGTGCTTTTCCGGAAGGAGTTCCTCATTGCGGGTTTTCGCCGGGTTTCTGCTGCTGGCCTCCCTTTCCGCGGCCGACCCCTGTTCCGACCTCGTTTCCCGGGGGGTGCCGGCCCGGTCCGCCGTGATGGAGGACGGGCTGTTCCTTGTAGAGATCACCGGCAGCCTTTCCCAGGGTGACAGCCTGCTGAAGCACTACGGCGGGGTCTTCTTCCTGATGCTGGACAGCATCTCCGCGGGCCGCCCCCTGATGGGGCTGGAGGTGCGTATTCCCGGGTCCGCCCTCATAGTGTTCCCCGAGGATGTGATGGAGGCCGTGAGCATCCTTGGACGGGGCGCAGGCGAGGAGGCGCTGGCATCCTGGGTTCTCGAGCACACCTGGGTGGTGGACTCGCCGGAGCCCTAAACCCCGCCTTTCCCCATGAGCATCACCGGAAGGGTTTTCATGATCAGCCTGAAATCCAGGCTGTAGGACATGTCTATCGTGTAGAGAAAGTCCAGAAACTGGGCGTGATCGAAGGGAAGCCTGCTTCGTCCGTACACCTGCCATATCCCGGTGAGGCCCGGTTTCACCGTGAAGCGCCGCTTCTGCCAGCTCCTGTAGAACTCCAGTTCGTAGGGTATGCATGGCCTTGGGCCCACCAGAGTCATGTCCCCCTTGAGGACGTTTATCAACTGGGGCAGCTCGTCCAGGGAGGTTTTTCTGAGAAGCCTCCCCACCGGCGTTATCCTGTTTCTCTGATCCAGCTTGAAGGAGTCGGGTTTTCCGGAAGCGTACCCCCGGGCGTATCTGGCGAAGTACTCCTTGTGCTCCCGGGAGTTGAGGCCGGTGACATCGTGGGTCATGGACCTGAACTTGAGGAACTGGAACTCCCGGCAGCCGAGGCCGACCCTGGTCTGTTTGAAAAGGACGGGGCCGGCCCCGGAGAGTTTGACCATCACCGCCACCAGCGCCAGCAGCGGCGACAGGACCACCAGCCCCGCGAGGCTCACCCCGATGTCCAGAAGCCTGGCGGGGACGTCGTTCTTGGTTGCCCTGCCGCGCTTGAGGAAACTCACCGCCCCGTGGTTCTCCAGACTCAGCCACGGATCGAAGTAGCCCAGATTCCGGATGTGGGGGGAGTAGATGACGAAGGGGCACCCTTCGTCGTGGAGGAGTACGCAGGTTTCCGCCACGCAGTTCAGGTCGTGCCGGTCGAAGAGGAGGTAGAGCTGGTCACACCGGTGTTCCAGGCACAGCCGCCGGCACTTGGCGAAGATCTCGTCGGGGTTCTTGGGCAGGGGCTCCGGAATCGTGACCAACGAGTTGCCGTTCCTGTAAACCGGAGCCTTGCGGATCAGCGAGGCTATCCTGCCTATGTTTTTCGGGCTGCCGGTGAGCAGGGCCCTGGAGTCCGATCGGAAGAACACCCGGCGCAGGAAAACGTACAGCCATGGGAGGACGACGATCCTGCCGGTGATGCCCAGCAGCGCCCAGAAGAACATGTGCAGCACTATGATTATCCGGCTGTCTATGAATACCCCCCGCACCGACCTCACCAGGAACAGGGTCAGGGCGAACAGCGCCGTGGTGACCAGGACCAGCCGGATCATCCTGTACGAGTACATGGTGCGGTTCATGGAGGTTCTGAAGGCGTAGAGGGTTTCCACTGTGCTGAACACGAAAAGCCACAGGGCGTAGAAAGCCCAGGTGCCCGCGTAGGCTGAAAACGGATAGGCGTCGAGCCTTCCGAACCTCAGGTAAACCGCCGGCAGGAAGGCGGCCGCCAGACAGATCATGTCCGTCAGGAAGGCCAGGGTCTGGTAGGCCTGACTGAACCTGATGACTTTTCCTCCGCCCAAGGCCTACCCCCCGAAGAACTCTCCGACGGCTCCGGCCACCTCGTCCTGCTGTTCCGGCGTGATGCCCGGGAAAATGGGCAGGGTGAGGTTCTCCCTGGAGTTTCTTTCGGAGTTGGGGAAGTCTCCGGGCCGGTGTCCAAGGTTTTCGTAGGCCTTCTGGAGGTGGAGGGGGTACGGGTAGTGTATCCCGGTGGCTATCCCCCGGGCCTGGAGGTGTTCCCTCAGCGCATCCCGGCGGGGGGTGTGAACGGCGTACAGATGGAAGACATGGCGGCTGTCCGGCGCCTCCCGGGGGAGTTCCAGGGGCAAGCCCGCCAGAAGGTCGGCATACCTTGCGGCGGCGTTCCGCCGCAGGTCGTTCCATCGGCGTATCCAGCGGGTCTTCACCCCCAGGACCGCCCCCTGGATGGCGCACATCCTGTAGTTGTGACCGACGTAGTCGTAGAAGTACTTGTCCCTGGAGCCGTGGTCCCGCAGGCTCCGGGCCTTGCGGAAGAGCCTTTCGTCGGAGGTGGTTACGGCGCCGGCTTCCCCGAAGGCCCCCATGTTCTTTCCCGGGTAGAAGCTGAAGGATGCGGCCGTTCCGAAGGAGCCGGCCGGTCTCCCGGCCCTGGCGGCATCGTGGGCCTGGGCGGCGTCCTCGAAAAGCAGAAGCCCGTATTCCTCGCAGAGCGCCTCCAGCCGCGGATGGTCGGCGGGCTGGCCGTACAGGTCCACCGCCAGCACCGCCCCGATCCGGGCCCCGGTTCCGGGGTCGGTGGGCGCTCCGGCCCCCCGGTTGTCCTTCAGGAAGGCCGCCACCAGGTCCGGATCCAGGTTCCAGGTGGTGTCCTCCACATCCACGAATACCGGCACCATGCCCGCCAGGATGACGCCCTCCGCGGTGGCGGTGAAGGTGTTGGGCGGGACGATGACGCCGCTTCCCGGTTCCAGGCTCGAAGCGGACAGCATGCAGTGTATCGCGGCGGTGCCGTTGGAAACCCCGACGCAGTAATCCGTTCCGCTTATCCTGGAGAAACTCTCCTCGAAGGCCGCCACCTTCGGGCCCAGCACGTATCCGCAGCTTTCCAGCACTTCGTTGATTTCCGGAGTGACCTCCGCACGGATCTCCCGGTAGATGGCTTTCAGGTCCAGAAAGGGAACGGCCATTTTTCCTCCATCAGTTCCGGAGCAGTTTCCAGTTTCTGTATTCCCCTATGCCGATTCCCAGAAGATGTTCCAGGGCCGTGTGAATCCTCATGGACAACTTCAGGTGCTCGTGTTTCGGTGGGGAGTCGAGGTTCCGGAAGTCCTCGGCCCTCCAGTCCTTGTTTCTTATCCTTTCCTCCATCACCGCCGGGTGGGTGCCCCGGAAGAGGGGAACCTTCTCCAGGGGGCCGTAGTCCCAGGGAACTTCTTCTGAGCCGTAGCGTTTCTCCACCCAGTCCCCGCTGTGATGAAGGCTGTCCAGGGCCTTCTGTTTCCTGCGCATCACCATGGGGTGCCTGACCCATCCGTAGTGGTAAATCCAGGCGCCGGAGTCCACCACCGAGAGTTTTGAGGCGCCGTCGTCCTTTCTGAAGCTCTGGGCGCTCTTCCAGCTTCGGATGCCCCTGCCCGCCCTTATCAGCCTTATGTCGTGGCGGTACCAGCAGTGGCTCCTTTGAACCCTGGAGTAGTCTCCCCAGAAATGATTGTAGGAGAATAGGATACCATCTACCTCCGGCCTGTTTCGGCACCGCCGGACGGTTTCCAGTATCCGGTGATGATCCTGTTCGTGGACCACCTCGTCGGCCTGCAGGTAGAAGCACCATTCCCCCCGGCAGTGGTCCAGGGCGATGTTGGTCTGGTCGGCGTTGGTGGCTCCCCGGACGAACCTGTCCGGGTTCCAGGGGGTGTGGATGATCCTCACCTTTGGGTCGCCCAGGGCGAGAATGACCTTTTCCGTGTCGTCGCTGCAGTCCCCCAGGTTGACCACGAACTCGTCCACGATCGGGAGTATGGACCTTATGGCCTCCCCGACGGGATAGTCCAGTCTGACCGCGTCTCGTACAAAGGTGAAGCCGGATATGAACGGCCGGTTTCCCGTGGGCAATGCAGCTCCTTCCGGAAGCCGGAAAATACCGTGGAAACGCCCTCGGGGCAAGCGGGTCAATGATCCGGGCAGCCCTCCAGGAGCCGCAGGAAGCCCCCTTCGTTCACGATGATGTCAAGGATGCCGTCATTGTTGAAATCCACCGCGGAAACCTGCCACCCGTCGAAAACCCTGGAGCCTGAAAGCCAGGTCGCATCGACGAATCCGCCGGGCCGGTTGAGGTAGAGGAAGCTCCTGCGTCCGGGATAGACGCTGGTGATGTACAGGTCGTACCTGCCGTCTCCATCGAAGTCGCCCCATGCCGGAAAGGCGTGGGTCTCCTCGTACCTGATGCCCGATTCCTCCCGGACGTCCCTGAACACCCCCGAGTCGTTCCGCAGGAGCATGCTTCTGTCGGAGAAGGAGATGAACCTGGGGTGGGCCAGGTTGGCCAGGAACACGTCCACGTCCCCGTCGCCGTCGTAGTCGCACCAGGCGTTCCCGATGGTGTGGCCCCAGTACCCGTCGGTCTCCGTCCCCGCAAGCCCCCGCTGAAGCGCGGTGTTCCGGGGAACACCGTCAACCTTCTCCCAGAACAGGTTCGGGTCGAGCCGGTAGTTGCAGACCAGTATGCAGGTATCGCCGGAGCCGTCGGGGTCCGCCAGGGATACGCTTCTGCCGCAAAGGGCCGGGACCTGATCGAAGCAGTCGCACCTCGTGAACCCCTCCGGGCCTCCCAGGTAGAAGTGGTCGGGCCGTCCCAGCCCCATGGTGTCGGGGTCTTCGTACACCGCCAGGTAGATGTCCAAAATGCCGTCGGAGTTCCAGTCCAGTATCGCCGCCGCCTCCACCGGGGCCTCCGTGCTGTCCAGCCCGGCCCACTCCGTCCCGGGCCGGAACCTTCCCCCGCCGGTCTGCAGGAACACCATGGGCTGACGGGCCAGCCCCAGGATGTCCGGCAGGCCGTCGCGGTCAAGGTCCGCGATCACTCCGCCGTTCACCGGGAGGGTGTCCGTCGCCAGGAAGCCCTCCCCGGTGTTCAGGAGCACCGTTCCGCCCGCAAGCAGGTCGGGGAGGCCGTCGGAGTTTATGTCTCCGAGGCAGTGCCTGGTTCCCGGAACCGGCCCGGGAAGCAGGTCCGAAGCGTCCCGGAACACCGGCCCCCGGTAACCCTGCAGCTCCCGGCAGCGCTCCATGTACCGGTCCCCTAACATGCACTCAAGAAGGCTGTCGGCCCGGCCCGCCCATTCATTCACCAAGTCGCCCTCCATCGCGGCTTCCATGAACCTCCGGACCGCGGACAGGGTGTCCCCTGAATCCAGGGCTGCGTTCCCGGCGAAGAAGAGGAAAGGCGCCCGGGTATGGTAATCGTTCACCGGAAAGAGGCCGGGCTCCAGGAGAGGGGCGAGTTCCTCCAGGGCCGCCATCCGGTCCCCCCGCATGTAGAATCCCCTGCACCGGTTGAAGCGGAGTTTCACCTCCAGGGGCGGGCCGTAGAGTTGCCACTCCTCCGGGGGCATCCCCTCGGGCCGCCAGTGGTGGAACACCTCCAGTCCCCGGGTGGCGGCCCGAAGGGCGGAATCCGGAAGGGAATCCTCCAGGGCCAGCTCCGAGAGACGGAACCACCCCCGGGGGTCCTCCGGGTACTCCGTGAGCCACAGGTTCAGAAGGGAATCCCCCGTGGCGCTGTCGGCGCTGCACGTCATCCACGCCGAGCCCCTCCAGTAGGGATGCAGATCGGGGCGGCTTTCCAGCAGCACGAGCAGAGAGTCCGGATAGGACTCGAAGAACGCATCCCGCCCTTCGTAGAAGGGGGACAGCAAGAGCACCGCAGCCATGGTCAGCACCGGTCGAAACCCGCCTTGTCCGTCACGCGCCGCACTTCATCGGATGACAACCTTTCTCCGGTTGGTTACCTTTATCCATAACACCGAAGGGAGAATCCTACCATGCTTCATACCGGGGTGGTCAGGGAGGTTCGTGGAGAAAACGCGGTGATTGCGGTCAGCGATGCCGACTGCCGCAACTGCTCCTCCGCCGCGGTGTGCTTCGGCATCTCCGGCAGGGCGCCCGGGGAGAGGGTTTTGGAAGCCCGCAACGACGCCGGAGCCGGAGTCGGCGACACGGTGGAGGTGGAGTTCCGCCCCCCGGCCTCCATGGTCGCCGTCACCGTCGTGTTCCTGGTTCCCGTTGCCCTCATGGGTGTGGGTTACCTCATCGCCGCACCCCGGGGAGCCTCCATGGCGGCCCTGGGCGCCGGTATCGGGCTGGCGGGGGGGCTTGCCTCGGCCTGGGCGGTCAACAGGGCGCTTTGCCGTCGCCCCGGTTTCGGTCTGTCGGTGAAAAGGGTCGTCGAGCCCGGGGAGCGGAGCGGCGGGTGAGGGAACTTCGAGACCCTGGCGGGAAGCGCAGACACGTCGAATGAGGCCGCTTCGGTCAAACACAGGGAGCTGCAATGCCGACAATCAAGATGAATAACGCAGAGCTTGCTGCGGAAGTTGGTACTCGAACCCCGTCCTTTCCGAAGTACACAACGCAGATAATGAATCTTGCAAATCAGAACGCTCAAGGTACCCGCCCCCTTGTCGTCGGACAGATGAGCAAGCTACTCCGCGAGTTTGGCGGGAACTCCTATGAGGAGTGGGAAGCCTGGTATCGGGAAAGAATGCCGGATGCTTTGGGGGAAGCGACGCGGAGAGTCTTCGCCATGGTGGGAAAACTGAAGGATGCAATCGGGCGTATCGATGAAGAAATGGTACGTCAATGGGTTGAAGACTTGGTGCTCGTGAAAACCTTTATTGGGTTTTGTTTGCAGGAAGCAATTCTTTTGAGGGTGGCAACCGAAAAAGGAACTGACTACCGAGCGTCAACGCCCGAAGAAGAATCCCGGGGGATTGATGGGTACATCGGGGGTATCCCTTCTTACTACTCAAGACATGTATAAGAGGCCTCTCTCCCTTGTATTTTAGCCAATGCTCAACTGTAAAAGACTGAGGGTAACATGATTGCTGAAATTCGAAAGTACATTCAAATACTAGTTCTACTTAGCAGTAAGTATAAGAAGCAACTAGCAATTGGCATTGTCTTTCTCTTGTTAAGCACAATGATGGAGTTCCCAGCACCGCTGCTTGCGAAATACTTAATTGACAGTGTATTGGTAACTGGAGATCTGTTTCAATTCGGCTTGGTACTGCTAGCTATGTTGATTTCGACAATCCTCTTTCAAGTATTCTATTATTGGCAGAAAATATATCTGTGTAAATATAATGAAAGGATAATAGCAGACATAAAAACAAAAGTACATAACAATATTGTACAACAATCGGTATTCGGGAGGGGCGAGAAAGACCTTGGCTATTTAACCTCACGATGTGATACAGAGCCTGAAAATGTGAGGGGTATGCTTTCAAATGCATATGAGATTCTTCTTAAGGATATAATCACAGGAATAATAGCTGTTGTTATTATGCTAAGAATGGATTTTCTGCTTACTATATTATTGCTTTGCGTAATACCTATATATATAGCAAATCTCATGTTTCATACAAAACGTATTAAGAAAGTCAATCACGAGTATATAGAAAATCGATCTCAGGCAAGCAAGATTATTACTGAGAACATCTCAGGGAGAAAAACTATACAAGCATATGATGCATATGCATATAGCAATGATAGGATGCAGAGTAAGTTAAAGAAAGTACTTAATTCAATTGATAGGTATTTTCGGGTTACGACGCTTGCAACATCAACTGATGGAATAATTAACTGGTTTTTGCCTGGAGTAATATACGCATATGGGGGGTATCGGGTTATTCACGGTGTTTCGACTATTGGTACCTTAATAGCATTTATGACTATATCAGCAAAATTAGTAGGGCCTATAAGAAGATTTATGCACTCAAATATAAATATTCAAAAGGGAATGGTGGCATATGAACGTATACAGAATATAGTTGATAGTATAGATAGAAGATCTGTTATAAGTGTTGACCACAGCATTAGCCTAGTGGAATTCAGAAAAGTCTCAGCATCGTATGGAGATGGTAGGTTTGAACTCAAGGACATTAATATTACACTCCGTAAAGGCATAGTAAATATAATCACAGGACCAAGTGGTGCCGGAAAAAGCACATTGGTACACTTGATATTAGGCTATATACTGCCAACAGAAGGAGATATTCTTATTGATGGTATTAATGCGAAAGAACTATCAACCGAGAGAAAGACTGGTAAAGGAATATGTTACATTGATCAAAAACCATTTATGTTCAATGCCTCCGTGGAGGAAACATATTAATGGGTAGATCATACTCAAAAGAAGATGTAATAGCAGCTGCAATACTGGCTGGTGCTGATGAGTTTATTACTGAAATGCCCGAAGGATATAATACTTATGTAGGTGAAGATGGAACAAGTCTTTCTCTCGGTCAAAAGCAAAGAATAGCAATTGCGAGAGCTCTTGTTGGCAAGCCAACAATGTTAGTGTTTGATGAAGCAACATCGAATCTTGATAGAGAAGCAGAAATAATAGTACATAATACAATAAAAACACTGGAAAAATCAATAATGGTGGTCATGGTAACTCATAAAGCAAGCGAAATCAATTTGGGAGGGCAGGTTATTGTGATCAAAAATGGAGTTATTGAACCCGCGTTTGACACGAGTGGGCACACATTCGCCCCCCCCAATACGTAAGTTGTTGACTGGCTTGCAAAGCGTTCTTGAAAACATGGGAAAACGGCCTAAAAACATGGGTACACGAATATGTATAGTTATCCATTGACATTATGATTATGTGCAGCCTATTGCTTGTATAGGCATCATGTATATCAGAACTATATCAAGGAAAAACAAAGACGGATCCATTCCAGATCGTTGAGAGGTACTGGGATTCCCAGAAGAAAACCCCTCAGACAAGGGTAGTATGCTCGCTGGGCAGAGTTGACAGGGACGGAGAGGAGCGTCTCCAGCAGCGGCTGCGTCCGTCAATGTGGTGTACGAAGGGTCTCGCACTCAGGCTTAAGATCGGCCGACATCAGAAGCTCATCCGGGAAGTCCTCGGCATTCCGGACGAATCGATGCTCATATACCTCCTTCCCGCCAGCCAATCTTCATGTTGCTCCAACAGCAATGTTCCCACCAAGCGGACAATCGAAGCCACGACGGCCGCTACGACCGGCACCAGCGCATAGACATGCCATGAGGCCGCTCCGATCTGATCGAAAGCGTCTCCGTAACGAACTTCACGGCGGCATGGCGGAACTCGGTGAAGCCGAGGTCCTTCCAGAAGGCCGTCTTGAGCTGGGGGATGCCGCTGCCGGACGAATCCGGACTCAGCTTCCAGAGCAGCAGCCCCACGATCAGACAGGAAACGACCACGATGGCGAAACTGGCCGGGATGAACACGGGGAGAGGCATCCGGGACAGGCGGACGATGCCGTTGTCGAACACGAACTGGACACAGAGCATGAATGCGACGGCCGAAAGCCCCGAGACAACTCCCATTACGACAGCCGAGATCAGCCTCGAAGCATTCTCCGGCAGACGTCGGAACAGACTCCGGATGCTGTCAGGTTCACGTATCCTCCAATGCTCGTGCCCTGCGAAACATGCCGAAGCAGTACCCGACCGGGCAGACACGCCCTCACGCCGGATCAGCTGGAAGGCGGACAGGCCGCCCGTACTCCCCGCCACGGTCACGCCGACGAACACGCCGCGGCCCATTGACCGGACCCTAACGTCAATATATCAGGTTAGAGGTTGTGCAGAGGGGGATCCGAAACCCGCGGCCCCGAGGAGGGAAGAATGCCCGAGCCTTTCATCAAGTGCCCGAAGTGCGGCGCCGAGTTCACCCTGACCGACTCGGCTGTGGCCCCTGTCCGCGAGTCGGAGCGCAGGCGGTACGAGGCCCTGCTGGAGGAGCAGCGCCGGCGCGTGGCCGCAGAGACCGAGGAGAAGGCCCGGAAGGCGCGCGAAGAGGCGCTTTCGGCCAAGGATGCCGAACTGGCCGCTGCGAAGGAGCAG
>JAKPTG010000023.1 GCA_029571005.1 Candidatus Fermentibacterota bacterium
AGGCGACAAGGCCGTCCGGCTCTCCGGAGGTCAGCGGCAGAGGATCGCCATCGCCAGGCTGATGCTCTACAACCCGAGGATTGTCATACTGGACGAAGCGACCTCTTCTCTGGACTCGGAAGTTGAAGCGGACATCCAGGAAGCGATGAACAACCTCTTCAGCGGCAGGACCAGCATCGTTATCGCACACAGGCTTGCAACTGTGCGAAACTGCGACAGAATCGTGGTACTCGATCAGGGCAGAATAGTCGCTCAGGGCAACCATGAGGATCTCTGCAGGGCTGACGGCCTCTACACGAGACTGAACGAGCTTCAGCGATTCTGAGCCATCCGCTCGAGTGACGCCTCATCGGATAATCGACCTATTCGATCCCCATATGGGCCTTTGTGACCGATGTGATCAGCTTCTATATGTAGCCGGCCTGCTCATCTCCGGCCCAGATGCCTGGCGGTCTATCCGATGAAGGCAGCTCATCCCTCAAACCAATTTACACCCTACGGACGGCACCCACTAAATTGATCGGATACCATCCATTTCAGCTTTCAGACGTTCGGCAAGAAAGACCTTCAGAAGAGATTGGTACGGTATGTCCCGCTTGTTCGCGAGGATTTTCAATTCTTCTATCATCGATTCCGGTAACCGAAGAGATATCGTTTTTGTCGAAGGTTTGAGCTTTGACAGTGTGATTTCTATTGCATCCTCCCAGGAGAGGTAATCACTGGAGTCATGGGTTCTCCAGAATTCTCTTTCTTCGGCCTCTGTTCTGAACACCGGGATTTTCTTCAGTTCTTTCATCTTCTGTACCTTTGTTTTTCGCTCGCTGTCATATCTCTCGAGGATATGACCCTGATTTTGTCTCCTCGAATGGTGAAAACCACAAAGAGGAGACGTTCCCTGTCAGTGCGACCAAGAACGTAGAATCTCGATTCCTTTTCGGAGTGTTTTGAGTCTCTTCGCAAGACGAGAGGTTGATTGAAGAATACCTGTTCGCATTCGGATTGAGATACGTCGTGCTTGTCCCGGTTCTTCGCTGCGTTCCCCTCATCCCATTGGAATCCGGTGCATTCCTTCAGTTGGTCTCTCGGCTTTACCATACCGCATGTATATTTTCATCATATACATCCGTCAACCCCGTCACCGTCTTATGCAGAATTTTTCTTGCACCGCCGCCGGTGCAGTATAGATTCTTCTCAAAAAAGCGACGGTGCAGTCTGAGCGTTCGCAAAATCTATGCCAAGCCCCACGGGCATGGCAATACGGTTAGCGCCTGTAGGAGTAGATCAGTGGAGCCGGGATGCAGAACAGGGACTCGGGTTTTTCCGACCGTTGCTCACTGACCTGGAGGATGGTGGTGATGACGCCGTTGGCCGCCCCTTTGGGAACCGCCATGATGCATGTTTCCCTGGCCCCCCCGGGTGAACCGTCCGTTTCGAGCCGTCGAATCCTGGCGTTGGTCGCCCCGAGGACGCCCTTGTCCATGGCGGCCTCCACATAGGCGGGGGTGTTTTCCTCCATAACGGTCAGGCATATCAGAACGTAATTGCGTTGCAGGGTGAACGAGGGCTTTGCCGGCGGCCCGGGAAACCTGCGGCGCCAGGCGGTTCCAGCCTTGAGTTCGTCTATGGCGGTGATGATCTGCCCCATGCTGGCGGAATACTCCTGGTGACCGATTCGCAGGCGGGTGTCCAGGTGGCCGTACAGCACCGGAGAACAGAAGACGAACCCTCTTCCGGGACGATCCAGGCGCCCCTCATTCACCAGAAGGCCTATTATCCCTTCGGCATCCAGGGATGACACCAAGAGGTGCAGGAGTTGTTTTTCCGGTGATACGGTTATTCTCAGGAGCCCCAGCCTGTCTCTGATGCCGGTTCCCATCCCAAGGGTTATCGTGGGCACCCCGGTGCCCAGGGAAAGGGCGACCCTGGCCAGGGCGTCGCCGGCGTCCTTCATTGAAAGGATGAATGTCAGAAGGGCCAGGTTCCTCAGGGGAACGGCTATACCGGCGGCGTTTTCCTGGGGGTGGGTCCGCTCCGGAGGCGTAGCTGTGTATTCCTTTATCTCCTGGACGAAAATCGTTCCCCGTCCGGGGTGATTGAGTTCGAACTCGTCGGTGATTTTTCCCACCAGCGCTTCGGAGGAGGACGGGGGGACGTGGAGCCGGTAAACGCCCACCGCGGCTCCCGCCGGGCGGACGATGCTTCCCGGCAAACCGAACTTCCGGTTTGTCCTGAACTGCCGGACCGTCCTGCCCGGCTCCATGTAGGCCTGCCGGACGCCCGCCTCTGCAAGGAGGTCCGCCATCCGGGAATGGAGGTGTTCGTGCAGGATGCAGGTGACCCGGTGAAGCTTGGTGAAACCTTCGTCCATCTCAGTCCTCGGTTTCCGCGGCGGAGATCATTATCCTCCGCTGGCGCCGGTGAACCATGATTCCGAAAAACAGTGTGCAGATCACGGGGTAGGCCGAAGCCATGGCCAGTATTCCGAAACCGTCGGAGACCCCGACGGCGCTTCCCAATCCCAGGCCGAGGTTCAGCACCAGGGGTACCGTGACGGGCCCGGTCGTCACCCCACCGCTGTCCCAGGCCATGCCCACGAAGAGGTCGTCGCTGAGCAGGGTGAGGGGAATCAGGAGCAGGTAAGGCGGCAGGAGCATCCAGATCATGGGTATCTCGAAGATTATGCGGAGTATTCCGGCCGTAACCCCGATTCCCACCCCCAGTGCGACCGCCCGGATCATCCCGGTCGATTTCACCGTTCCCACGGTGATCTCCTCCACCGTGTGCCCCAGCGCCTTCAGGGACGGCTCCGCCAGGGCGGTGCCAAAACCGGTTCCGAAGGCGAAGAGAAGCACCAGGAAGAGCCCTACTCCCCCCGAGGCGGACCATTTGCTCCGGGGAAGCACGTTCTGGTGCAGGTAGGTGTTGTCTTCCGGGTTGAGCCGGTCCGGCACGAACGGCTCGATAGTCGGGGAATGCCCGCCGTCCAGGAGGAAGTAGGACCGCTCTTCCCCGTCGGGACCGACGGCGGGAATCAGCATGGAGGTGTCGAAATCCGGGATCGCCACGGTCACCGTATCGTTACCGTCATCGGTGATGGAATGGGAGAGCCTGCGGCCCGAATCGGCGCCAAGGGGTGCAAGGCCGGTGCTGATCCCCGCACCCAGAAGGATCATTCCCACAAGGGTGAAGGCTATTCCCAGAAGCAGTTCGTCCACGTAACGCGGCCGGTCCCGGAGAAGAAGAAAAAGCGCAGCCGTCATAAAGAGGGTTACGGGCATCACGGCCTGGATCGAGGGCTTCACTTCCCTGAGTAACTCGGCCAGAATCCTGTCCTTCACCCCGGAAATTTCCCGGGATGGAACGGCGGCCTCGTCGAGAAGAGCGTAAGCATCACCCGTCTCCTCCATGACCGCATTGCGGGTGGAATCGCTTCCATGGGCCATGGCGTATTCGAACAGGGCTTTCTCGCTGCCGAAAAGCCCCAGGGCCTTCTCCCTGTATTCCCGGGAGAAGAATCGGGCCTCGTCCGTGGGCGCCGGCAGCCCGGAGGCGGAAATCACCCCAAGGACCATGACCGCCAGTGCGGAAAGGGTCACGGCCAGTGTCACAATGCCGAAGGAGTCGCCGGGTCCGCCGCCCCGGTGGTGCCGGGCCCTGGAAAGCCCGACTCCAAGCGCCAGAGTCAGGGGCACGGTCACCGGGCCGGTGGTGATAGCCCCCGAATCCCATGCCAGGCCGAGTATCGGTGAGAGCATCGGGAACCTGCTGAGCATCAAGCTGAAGATCGTCAGCACCGGGATCACCGTCAGGATCACCGGTTTGATCCGGAAGCCGAGGTGGAACCTCAAAAGACCTATGGTCACCGCGAGCCCGACCCCGGTGGCGATCGCCATCACCAGCGCCCCGGAGTTCAGCTCCAGGAGGTAGTACAGAAGCGGAGACTCCCAGGCCGGTATTCCGCCGGAGGCGGTTCGGAGGGAAACCACCGCCGGTTCGGCCAGGGTGGCGGTAACCCCTAACAGCAGGCCGAACAGAGCTATCATGAGCCCTCCCCCCCTGAGGGGGAGCTGGATACCGACCCTCTCGCTCAGGGGCATGAGCCCCAGGAGAAGGCCTTCCAGGAAGAAGGTCAGCCCCATTACCACTATCCCGATCCCAAGCCCCAGGGTGACCGCATCCCCCGGGGGGCTCCGGAAAACCAGAAGCTGGTAGCCGACCATGTAGAGAACGATGAACGCCACCGCACGAACCTGGTCGCGCACCCTGGAACCGGCATAGGAGGCGACCATGCGGAGCGCGGTTGGGAAGGGCACTCGGATTTTTGATTTCGCCATAATCAAGGAACTATATGAACCACGGAATAGTCGGGCAAGGCGGCCGCCCCGGCGGCCCCTTGCCCTGTTCTGCCATCGGGACCTTTCATCGGAGGAAGTGGGTATAATTTCCTGAACGTCGCCCGGCCGTGAGGGTCGGGCTGCACCGGGCCGGGGAGGAAGGCAAGGTGAACCCCCCGCCTGGGGGGGTGTTGGAGAATTGCCGCCGTCCCGGCGGTGGCCGGCATCGCGGTCTGTGTTTTGCGGGGATATAATTATCAATAGCAATACAGTATAATCATCCGGAGGTTTGAAATGTTCAGGGTTTCATCGGTTCTTTGTTTTCTGGGTGTTCTGGTGTTTCTTTCCGGGTGCGGCGACGAACCGGCGGCGGACCGCCCGCAGCAGGAACCGGTGCACGTGGCCAGCCCCGGTGCGGAAAGCCTCATTCCCAGGTCGGTGCTCTTCGGCAACCCCGAGAGGGTGGCTCCCGAACTCTCCCCCGACGGTGCCACCATAGCCTACCTGGCGCCGGTGGACGGAGTTCTCAACCTCTGGCTGATGGACGCCTCCGGCGACAACCCCAGACAGCTCACCAGTGATGAGGATCGTGGAATCACCCAGTTCCTGTGGACGGAAGACGGAAGGTACATTCTTTACCTCCAGGACGAAGCCGGTGAGGAGAACACCCACGTTTACAGAATCACCGTGGAAACCGGCGAAGTTCTCGACCTCACTCCGTTCCCCGGCGTGAAGGCCTACGTCTCCGCCACCGATCGTGACCAGCCGGGCCGGGTCCTCATAGACATGAACAAGGACAACAGGATGTTCTTCGATGTCTATTCCTGCGACCTGGAGACCGGCGAACTGGAAATGGTCATGGACAACACCGGTTTCACCGCCGATGGCGACATGATCGTCGGTTTTTCCACCGACGAGGACATGAACGTAAGGCTCCAGGTGACGATAGACCCGGATAACGGTGACATGACCGTACACCACAGGTGGACGGCGGATTCGCCCTGGGAGGTCCTGAAGAGCTATCCCGGCCAGGACCAGTGGTTCCCGGACAGATTCGACAAGGAGGGAACCGCCCTTTTCGTTCGGTCGAACCTTGACCGGGACAAGACCGCCCTTTTCAGGTATGACATCGCGTCCCGCACCGAGACCCTGATAACCGGAAGCGACACGTCGGATATCGGCAGTGTTCTCTATGACCCCTCCACCGGCGAACCCGTAATGGCTTCCTACTACTACCTGAGGCGCTCCCTCGAGGTGCTTGACCCCTCGATCCGGGCCGACATGGACTTTCTGCAGGGGCACCGGGAGGGCGATTTATCGGTTATCTCCAGGGATTCGTCGAATACCCTGTGGATAGTGGCGTACAACACCATTGACAACCCGGCGGTGTACTATCTCTACGACCGGAACTCCATGGAGGCCCGGGAGCTGTTCACCGCGATCCCCGCCCTGGAGGATTACAGCCTCAGGCCCATGGAGACGGCCGAGATTCCCGCCAGGGACGGGCTGATACTGCCGTCCTACGTCACCACCCCGGATCCCGTCCGGTACGGAGAAGGGCCATGGCCCACCATCATGATGGTGCATGGCGGGCCCTGGTACAGGGACTATTACGGTTACGACCCCCTCACGCAGCTCTTCGCCGACAGGGGCTTCGCCGTCCTTCAGGTGAACTTCAGGGGCAGCACCGGATTCGGAAAGGCCTTCTGCAACGCCTCCTTCAAGGAATGGGGCCGCGCCATGCAGAACGATGTGAGCGACGGGGTTCTCTGGGCGGTGGAGCAGGGGGTGGCGGACCCCGACCGGGTGGTGATCCTTGGCGGCTCCTACGGCGGATACGCGGCCCTGGCGGGAGCGGTTTTCACCCCGGAACTCTACTGTGCGGTGGTGGACTTCTTCGGCCCCTCGAACCTGATAACCTTCATGGAGACGGTTCCCCCCTACTGGAAGCCGATGCAGGCCCTGCTGAACATGAGGATCGGCGACCCGGAGGACCCGGAGGAAAGGGCCATGCTGGAGGAGCGGTCGCCCCTGAATCACGTTGCCGAGATTGACGTTCCCATCTTCATAGCCCAGGGTGCCAACGACCCCAGGGTGGTGCAGGCGGAGAGCGACCAGATGGTGGAGGCCCTCCGGGCCATGAACATCCCTGTGGTGTACGTTCTTTACACCAACGAAGGGCACGGTTTCGCCCATGAGGAGAACACTCTCGATTTCGCCGGCCGGGTGGAGGAGTTCCTGTACCTGTCGGTTCCCGGTCCGGGCATCGAGTGCGAACTCTTCACCCCGGTTCCCGGCGCCTCCGTGTTGCTTCAGGGGACGGAGTAAACCAAACGGGACTGATTGCTGTAAGGCAGTGCAGGCTGATGAAATAGAATCATACGGGCGAAGGTTTGCATGGTCCGTCCGGGTTTCCCTGTGGGTGTTTGTGGCTCAACACCCGACGGACACGCCCGCAGGGAGGCCTGCTGGAGCATGCGAGCCCCGTTTGCATAATATCTAATTCACTGCTCTACAAGGTTTTATGCAAGCTGATCGTTTTGATTCACCCCGCCCCCGGGTGATGGGGGGTCAGAAGGTGTAGAGGGTGACGGTGGGGGGCTGGAAGGGCTCGACGGAATAGGATTTGCAGTTCTGCTCGCAGAAAAGGCCGCCTGCCCTGAGGGGCTTCTGGGCTGCGGAAGCGGAGGAGACTACGATATCGGCGTCAAAGACCGAAAGCCTTATGGACACGATGGAGGTGCCGCCGGGAAGCCGGCTTTCGAACCCTGCCGGTTTCACCCGGAAGGCGCAGTGCCGTGAAAGCTGGTTCGGAAAACCCGCTCCATCGGTATTATCGCTCGCCCACACCACCATGAAGGCAAACAGCACAGCCGACAACGCACGCATCGTATTACCGCTTTCGTGTCTGCTACCGATCACAGCCTAACACCGAAGTGAGGCGATGTCAACACCCTTTTCTAAAGCCCGAAAAACATTTTTATGCGTGCGAGAACGCCGTGACTTCCCGGGCTCATCGAGCTTTCATGCCCTTCTACGATCTTTCCGCTCTCGACGGAGGCTCTCCGCAGGTCTCCGATCCGGGCCTCAAGGAGTTCCGAGAGGGGAGCCACCAGGGAGGGGTCGGACTGGAACACCCGGTTCATGCCTTCCTTGGAAACTCTCACCACTTCGGTTTCCTCCCGGGCGGTCACCGTCGCGGTCCTGGGTTCGCCGGTGAGCAGGCTCATCTCGCCGAAAAAGCTGCCGGGATCCAGCTCCGCCACCTTCATTGCCCTGTGTCCTTCGCCGGCGGTTACCGAAACCTCGACACCACCGCTTCGTACAATGTACAGGCTGTTTCCCGGGGCACCCTGCCTGACCAGCACTTCTCCGGCCGTGAACCGGAGCAGCGAGCAGCCCTCCGCGAGCTTCTGCAACTGATCTTCCGGCAGCGGATGGAAAAGGGGTGCGCTCCTCAGGACGGCGAGTATCTCGTCTCTCGTCTGTTCCAGAAGGAGGCGCTCCCGGTCGGTCTCCACCGGATGCATGTAGATGTTCCGGATGGGGAACGGAGTGCGCATCCCCGCCCGGTGCAATCCGTACCATACCTTTGTTTTGACCGAGTCGATTATTGTGTATTTCGAGGCGAAATCGGTAATCCAGAACCGGACGTTGTAGCAGATGGAACTCTCGTCGAATGAGTCGAGGAACACCGAGGGGGCGGGCCTGGGGGAAATCCCCCGGGTGTCCAGGGCCGACTGAAGCAGAACCCTCTTGACCTGTTCCGGGGGGTACCTGTAGGAGACCCTCACCTCGAACTTGACGAAATGGAGTTTTGAAGGTCTTCCGTGGTTCTTCACCGGGACTTTGGAAACGACGGAGTTGGGAAACAGCACCAGATCGTTGTACCTGTCGCGGATGGAGAGGCTTCGCCAGCTCATCTCTATAACCTGTCCCTCGACGCCGTCTATGGTCACCCAGTCGTTTTTCTCGTAGGGCCTTTCGAATTGGAGCGCCAGACCGCTGAACACGTTGCCGAGAATGTCCTGAAGGGAGAGGCCTATCACCGCGGAAACCACTGTGGAGGTGACCAGGAAGGCGGTCAGCTTCACATGGAAAAGCAGGTTGAGAAGAATCAGCGCCAAACCCGTCATCAGCACGAAGACCAACACGTCCAGCACCAGCTTCGGTATGGGCATGGTCAGTTTCTTCCGGGCCAGGTTTGCGCAGAAGAGCATGAAAACAAACCGCAGAAGGGTATAAAAAAGGAGCATTATGGTCAACGACAGGACGATCTTGGCTATCAGCGAGGTGAAAGTCACTCCGAAGGCCCGGAGCAGAAGGTAAATAATGCCGAACAATCCGGTAAGCGCCAGCCACAGCGATACGTTCCCTTCCAGCGCCTTCCTCCGGGTGAACCAAAGCAGGAAACCGACCCCCAGGCCGAGGCACACGGCACCGGCCAAGTTGATCCAGAACGCAGCGTTCATCAGAAGACCCTCCGGTTCTTTAGCATCACAGTAGTATAACCAGGCCTCAAATTCTCCGGCATCCGTTCCCGATGACGGACGGTGAGCCGGGGGAAGAAAGGGGCTCTCAAGGCGGTCCGCCGCCGGGGCCTTTTCGCATCCGATTCCCGCCGGGGGGCGGCGGTGCCTGGAGGGGGCCGGCCCCGTCTCCGGGGAGCCGGATTATCCGGTCAACCCCCTCCAGCGTGGACTCCCTGTGGGCGATGATGATGCAGGTTCTGTCCCGAAGCAGGTTCCGCAGCGCCTCCTTCACGTATTCCTCGCTCTCCCGGTCCAGGGCGCTGGTAGCCTCGTCCAGAATCACCAGCTTCGGGTTCCGCAGGAATACCCGGGCCAGGGCGATTCTCTGCCTCTGTCCCCCGGACAGGAGCGCTCCCCGCTCGCCGGTCCGGGCCTGGTAACCACCGTGGAGCCCGGTGATGAAGTGATGGGCGTAGGCCGCCCGGGCGGCGGCCTCCACCTCCTTCTTGGAGGCTCCGGGCCTTCCCAGCAGGATGTTGTCCATGATGGTGCCCCCGAAGAGAAAAGGCTCCTGCAGCACCACTCCCATGTTTCCCCTGAGGGACGACAGGGTGTAGTCTCCAAGGGGTCTCCCGTCCAGGAGTATCTCTCCCCGGTCCGGATCGTGGAAACGGAGGAGGAGAGAGACCATGGTTGTCTTTCCGGAGCCGCTCTCCCCGGCCACCGCCACCGTCTCTCCGGGCTCCACCCGGAAACTCAGCCCCCTCAGCACGGGGTTGCCCCCGGGGTAGGCGAAATACACGTCCCGGAACTCCACGAGCCCGGAAGGGTTCTTCAGCTTCACCGTTTTCGGGGATTCACGGATTGTCTCCGGGGTGTCCAGGATGGCCAGCACCCTCTCGCCGGCCCCCACCGCCTGCAGCACCTGGCCCGCGGCTCCGGCGAAGGAGCCCACCGGGCCGAAGAGCATGCCGAAGTAGCCCGAAAAGGCGATGAGCACGCCAAGCTGCATCCGGCCGTGGATCACCTCCAGCCCCCCCAGGTAGAGCACCAGGATCATGCCGGCAGTGGCCGCCAGACTCCCGGCGTTGAAGATGAAGCCCTTCAGGGTCAGCCGGAGCCGGGAGGAGAGGAGAGTGGTCATCGCCCCCCTGAACCCCTCCGCCTGGGATGCATCCAGTCCGTAGGCCGCCGAAGTTCTGAGCCCCGCCAGTTGCTCCTGGAGCAGGGCGTTGAAGTCGGCCCGTCTCTCCTGCACGTCCCTGGAGGCCCTCTTGATGATTCCTCCCGTCAGCGCCAGCAGCACGGCGAACACCGGAATAGAGGGCAGGGCGATGAGGGTGAGCCGGGGGTTGATCCTCAGCATCACAGCCAGCACCACCGCAAATCTCACCGCCTCGGTGAGGAGAGTGACGAAGATGGAGGAGTAAAGCCCCTGCATCACCGGCACATCGCTGGTGAAGCACGACATGATGTCGCCGGTCTTCCTCCGCTCCGCGAAGGCCACGGAGAGCATCTGTATCTTCCGGTGCAGCGCCGCCCGAAGGTCGTTGGCCGCCCTGTTGCTCATCCAGGTGAACAGATAGGTTCCGGCCATGCCCGCTCCGGTCTGCAGCAGCACGGCGCCGGTGAAGAACAGCATCACCGTCTTCAGCAGGGGGACGTTGCCCTCCAGGAGTACCTTGTCTATGAGGATGTGGTTCACCCAGGGCTGGGCCAATCCCGCTCCGGCGCTTATCACGGTGATGAAAAGCCCCAGGAACTGCCAGCGAATGTAGGGGCGCAGGTACCCAAGGGTTCTGCCGAGAACCTTTTTCCCCGCCAGAATCGCCTTCAGTCCTTCCATGGCCCGATTATGCTAACCCCGGGAAGGTTCGCCACCTCCCGGCGCCGACCGGGCGCCGCAGCATTCCAGGGAGGGTGGGGTGGCAGGGACGGAGGCATTCGGCGGGAGGGGCCGCCCGTGAAGGGTAAACCGGGCGGTCAGCCCCGGGCGGGCGTCTGCCCTCGGAAGACCCCCGACTTTCGTATCAGCCCGATCCCGAATACCAGTAGCAGCACCAGAAGAAGGACCGCCAGCACCGGTACCAGCACCGAGAGCACCGCCATCACCGCGGAAAAAACGCTTTCCACCGCCGACAGGACCGGATTGGCGGCGCCCCCCGTGGTGAGGGTGGAGCCTCCGTGAAGAACGTTGCTGGCGGCGCTGGCCGCCAGGGAGGCGCCGCCCCCGGCTATGGCCGCCAGGGTCCAGGTGAGGAAGGGGCTGGCGTCAAGGATCACCGCCGCGGTTATCACGGTGCCCGCCGCCACCGTCACCGGGACCGTAACCGCATCCAGGGCATTGTCCACCGCCGGGATCAGGTAGGCCAGCAGCTCCACCACCGTCGCGACGGAGAAGGCGATGAGCGCCGGGGTGCTCGCTATCCAGGCGAAGGCCGGGGCCAGACGGAGCATGTCCAGTTGTCCGGTGATGCTCATCACCAGGAGAGGGACGAAAATCCTGAACCCGCAGGTGGCGCTGAGCCCAATGCCTATCAGGACACTCACTGCCGTTTCCATGAACGCCTCCTCACCGGCGCAGCATTACCGCGGAGCACCATATTCTACCATCGAACCATGCTTCATCGCACCCCTCCCGGGCCGTCCCCTCGAAGACCACCGCCTCCACTCCGAGGCTTTCCGCCAGGGCCGTCGCTTCCGGGGAGGGCCAGGTGTTCAGCACCTCCGCGGCCTCGACGTAGCCCCGGGGGAGGCTCGTGCTGTACCCGTTCACCGCCGGTGTGAAGTGCAGGGTGGAACCGTAGAGCCTCAGCGTTTCCTGTTCGGGTCTCGTCAGGTCGGGAATCATCGGAAGGTACAGCACCCTGGAGGGCTTTTTCTCCCGGAGCCAGGCGTGGCAGTCGGCTACCCCTGCCGGCAGAACCGGGATGCCGGGACGGAGGGTTTCGAGGACGATGAGGGCGATCCCCGCCCATGTAAGGAGGGGCTTCTCGCCGATGATTCTCGAGGCCAGCACCACCAGGGGCAGCGCGGCAAGAACCCCGGCCCTCGCGGGAAGCCGCAGGGATGCGGCCCCGGGAAGCAGGCCGATGAGGCGGAAGGGGCCCGGCGCCAGCTCCCTGCCCCAGACCGTCACCGTGGGCCCCAGGCTCAGGGCGGCGAAGAAAACCCCCAGGGCGATGAGGAGCCCGTCACCGGGCCTCCTGCGACGGCGAAGGCACGAGAAAGCCCCGAGCACCACCGCCAGGCCGGGCCACAGGGCCGCCTCGGGGTGGGCGAAGGAGCTTCGCAGCCATCCCGTGAGGAGGCTGTCGCCCCAGGGGCTGAAAAAGGCCGACACATCCGTGCTTGCGATGGAATCCATGCTCCACCGGGCGGCGTTGCCCATCTGGGGTATCAGGAAGGGAACCAGGAGCAGGTTACCCGGAACGGCATGGAGAATGAGGCGCCGGAGCCTTCCGAAATCCCGCGCCGCCAAAAGCCGGAGGGCGATCACCATGATCGCGAGGTTCAGGAAGTACCACATGTAGAGCGACGCCAGTCCCTGGAGAAATATGAGCGGGGCCAGGAGCCATCCGGAGCTTCTTCCCTCGGCGGTTCTCAGGGCGAACATGATTCCGGCGGCGGAGAGGCCCGCGCTGAAGAGCTGCAGGTGCCAGAGGTGGCTTTGGAAGTAGGGAAGGGCCATGAAGGCCAGGGCTCCGAAGGCGCCCCCCCGGAACGACGCTCCCCGGTCGCGGGCCAGCATCCCCGCCGCGAACCCCGACAGGGCCAGGCTCAGCCAGAGCAGCAGGTTGTGAATCCTTACGGGATCCCCGGTGAAGAGCCGGAGGGGGATTGATGCCAGCCACTGGGTCAGCATCGGATCGTTTCTTCCCCCGGCGTCGGGGAAGCCGGCGAACATGGGGGGGGCCGAGGGATTCTGCCCGTGGGTCACGGCGTGGTGGTTCCAGGCCACCAGCCACGAGTTGAACAGGGTGTCCGCATGATCGTGAGGGTGGGGGGAAAAGGGAAGCGGCCGCAGTATCAGAGCGGCCGCCCCAAGGCAAAGGATCAGAAGGGGAGTGCTCCCCTTCCGAAGAGTCATGTCAGTAGGCCCGGGCCAGAACGGCTGTGGTGGATGTGGCCCTGCCGGTGATGAAGCACTTCCCCCGGCCGCCGGGTTGTTTCAGGGGGATGCACCGGACCGTGGCGCTGGTCTGCTCCTGAATCCGGGCCTCGTCGTCGGAGGAGCCGTCCCACCAGACCCGGTAGAATCCGGGCCTCTCCGGCAACCGCTCCATGAAATCGTCGAAGGAATCGGCTTCGTAGGTTCTGGCTTCCTGGAACTCCCTGGCGTCCCGGAGCATTCTTTCCTGGATGCTCTCCAGGAGTGCCTTCGTTTCGTCCACCGCCCCGGAGAGGGGTATCCGGGTCTTGCTTCCGTCAATCCTCAGGGCCGCGGTGACCTGCCCCGCCTCCAGGTCTCTGGGGCCCAGCTCCAGCCTCACCGGCACCCCCCGCACTTCCCAGTGGTTGAACTTGAAACCGGGGCTCATGTTCTCCCGGTCATCCAGCCGGACCCTCACCCCCCGGGCCTTGAGGTCCTCCGCGAGGGCCTGTGCGGCCTCCATCACCTCCGGGGCCCTGGGGTCCTGCATTCCCACCGGGACGACCACCGCCTGCACCGGGGCTATCTTAGGCGGGAGCCTGAGCCCGTTTTCGTCGCCGTGGGCCATGATAACGGCTCCGACCAGTCTGGTGCTGACCCCCCAGCTGCTCTGGTGGACGTACTGTCTCTGGTTGTTGCGGTCCAGGAAGGTCGTGTCGAACACCTTGGCGAAGTTGGTTCCCAGGTAATGGCTGGTTCCCCCTTGCAGCGCCCATCCGTTGCCCATCATGGCTTCGATGGTGTAGGTGTCCACCGCCCCGGCGAACCTCTCCCGGTCGGTCTTCCGGCCGGGGATCACCGGGATCGCCGCGGTCCGGTGCATGAAGTCGGTGTAAACCCCCAGCATCCGCATTGTCTCCTCCCGGGCCTCCTCCTCGGTGGCGTGGGCGGTATGCCCCTCCTGCCAGAGGAACTCGGTGGTCCTGAGGAACGCCCTGGGACGCAGCTCCCAGCGGACCACGTTCGCCCACTGGTTCAGGAGCATCGGAAGGTCTCTGTAGCTTCCTATCCACTTGCTGAACATGTGGTTGATTATGGTTTCGCTGGTGGGACGCACCACCAGCGGCTCCTCCAGCTGCCTGCCGCCGGCGTGGGTGACCACCGCCAGCTCCGGGGAGAAACCCTCCACGTGCTGGGCTTCCCTGTGGATGAAGCTCTGGGGAATGAACACCGGGAAGTAGGCGTTCGTGTGACCGGTTTCCTTGAACCTTGCGTCAAGGTCGTCCTTCATCAGCTCCCAGATTGCGAAGCCGTACGGACGGATCACCATGCAGCCCCTGACCGGGGCGGAGTCCGCCAGCTCCGCCTCCCGGATCACGTCCTGGTACCACCTGGCGTAGTCTTTCCCGGGGTCGGTGATGTTCTTTGCCATAGGTTTCCTCACGGGTTTTCGGGGGGGTTTGACCCCGCACCGGTTCGGGGGTAATATATGCTCATGGGGGCCATTGTCTGAGAGTGCGATTAGGTTACCGATGAAGGCCTCGCCCCGCCGCATCGCTGGCGCCCCGACGGGCAGCCTGGCAGAGCGGCCGGCCGTGTAAGCCCTTTAACCCTGACTCTCTGAATCATTCTTCAGCTCTGGCCCCCTCCCGCCGCATCGGAGGGGTGATGACGCGCCGCGTGGCTTCCGGGTCTCCATCGGACCGGCTTGATGTTCTCTGGCTTGTGGTTACGGGCGTTTACGCCCTGCTGATGTCCGTTATCCCGTTCTTACGCCTGGTTCCGAGGTTTCCTGTGATGCTGCCCATCTGGGTGGTGTTCGCCCTGCTCTACCGGTGGAAGAAACTGCCCGGGTGGGCGCCCATTCCCGTAAGCTTCGCATACCTCGGTTTCTGCTACTGGGGGCTCCGGTTCGTGGTGACCACCTGGAGCGGCCCCTTCAACGGCCTCAATCTGGCGGCCTTCGAGGAGCGCCTCTTCGGCGTCCTGCCCACGGTGTGGCTGCAGGAGCGGCTGGGTTGCCGGGGGGAGACCCGATGGTTCGACTACGTCTTCGCGGTGCTCCACTCCACCTTCTTTCTCATCCCCCTGATCACCCCCTTCCTGGTGTGGAGGCATTCCGGCGGCACCGCCATGCGCCGGGCCGTGACCGCCTTCGCGGTGCTCACCTCCGCCGGCTACCTGACCTACGTGCTGTGGCCCCTCACGCCGCCCTGGATGCAGTCGCTGGAGGGGGGCGTTCCGCCCCTGGACCGGTGCATGTTCCGGGCCCTTCGGGAGATCACGCCGGAGTTCCTGGTGGGCAACTTCTCCAAGAGTCCCAGGGCCGCCATGCCCTCGCTGCATGCGGCGGTCCCCCTGCTGATGACACTGGTTCTGGCCCGGGAGCTGGGGTTGCGCCGGAGCTGGTGGACCCTGCCGGTGCTGGCGGGGATAAGCTTCGAGATCCTCTACGGCGGGGAACACTACGCAATAGATGTGCTGGTGGGTTACCTCTTCGCCGTAGGGGCCTTCTGCTCGGTATTCCTTCCGCGCAGGTTTCAAAGCCGGAGCTGAACCGTTATCTTTCCGGCGGCCTTACAGAGAAGGGGGTATCCATGCCCGGCGTAACCGTCAGAAGTCTGGCGGCCATGAAGGCCAGGGGAGAAAAAATCATCGCCCTCACGGCCTACGATTTTTACACCGCCCGGATTGAAGCCCTGGCGGGGGTCCACCTTATCCTGGTCGGGGATTCCATGCAGATGGCGGTGCTGGGGGAGGAGACCACCCTGGGCGCCTCCCTGGAAGTGCTGCTGGCCGTGGCCCGTTCGGTGAAGCGCGGCGCTCCCGATACCCTGGTGCTGGGTGACATGCCCTTCGGAAGCTACCAGGAATCGTGTACACTGGCGGTTCGCAATGCGGCGAGGTTCCTTTCCGAAGCCGGGGTGGACGGCGTGAAGCTCGAGGGGGGCAATCCCAGGATGGCCCGGCGGGTGAAGGCCGTGGTGGATTCCGGAATACCGGTCATGGGCCATGCGGGCCTGCTGCCCCAGTTCGTCCGGATGGACGGCGGATACCGGGTGGTGAGGCGTGAGGGCAGGGATGAACTTCTCAGGCAGTGCGACGCCCTGGTGGAAGCCGGGGTTTTCAGCCTGGTTCTGGAGGGGGTGGAGGAGGAACTGGCCCGGGAGGTGGTCGAAAGGGTTCCGGTGCCGGTCATAGGCATCGGCGCCGGGCGATGGGTGGACGGGCAGATACTGGTGGTGAGCGATGTCCTTGGCCTGGACCCGGGCTTTAACCCGAAATTCGTCCGGAAGTACGCCGACCTGCACGGGACCATCCTGACCGCGCTGCGCCGGTACGTGGAGGAGGTGGCGTCCGGGGCTTTCCCCGGCCCCGAGAACGCTTTCAAGGGGCCGGAGGGCGGTTCATGAGAATCCTCGTGGTGGGGGGCGGAGGCCGGGAACACGCCCTGGCCTGGGCCCTTCACAGGGACGGCCCCCACAGCCTGGCGGTCTGTCCCGGCAACCCGGGAACCGCGGACATCGCCGTGAACGTGCCGGGGGATCCTTTTCAGGCGGCCCTGGATACCGGGAGCGACCTGGTGGTGGTCGGCCCCGAGGCTCCCCTGGCGGCGGGGCTGGGTGACCGGCTGCGGGCTGCGGGGATTCCCTGCTTCGGGCCCGGGGCGGACTGCGCCAGGCTGGAGAGCAGCAAATGGTTCGCCAAGGAGATCATGACCGCCGCCGGAGTTCCCACCGCCCGGGGAGAACTGTTCCGGGACAGGGAAAGCGCGATGGATTTCATGGCGGGGGCCCCCGCCGAATGGGTCGTGAAGGCCGACGGTCTGGCCGGCGGCAAGGGTGTGGTGCTTCCGGCCTCGATGGAGGAGGCCCGCCGGGCCGTGGATTCCCTGCTGGCCGGTGCTTCGGGCGCAGTGGTGGTGGAGGAGAGGCTGACGGGCCCCGAGGTGAGCGTAATGGCGGTGTGCAGCGGCGACCGGGCGGTCATCCTGCCCCCCAGCCGTGACCACAAGAGGATAGGGGAAGGCAACACCGGGCCCAACACCGGGGGCATGGGAGCGGTGTGCCCGCCGCCGGGGACCGGGCGGGACTTCTCCCGGGAGGCCCTCGATACGGTCTTTCTTCCGGTGTTGCGGGAGTTGAAGAGCCGGGGGATGGATTACAGGGGGGCGCTGTACGCCGGAATGATGCTGACCCCGGACGGCCCCAGGGTTCTGGAGTTCAACGTCCGCTTCGGTGACCCGGAGGCCCAGGCGGTGCTTCCGGTTATCAGGGGCGGCCTGGCGGACCTTTTCATGTCGGCGGCCCTGGGCGGGGGGCTTTCGGAACCGGAGGCCGAGCCCGGGGCGTCCGCGGTGGTGATCCTGGCCTCCCGCGGTTATCCGGGCCCCTGCGGGACGGGCATGCCCATCACGGGGCTGGACCGGGTTCGGGACGTGTTGCTCTTCCACGCCGGGACCTCCATCAGGGACGGGGTTCTTGTGACCTCCGGCGGCAGGGTCATGGGAATCACCGCCCTGGGGGAGAACCTGGACCGGGCGCTGGAACTTTGCTACAGGGCCGCGGAAACCGTACATTTCGATGGGATGACATACAGGAGAGACATAGGGAGATCGCTATGAACACCCTTGTCGGGATACTCATGGGCAGCGAGAGTGACCGGGAGACCATGGAGAAGACCTGTGCGGTCCTGGATCGGTACGGCATTCCGTGGGAACTGAATGTGATGAGCGCCCACAGGAACCCCGTGGAGGTGGCGGACTACTCGAGGTCCGCCGCGGAGAGGGGGCTCAAGGTCATAATCGCCGCCGCCGGGCTGGCCGCCCACCTCGCCGGGGCGGTGGCGGCGGGCACGGAACTGCCGGTCATAGGGGTACCCGTTCAGGGCGGTCCGCTCAACGGGTTCGACGCCCTTCTCAGTACGGTAATGATGCCCAGGGGGGTGCCGGTGGCCACCGTGGCCATCGGATCCCACGGGGCTGCCAACGCCGGGCATCTTGCGGCGAGGATAATTGCCCTCTTCGATGAGGGCGTTGCCGGGAGGTTGAAAAGCCATGGCAGCTAGAACCGTTACCCTGGACATCGCCAAGCCCGACAGGGCGGCGGTGGAAATGGCGGTGTCGGTCCTGACCGGAGGCGGTCTGGTGGTTTACCCATCGGACACGGTCTACGGGATCGTGTGCCCTGCGGCCATGCAGCACTCGGTGAGACGGGTGAACAGGTTGAAGGGCTATACGGAGGAGAGGCCGTTCATCATGCTGGTGCCCTCCGTGGAGGCGGCGGCCAGCTTCATCACGCCGGTGCCCGGGGCGGAGGACCTCATGAAAACCCACTGGCCCGGCTCCGTGACCCTGGTCTTCCCCGCTTCGGACCGGGCTCCGGCCTGGGTGTGCGCCGAGGACGGAACCGTGGCCCTGAGGGTGCCGCCGGACCCCCTTTCCGGGATGCTCCTCGAATCGGTGATGCCCCTGCTGACCACCAGCGCCAACATCCGGGGCAGGGATGATCCCCTGGCCCTGGAGGAGGTGAGCCTGAAGCTGGCCTCCGGAGTTGATCTGATGCTGAACGCCGGCAAGCTTCCCAAGCGAAAGCCCAGCACCATGATCCGCCTCAACGCGGACGGGGTGGAGGAAGTCATCCGTCCCTGACCGGGATCGCTTGTCGTATTACGGAGGTGCAGGGCCGGGAGCGTTCCGGATTTCGCTCCCGGCCCTCATGCAAGGCATTACTCCTGAAATCAGGGCAGGCACCCGGCCTCAAGCCCCTTGAAACCCTGAAAAACCGGCTGCCTTCAAGGGGCTGGTGAGCAATCCGGGTTAGCCTTCTCTTATTATATCTTCCAACTTTCTTTCCTCCTTCCCTGTCTGTCCGGGTGGGTTTCACCCGGTCGTTTCAATTGGGCGGCACCGTCTCCGATGCTGCAACTCAAGATGCAGGGTGGTGGCGTACCGGAGTGCACGTCGCCGGCTGTGACGGAGCCGCCGGACTCCCGGCTGCCGGAAGCCTGTATCCCTTCGGTGTGGAATCCGTAGTGCTTCATGGTTGTCCGTGCCATTGCGTCACACCTCCTCGTACCGTTTCTTCGTCTCTACCTGGTATAAGCCTGATACGCCGGCTTTTCTGACAGACCGGGCTTCAATTGATGAAATCACCCTCTGTGTCGGTCGAAAGTCTGCCTGACCAGAACGGTCATCTGCAGGCGCTCTGCTATGAGACCCGCCGCCTACAGGGCGAGATACATGGATCCTGGATCCGAAGTGTCAGCCACTACGCGGGGTGACATCCGCAAGATTCCTGATCGGGTCAGGCAGATAGACAAGCATCGGTCGCTTCTCGCCGCTCAAGTGACGACCCTGCGGGAACCGGGCCCTTGAAATCCGAGTTCCGACTGAGCATTATCGGGTAACGGAGTGCTTTCATCGCCGGCCGTTCTTTTATGGTGTAACTTGTGTTTAGGCACTCAATTATACCACTTTAGAACAGCCTTGTGCAACTCTCTGGTGAGAGATCCGGGCTAATATCAGGATGCTGTCTTGTGAAGGAGCCGATCAATGATGAAACACATGGACACACGGGGGATCATCGCATTCTTTGACCGTATGAGCATGGATGAGCCCTCCCGTATGTACCTGAAGTACCATGCCCAAAGATTCTCATTCCTCCTTGGACTCCTTGATGACTGCATCGGTACAATGGCCGGGGGGGTGTGCGAGAGCTGTCTGGACGTGGGTCCGAACTACCTCACATTGCTTTTGCGGGAGTGTGAGGTCGCAAGCAGGATTGACAGCATTGGCTTTCATGACGATCGCTTTCCGTGCCGTGCCGGTGACGCCCACTTCGAATTCGATCTGAGGGACGCGGTCGAACGGGAAAGATGGCCCCGTATCGGCCCCTACGACCTGGTGGTGATGGCGGAAGTGATCGAACACCTTCCGGTTTACCTGCCGGTGACCTTCGCATTTCTCGCCAGTTTGGTGAAACCGGGCGGATACCTGGTGATTCAGACGCCCAACGCCTGCTCCCTGTCGAAGCGGATGCGCTTTCTAACGGGAAGGAACCCGTTTGACCTGATACGGGACGACAGGGAGAACCCCAGCCACTTCCGCGAATACACCATTCGCGAGTTGACGGATCACGGGGTTTCAGCGGGTTTCGAAGTGCGCAGGGTTGTAACAAGGAACTACTTTTTGGGCGAAAGGCTGCGCTCGAAGGTCTTTGCACGGATTTCCCCCCTTCTTCCCCCCTCTCTCCGGAGCGGCATCACACTGTTGCTGGCGAAGAAGTGACCGGTACGCCTGTTTCTTTTCGAGGGGCTTGTCCGACGGTTTTGGCCGACCGCACAGACTGCCTTGTTTTTCACTGTTCCCTCGTCACGGATCTTTGCCCGAAGACAGTCGAAGAATACCACGGCATGCAAAGGCTCCAGGGGTCGGCTTCGCCATTCGCGAACCCCTTCTCACGCTGCTCCTCAACAATGCACCGATCTTCATCAACTTCAGCCGGACCGTCCCGCACTGGGCCTTGGCGAAGACGGTTCCCTTCAGACCCAAAGCGAGACCGTACACCCCCTCTGGGACACCGGCTCCAAGATGCTGTGTTCGATCCTTGCAGAATCCCGACCGTCCTCGAAGCGGGCGGCAAAGCCGGCGATGATCCCCGTCCGGGCTTCCGCTTCCCGAAGCTGTAGGACTCCCCCGTCGGAGGTGACAAAAACCGCATCGAATCTGCTGACGACCCTGCGGGAACCGGGTCCTTGAAGTCCGAGTTCCGACTGAGCATTATCGGGTAACGGAGTGTTTTCATCGCCGGCCGTTCTTTTGTGGTGTAACTGGTATGTTGACACTCAATTATACCACTTTAGAGCGGCCTCTGCTTAATCACTGGTGAGAAATCCGGGCTAACCGGTAAGGGCGATCCAAAGCACCCTGAGAAGGCTCTTCGGGTGGAGCAGGATGTTGGAGTAGGCCTGATTGGCCAGAGGGCAGGCGCACTCCTTCCGCCGGATGGACCTGCGGATCTCCCGGGCCCTGCGCGACCTCCAGACATCCATGAAGTTGTTGGAATCGTCAACCGAGCCCATCCGGCCCCGGTACGCCAGGATGGCGCAGGGCCATACTTCGCCGTCGGAGTTCACGTGGACGTTCAGAAACGCCGCGTAGCACGGGATGACCTGCCGACCGGTCTTCAGGTACTCGGTGACGATGTCGTAGTAAACCAGCCTCATGGCGGTGGTGACCCTGGACAGGAGCCTCATCCCTTTCATCCCGGAGCGGACCGCCCTCTTGAAGGTTTCCATAATCTCGCCGTAGCTCACGCCCTCCGGGGTGATGCCGCTTCCCAGGTTGAAGAACTCCTCCCGTTCCTCGGCCACTTCATTGATGTAGGTGTCCACTTCCAGAGAGCCGGCGAACCGGATTATCTCCGGCAGTTTTTCTGCGTTGAACCGGGAGATCACCGTCCCGACCCCCACATGGAGCTCCCTGTGGCTTTTCCTGAGGTTCTTCAGCCTTTCCAGGGTGTCCATCAGCCGCCGGAAGTTCCCGGGCACGCCCCGGACAAGGTCGTGGGCTTCGCCTATGCCGTCCATGCTCGGTTTTATCGTGAGTATCGTGCCCGGGGCCTCGAGGGCGATTACGTCCAGTATCTCCCTGGTCATGGCCTCTATCCGCTGTGGATCCAGGGCGTTGGTGGGGATGTGTATCACCGCCGGGCGCAGGTGGCGGCAGGCCAGCCTCACGATCTCCGGAAGGTCGGCCCTCAGAAAGGGTTCTCCGCCGGACACGTTGAAGAAGTAGGTTCTGCCTATTGAACGGAACAGGATTTCCACCGCCTCCTGGTCCAACTCCGACCCGGGTTCCGGGGGGTGTTTCCAGATGAAACAGGTTCGGCACCTGGACTGGCACTTCCGGGTGACGGAGAATGTTACGTTGATGGGGCCCGGAGGGGGGGCCAGTCCCAGCCTGGCCCAGAAGGCCCCGACCGCCCTGCAGGCTATGAGGAGCAGTTGCGAGGCGTGGTTCATCTGGACCGGGAACCGGCGCTGCAGCGCCTGGTGGATTACCGCCTCCAGGGCGAAGAGCCCTTCCGTCAACATCAGCAAGGCCCTGTGCCCCAAAGCGATGGTGGTGGCCACCGCCATGCCCCCGGGCACGAAGCTGGAGACCATCAGGGCCTGCACCGATTCCTTCACACCGATTCCGCCGGGGATGAACACCATCAGCAGGGAAGCGAGCCAGGAAGCCGGGGAGGCCAGAATGCACAGAATGACGAGGGTGTGTGGGGGGTCCGATCCCGGTACTCCGAACCCCTTGAACCAGAAGTACAGCCCCAGCCCCCGAAGCGACCACGAAAGGGCGTGGCTGCCTATGAAAACGGCCTGGTGCCGGTAGCTTATGTGGGGGAGTTCCCGGATATCGGCCCCTATCCTGACGGCGAGTTTCCGGGCGATGAGCCTCTGGATTCCCGGGGCGAGAAGCATGAGAACCCCCAGCACCGCCGACACGCTCAGGGCCACGGTGAGCGCCGGAGGGAGGGCGGAAGTGCTCACGAAGGGGATGGACAGGGCGGTGAGGAGCCCGAGGGCGGCCACCAGGTAGATGTTCTCCAGGATCAGGGCGGTGGTCGCCTTCACGGAGCCGGCGCCGTTGGAGTTCAGGAAGGCGATCCGCCCCAGAACCATCCACAGCCTGCCGGGGATGTAGCTGCCCATCTGGGTGATGAACCAGTTGCGTCTGACGCTGTCCCGTTCAATGGTCGGGATCTTCAGCGCCCCCAAGATGTTCCTCCAGGCCATGGGGGCGAGGTAGTAGCCTGTGAACAGGCAGAGGGCCGAGAGGATCAGGCAGGACCAGTCGGCCCGGCCCCCCGCCTCCCGCCAGAATTCCTCCAGCCTTGGTCTCCAGACCGGCAGAAGGCTGTACAGGAAGTACAGGAACGCTCCTGCCAGAAGCAGCGGCCCGAGCCATGTCTTCAGTCTCTTCAACCGACCCGCCGCTTTCTTCCCGGCAGCACCGCCATCAGGATCGCCGCCGTCGCCGCCGCCAGGGATACGAGCATTCCGGCCTTCACGTCGGAGCCGTCGTAATGGAACCTCACCGTACTTTCCCCGGAGGGAATGAGCACCGAACGCATCCATCCGTTGGCCCGCAGCACCTCCGTCGGGGCTCCGTTCACCTCGGCCCTCCATCGGGGGTACCAGGTATCAGCCAGCACCAGTACCGCCGGCGAACCGGTGGAAACCCGCACCACCACCTCCTCGGGTTCGTCGAGGATTATCTCCGCCCTCCCGGAACAGACCAGGGGGATCTCCCCGGCGGGAGCGTCTATCACCGAAATCGTCATCGGGTTCAAACCCCTGGAGATGGCGTCGAATCCCCGGGCCGGGCCGCCGCTGACGGGCTGGGACGGAATGAACGCCCTGGGCATCGGTGCGGAGGGGAGACGGGGGGATTCCCCGCCGACCGCCGCACGAAACTCCTCCCACGGGAACACCCCCTCCGGCAGGCTGAAGACGCTGACGGCGAACTGGTAAACGGTTTCCGGGTCGGGACGGGCCATGATTTCCATCATGCTGTCCACCAGGGCGGGCTTGGCGGCGTGGTAACCCCCGACGGACCGGATCCCCAGGGGGATCAGGTCGTTGCCTCCGGGGAAGACCCTTCCGGAACCGGCCATGGATTCGAGCCCCGGGTCCGCCGGGTGAAGGGATTCCACGGAGGTCCGGTTCAGGTACACCTGGAAGCTCCTGTTGAACGGCACCAGCTCCAGTGCGGTGATCAGCACCACCCCGGCGGCGGCGGGTATCGTTCCCAGCCTCAGCCTTCTGACCCCCGCGAGCAGCGCCAGGAGCCCGGCGGAGGAGAGGAAGGCCCGGAGCAGGTCGCCCCGGAGAAGCTCCGCCCGGTGTCTGACGATTCCCTCGAAACCCCTTCCCCCCGGCACTCCCATCCTTGTCCACCAGGAGTTCTGGAGGGCCCGGCTGAGGGGTTCCGCCAGGGGGACCAGAACCAGGAACAGGGCGGCGGCCCCGGCTATGACGGCGGCGTGCCTCCGGGAGGCGTTCCCCGAAAAAACCGCGTCGAAACCGAAGCCCGTCGCCAGAGCCAGGGAGGAGGTGGTGATGAAGGCCGCCATGTGGGGGGCGCGGATCTGCCTGAAAATCGGAACGAACCGGTACAGAAGCCCGAAAAGCCCGGTGTACCCCCCCCAGGACACCAGCGTCCCCAGGATCGCGAGGGTGATCAGGGCGCCCCGAAGCCTGCGGTCCGCCCCCGCCGCCAGCCCCGCCAGGGCCAGGATGAACACCGCCACCCCGGTGAACTCGCTGCTCAGCCTGAGCCCGAGCCTGCCGAAGTAAACCGGTACCCCGGAGATGGAGCTGTCCGGGAACCCGTGCCGGAGCCCGAAGGCCGAGGGGAGTATCATGGCCAGGGATTCCTCCGGGGGCATGGAGTAACTGGCGGCGGCGGCGGGATCAAGCCCCTCGCCCCGGGAGGAATGCCTGCTGAACAGGTAGCCGGGGTACAACTGAACCGCCGCCGTCAGGATTCCCAGCACCACCATGGCGCCGGGGCCGGCGATGCCGGAGACCCATGTTCCGGGACGTCTTAGGAGCCACAGCGCGAGCACCCCGGCCATGATTCCCGAGTAGAGCATCATCTGCGGGTGGCTGGAAAGCCCCTGCATGCCCACCGCCAGGGCGCCCAGCCCTATCCATTTCGGCCTCCGGGTATCGGCCCAGCGCTTTACCGCGTAAAGCAGGAGGGGCGCCAGGGCCCAGCAGATGATTTTGCTGCCGTGTCCGGCGTAGAAGAGGGTGTTGGCCCACGCCCCTAAAGCGTACGCCGCGGCGCCGGCGAGCCTTCCCGGCCCGGAGACCCCGGAGGCCCGAAGGAAAAGCCACGTGAAGAGCCCGGCCAGAAACATGTGGACCGGGAAAAGGAACCTCACCGACGCCTCCGTCCCCAGGAGCAGCAGCGGCAGCCCCCGGAGGGGATAGAACACCGGGGCGCTGAAGGAGGCGTAGAAGGGAACCCCGCCGAAGATGAAGGGGTTCCACAGGGGGAGCCGCCCCTGCCGCAGGGACGACTCGGCGAAGGCCAGGAAGGGGTATCCCTGGTGGACCGTGTCGCTGAGCTGCCCCCCGGGCAGCCTGGAGGAGGTGAACACCGGCAGATAGACCGCCACGGCCAGCAGAAGCATCAAGGCCGCAACCACCAGGGTTTCCCGGGGCTTTCTCATCCGCCTTCTCCCTTCTTTCCCCGCCGGAGCCGTCCGGCGGTGGCCGCGGCCAGAACCAGCTCCATGACGGTCATCACGATTCTCTGGCCCCCGGCGGCAACGATTCCCGGGGCGAGAAGGGTTCCGGGCAGGGCGATCAGCGCCGCCGCGGCCTCCCTTACTCCGAGCCCGCCCGGGACCAGCACGACAATATATCCGGCGAGCCATGACAGGGGCGCCGCCGCAAGACACCTTGCCGGCTCCGCCTCGCCGATGCCCATTCCCCGGAACCACAGCCACAGTGCGATCCCCCGGACGATCCAGGTAAGGGTGTAGAAACCGGTGACCGCCAGGGCGTGGCGCAGGGGGACCGGCCGGAAATCCAGCCCGCGGATCCGGAAAACCAGCTTCTGCAAGGGGGTCAGCAGGGGAAGCAGGGCCACGGCGGCCCCCGCCGCTCCCAGGGCCCACCTCAGGGCCCGGCCGTCGGCGATGTCGGGATGGAAGAGCCACACCGAAAACGTCATAACCCCCACCGCGGCGGTGCTGAACAGGAGTTCCAGCACCAGGGTCGAGGCCGACTTCCCCAGGGAGTAGCCCCGGGCCTTGAGGTACCCGATCCTGCCGGCGAACAGCCAGACCTTGCCGGGTATGTACCTGCCGAGCTGGCTGCCGAACCAGACGGCGTAAAGGGTCTTTCTCGGGATGTCCACACCCCGCTGCCGGCACACCATGACCCAGCCCTCCGGGGAAAACGCCAACCCGGCCAGGAGCGCCAGGGAGGAGGCGGCAAGAAGCGGCGGATCGAGTTTCCATGGAAACCGTTCGGCGCTTTCCAGCCAGTCGCCGCCGTGACGCCGGATCTGTACCCCCGCGAATACCAGCAGAGCCAGGAAAGCCACCCTTACCCAGAAAGCGGGTTTCTTCGGGTTCACAGGAGGCCTTCGGATCTGTACCATGCCACTGCGTCCTCCGCCGCCTTCCGGAAGGAGAAGCGGGGGGTGAAACCCGCGGCGGCGGCCTTGTCTATGGAAACCCAGCGGTCGGTCCCGAAGAGACGGAGCCTGCTCTTCGACAGGGCCCGCGGACACAGGGGCCCGAGGGCCAGGGCGGCCCGGAAGAGCCATCGGGGCGCCGGTATCACCCGGGTCTTCACTCCGGCGGCATTCCCGGCTATCCGGGCTATCCGGGCCATGGAAAGCACCTCGGGGCCGCCGATGTGGTACAGCCCCCCCGCCAGGGGCCCCCCCGGCAGGGAGGCCGCCACCGCCCGGCAGACGTCCAGCACGTGGGTGGGCCTGGTTCGGGCCCCTTCCCGGCCCACCACCGGAAACCATCCTCCGGCCGCCTGCCGGAACAGGACCAGCTTGTGCCCGTCGCCGGGGCCGAAAACGAAGTCCGGCCTCAGGATGGTGAGGCCGCCCGGGGGGAGGTCAAGGGCCCCGAGCCTCCGCTCCCCCTCCGCCTTGGTCCTCTCGTAGAGACCCTCCGGAGCCAGGGGCGAGTTCTCCCGGGAGCCCGGGACGAGGCCGCACACCCCGGGGGTGCTCAGGTGTATCAGGGGGACCCCCGCCCCGGCGCACATCCTTCCCAGGGCTTCCGGGAAACCGGCGTTGGCCTCCAGTGCCTCCCGTTCCCCCGTACCCCCGGATACGAGTTTTCCCGCTGCGTTGACCACGGCTCCGACCCCCGGGGCCGGTTCCACTCCGCCGTCCTTCCGTCCCCGATGGAGAAGCACCTCGTGCCCTTCCCCCGCCAGGTAGCCGGCTACGGCGCCTCCGATGAACCCGCCGGCGCCGGTGACCAGAACCCTCAATGGAGGGCCTCCAGCAGCTTTTCCGTATAGACCTCCCAGGAGAAGCGCCGGGAAAAGGCCTCCACCCGGTTTTTCAGCCCCGGATCCCCAAGAAGCCCGGCGCACCGGGACAGGGCTTCCGCCAGGCAGGCGGGCTCCGGTGTCAAAGCGAGTTCCCCGGTGGAACCCGGTTCCAGCACCTCCCTGAGGCTTCCCACATCCGTGACGACCATGGGCTTCCCGAAGGCCAGAGCTATCTGGGCGACCCCGCTCTGGGTGGCGCTCCGGTACGGAAGGGCCACTATGTCCGCCGCCCGGAAGTAAAGCCCGACCTCCTGGTCCGGAACGAAGCGGTCGTGCCTCACGAACCTTTCCCCGAGGTCTTCCGCCTCCTTCTCCAGCTCCCGCTCCGACTGGTAGTTCTCCCCCACCGCCAGAAGCACCGTATTCTCCGGAAGCATCCCCATGGCCCTGATAAGCAGGTCGAGGCCCTTGTAGCGGCGTACGAGCCCGAAGAACAGAACCACCACCCGGTCCGGGGCGAACCCCAGGGTCCGGCGGGCTTCCTCCCGGGAGGGGGCGTTCTGCAGGTACTGGTCGTAGATCGGATGGAAGAGCCTTACCACGCCCGACGCGCCGAGGCTCCAGGCGGCTTCCACGTCTTTTTCGCCGTGGACCGCCAGAATCCTGCCCGACAGGTAGCTCCGGGTCAGCCGCATCCCCAGGGGAAATCCCTCGTGGGGTTCCAGGTTGTGGCATACCACCGCCGCAGGAATACCCCTCGGAGTACAGGCCTTGAGGCAGGGGGCGAAGAAGGGATGCCACCACTGGACGATACAGGCGTCGCAGCCGGCCCTGGACAGGGAACGCAGTGCGCCGGGCCAGGTCAGGGGCGACGAGGGCCGCAGGAGCGGCAGGACGCCGCTCTCCGGGAGTTCCGGGCCGGGTTCGAACTGGGTTGTTCCGGGGAAGAGCAGTGACGGGTACAGGGTTCGGAACCCCGCCCTTACCACCCGATGACCGGCCTGTTCCACGGAGCGTGCGAGCCTGGAACTGAACTGGGCTATCCCACCCCTGAGGGGCGGAAACGGACCCAGCATACAGATTTTCATGGGGTTCTTTCGACCGGGTTGGCGGGCCTGCCCTTCCCGAATCTGAGGATGATTTCCCCAAGGAGCCCCATGGATACGAACTGGAGCCCCGCCAGCATGAGCATGACCCCAAGGAGCAGAAGGGGCCGGTTTCCGATGGCGGCGCCGGAGAACCACAACACGGACAGGTAGGCGTTGATGATGAAGCCCGCCGTGGTCAGCGTGACCCCTACGCCTCCGAAGAAGTGCAGGGGTCTGAAGGAGTAGCGGTTGAGGAAGAGCACCGTAAGAAGGTCGCTGAACCCCCGGAAGTAGCGGGACCAGCCGTACTTGCTTCGGCCGTGTCGCCGGGGTCTGTGGTGTACCTGGACCTCCCCCACCATGAAACCGTTCATCGTCGCCAGCACCGGTGTGTACCTGTGCATCTCCCCGTAGAGGTCCAGGGAAGCGGCCGCGTCCCGCCGGTAGAGCTTGAGGCCGCAGTTGAAATCGTGCAGCCCTATGCCCGTGGCCCTCCTGACCGCCCAGTTGAACAGTTTCGACGGCAGGGTCTTCTCGGCGGGGTCGTGCCTCTCCTTTTTCCAGCCGCTGACCAGTTGCAACCCGTTCTCCCGGGCGTACCGGATCATGCCGGGAATCTCCGCCGGGTCGTCCTGGAGGTCGGCGTCCATGGTCGCAACCCACTCCCGGTCCGCCCGGGCGATCCCCGCCGCCAGGGCCGCCGCCTTCCCCTGGTTCCCGGCGAACCTGAGCCCGGTCACCGGGAGCCTTCCCGCCAGCTCTCTTATGACCCTCCAGGTGTCGTCGGTGCTGCCGTCATCCACTATCACCGCGTTCCAGTCCAGCCCCCGGAGGGCCGCGGCGGTCTCCTCCAGCAGTTCCGGAAGGCTGGGGGCCTCGTTCAGGGCCGGGATGACCAGGGTGACCCCGGTTTTACTCTCCGTAGCGTTCAAGGAGGACTTTCCCTTCTCCTACTTTCAAGTATGTGAAGTGGCCGATCCAATCGCCAAGAGAGACGATGCGGCACCCGGCGCGGTCCCTCATGAAGGGCACGTGGGTGTGGCCCGTGACGACCAGGTCCGCCCCCTCGGACTGTTCCTCCGCCCAGATCCGCAGGTGGTCCGGTATGTACCGGACCTTCTTCCGGAGGTACCTCCTGCTGGTTCCGCTGAACAGCATCGCCAACGCGGTAGCGGGGGTCGGGTGCAGCATGGAGAAAAGACGGCTGGATACGCCCGCCCGGAGCACCGGCCTTATCGCCCTGTAGCCCCGGTCTCCCCTGCCAAGCCCGTCGCCGTGCGCCAGCACCGCCCGTTTCCCGTCCAGTTCCACCCGAAGCGGGGACTCCCGGCGGATCTCCATGCCGGAATCGGCCTGGAAGGAGTCTCCCACCCACCAGTCATGGTTGCCCGGCATGAAAACGGTTTTCCAGCCGCGGTCGGCAAGGTTTCTGAGCCCCCGGAGGACCCTCCCGTAACCGGCGGGCATGACCGTGGCGTACTCGAACCAGTAGTCGAAGAGGTCTCCGAGTATCCACAGGGTCCCCGGGTTCTCTCCGGCGAGGCCGTTCAGGAAGCGAAGAAACCTTTCCCTGCCCGGATGGGGCCTGTTTTCGGGATAGAGGTGTACATCGCTCAGAAGGAAATGGGTCACGGTTCTTCCTGCATCACCCGCCTGGCGCAGCCCGTTCCCCAGGCCCTCGTCCCGGCCTCGCCGGGGAGCACCAGCACCGCCGCGGGCAACGCCTCCGGACCGATGAAATCCAGAAGACCCGCATCGCCCAGGTAAACCGTCAGGGGAAGGCCCAGCCGGTTCACCCGGCGCTGGGCGGCGTTTCGGGCCTCCGGGTCGAACATCACCGGAGCCGGCAGAACGCCGCCGGGGGCGAGGGAGGCCAGGAACACCAGGTCCTGGTCGGCCCTGTCCATGTTTTCCAGAGGGAGCCAGGTGTAAAGGAGCACCCCCTCCAGGGAGTCCGTCGCAATCGGAACGAATCCCAGGGTGTCGGGTCTGCAGAGGGATCCGGGAAGCGATATCACCGGAACCGGTTCCCGGAGCACGGCCTCACCGCCCGTTTCCCCGCAGCCCCAGAGGGCCAGGAGAGCCGCGGCCGCCGCCGTCTTCGGCCCCGGGGCCTTCACGGGGGGTCTCCTGGTACCAGGAGGAATCGGACGCCCCCCGGGAGCGGGGTGTAGAGGACAACCCCCGGGTTCCGGGGGGGGAGAAGGGGCAGGCAGCCGGTCACCGTCACCGTGAGGGTGTCTTCACCGGTGATTCTCAGGCTCTCGGCGCCTATGCAGTGGTCGCCGGGCCCCAGGGCTTCCGCCAGGGCCGCGAACTCGTCGGCGGTCCCGATGGTGGAGGCGGGGGACCTGAAAAACAGGGGCACCACCCCGCAGACAAGCAGTGCGACGGGAACCGCAACCGCCCTCATTCCGCCCCCTCCCTTCCGCCCGGTAATCGCCGCGCTCCGGCAAAACTAAGAATCCCGGCATTGTTCCGCAATAGTCGGCGGCTTGATTCCCGGGGGTTTGATGAATAGCTTTCCAGGGTTCCCGAAGGAAGGAGCAGATGAACATCCCGGACCTTTTCGAAGCCCTGGAGGAAGCGTCTCCGTCCCCGGAGCGGGAACCCTGCGGTCCGGAAAGCCCCTTGCCGGAACCACGCCTCACCCCTAACGCCGTCCATGTCCTGGAGAGCCGCTACCTGCGAAGGGACGGGGAAGGCGTCCTTCTGGAGACACCGGGGGCCATGTTTCTCCGGGTGGCGTCGGCGGTGGCGGAGGCGGAGACGGTCTGGGGAGGGGATTCCGGGGAGTGGACCCGGATTTTCTACGGTATGATGAGCCGGCTGGAGTTCCTCCCCAACTCCCCCACCCTGATGAACGCCGGCTCCGGGATGGGCCAGTTGTCCGCCTGCTTCGTGCTTCCGGTGGAGGACAGCATGGACAGCATCTTCACCGCGGTGAAGAACACGGCCCTCATACACAAGAGCGGTGGAGGGACGGGCTTCTCCTTCAGCCGGGTGAGGCCCGCCCGGGACGTCGTCAGAAGCACCATGGGGGTTTCCAGCGGCCCGGTATCCTTCATGACGGTGTTCGACCGGGCCACGGACACGGTCCGGCAGGGGGGCATGAGGCGCGGCGCCAACATGGCGGTGCTGAGGGTGGATCATCCGGACATCCTCTCCTTCATCAACGCCAAGAGGGACATGGCCGCCCTGAACAACTTCAACCTCTCCGTGGCCGTCACGGAGTCGTTCATGTCGGCCCTGGAGAAGGGCGGGGACTACCCCCTGGTGAATCCCAGGACCGGGGAGGCGTCCGACACCGTCTCCGCAAGGGAGATTTTCGACGCCATGGTGGATTCCGCCTGGGCCGGCGGAGAACCGGGCATCGTCTTCATTGACAGGATCAACCGGGCCAATCCCACCCCCCGGCTGGGGGAGATAGAGGCCACCAATCCCTGCGGTGAGCAGCCGCTTCTGCCCTATGAATCGTGTAACCTTGGCTCCGTGAACCTGAGCCTCATGGCGGGCCGGGGCAACTGCGGGGTGGACTGGAACCTGCTGGAGAGAACCGTGCGGAACGGGGTGAGGTTCCTGGACGACGTGATTCAGATAAACCGATACCCCCTCCCCGAAATCGAGGCCGTTTCCCTGGGGAACAGGAAGGTGGGTCTGGGGGTCATGGGCTTCGCGGAGCTTCTCTTCTCTCTGGGGATTCCCTACGACAGCCATGAGGCCCTGGAGCTGGGGGAGCGGATCATGAGCTTCATCGCCGACAAGGCCTCCGCCGAGAGCATGGACCTGGCCGTGACCCGGGGCCCCTTCCCCAACTTCAAGGGAAGCGCCCACGACACCGGCGGGCTTCCGCCCATGAGGAACGCCACCGTGACCACAATAGCCCCCACCGGCTCCATAAGCATCCTTGCGGGGTGCTCCAGCGGAATCGAGCCGGTCTTCGCCCTGGCGTTCACCCGGAGGCACCTGCTCGCCGAGGGGACCGAGCTTCGGGAGGCGGCGCCCGCCTTCGTGAAGGCGGCCCGGGACCGGGGGATCCTCACCCCCGGCCTGCTGGAGACGCTGGCCGAGAAGGGCGGCCTCCGGGACATCCCGGGGATTCCCGAGGACATGCGAAGGGTTTTCGTCACCGCCCACGATGTAAGCCCGGAATGGCACGTGCGCATGCAGGCGGCGTTCCAGAAGTTCACGGACAACGCGGTCAGCAAGACGGTGAACCTTCCCGCCGACGCTTCCAGGGACGACGTGGAGGCGGTGTTCCTTCTGGCGTGGAAGCTGGGGTGCAAGGGAGTGACCGTTTACCGGGACGGCAGCCGGGACCGGCAGGTTCTGAACCTGGGACGGGCCGGCGGGCACAGCGAGCGGATCGGCGGCCCAAGGAACAGGCCCGAGTCGGTCTCCGGGGTTACCCGGAGGGTGAAGACCGGCTGCGGAGACCTGTTCGTGACGATAAACCGGGACGATCACGGGCCGGTGGAGGTGTTCGGCAGGCTGGGCAAGGCCGGCGGATGTGCCGCCAGCCAGGGTGAGGCCCTGTGCCGGATGATCAGCCTGGCCCTCAGGAACAACGTCCCCCCGGAAGAGATCACCCGGGAGCTGAGGGGCATAAGCTGCAACAGGCCGGGCTGGCAGGCCGGCAAGAAGGTCAACAGTTGCGCCGACGCCATCGCCGGGACCCTGGAGAGTTCCGTCTCCCCGGAAGACCGGCCGGAGAGGGAAGAGCCGTTCCTCAGCCACTCCGGGGCGTGCCCCGGCTGCGGTGCGGGGCTCAAGTACGAGTCGGGATGCGTTTCGTGTTCCCAGGATTGCGGATACACCGAGTGCGGCTGACCGGGTTGCTCCCGGCCGGGCACCGGCCTTGACGGGGCTTCGCCTGTACCCCTGACGGGAACGCCGCAGTTGGAACCGCATGAAGGCCGGCGGGCGGGGAGGAGACGCATGAGCGCCCTGGCTTCATCGCCGGGCGGTATAGGCGCTTTCGGGGTTTAACGGTATGAGCCGGGAGTCCGCTCCGGCTTTACGGGCATCGCCCTTCGGAGGGCCGGAATCCGGGAACTCCGGCCTTCTCCGTCGGGGAACCGATTCCGGGCCTAAGTCTCGGACACCTCCGCCAAGGCTTTGCCCAGGGCTTCGTAAACCATGCCCATCATCTCCGGCGACAGGGTTATGCCCTTTTTCGTGGGCTTCCACTTGCCGTCATCGGCCATGTAGTAGGTCCGGACCTCTATGTACTGCTTTCCCCTGAACTCCGTGGCGTTGACCCGCACCAGGTCCTCGCCCTTCTCTATCTCCGCGTAGTTCTTTTCCATGTTGAAACCTCCGTTGCCCTCGGGTCGTCTTTCGTCTTGAACCGGTACTCTTGAAGAAAGCCCTCCGGTTCGTCAAGGGTTTTTCAGGTCTGCCGGACCTTCTTTCGCCGGGGGCTTTTCAGGAATACCGGCGGCTGAACTCCTGTGGGGGTCCGCGGTTTCTCCGGGGCGACCGTGCCGGTGAGAGGGGTTTTCACCCCGAGAAGATGCTCTGGAAGTCCACGGTTTCGTTGGCCAGAACCATGGCCGTCAGGGGGAGCCCGTCGGTGTTTCTGATGAGGCCGCCGTAGTAGGCCCCGTAGGATTCCGGGTCCTCCCCGGGTGCCGGAGGCCTCATGCCCAGGAAGACCAGACCTGCGTCGGAACTCCGAAGCCTGACGGTCTCCAGGGGAGCCGCTCCGTCGAGGGAGTGGATGCGGTATTCGGCGTTGAGCCTGGAGTTATGGAGGAAGGCTTTGAGGTGCCTGTCCATGCCTTCCCGTTCCACTTCGTCGTTCACGGCGGTGTTTATCCGGAGCTGGGCGCCCTTCCACCCCGGGCCCTTGCCGATGAGGTGCGCCAGGGCCAGCATGAAGCCGGCGTTCTGCCCCCGGCCCCGCCACCAGACGTCCATACGCCCGGGTTTTTCCCCGGGCCGGAGCGGCGGGCCTTCCAGAACTATCACCACGTTTCTCCGCCTTCTTCCGGCCTGCATGATCAGCTCCGCATAGTGGGTGAAACGGGACTCCTCCCGGCTCGCGCCCACAAGGATGGTGTTGGGAACCATGGGTCCGAATCCGTAGGTGTTTATCAGATCCCTGCCCCCGCGGTACGGGTCGCCGGCGGTTACGGTTTTCACCAGGGCGTTCACGTGGTGCCGCCGCAGGTAGTCCCTCAGGACGTCCTGGGCCGACTGCGCCCTCTCGTCGCCGGAATCCTCCGGCAGGACCATGGCCACGGTGACGAGACAGGACTTCCCGGCGATGGCCTCCGCAAAGTCCACCAGGTACCACCTCTGGGTCGGGAGGCCGCTCAACACCAGGATGTTGGGCTTCCACGACCTCTCGTCGGCTTCCCTGTCGGCGAGCCTGTAAAGGGAGAAACGGGCCAGGAGCATGAGGATTCCGGATCGGAGGTCGCCCCACTTGGCCTGCATCCTGCGGCGCTTCTGCAGGAAGTAGATGGCTCCGCACGCCAGCACCGCCAGGATGGTGGCTCCGGCGTTTATCATCAGCATGGCGGCGAGACAGGCCGCCGAAGCGATGATGGACAATACCCAGGGCACTTTGAACTGGGGCCTCCAGGTGGGGCTGCCGACGAGGCTCTCCAGCCCTGCGGAGAAGTTGAGGAACCCGTAGGAGGTGAGAAAGAACATGGTGAGTATCGGGGCGATGAAGTTGATGTCACCCGCCAGGATACCCCCCAGGGCGATGCAGAACACCAGGAGGGTGGCGATTCTGGGGTTGTTCCCCTTGCCGAACCCCTTTCCGAGGAATCCGGGCATCACCCCGTCCCGGGCCAGGGCCTGGAGGGTCCTGGGGGCCCCCAGCAGGGAGCCCATGGCGCTGGAGAGGGAAGCGCCCCAGACGCCCAGGATTATCAGCCCTCCGAAACGAGCCACGTCCCGCATGATCAACGGTCTGGTGAGCAGCAGGGTCTTGTCCTGAACCATGGCATCGAGGTGAATCGGGATGGCCAGATACACCAGGAGCCCGGTGGTCACCGCCGCCAGGGTTCCCAGGGGGAGGGCCCGGGCCGGGTTCTTCAGGTCGCCGGACATGGAAATCCCCGCCTCGATCCCCGAGACGGCGGGGAAGAACACCGCGAACGCCGCCCAGAAGCCCGGAGACGCGGAAATCTCCGAAAGGTTTCCGGAGCCGGAGGAGGTGACGGGGCCGCCGGCGAAGAAGGAAACCAGGGACAGCCCTATGGCCGCCATGACGAAGAACTGCGACTTGAGGGCCAGGTCGGCGGAGCTCCAGGCCAGTACGGAAAGCACCACCAGGGTGACGATGCCCGTCGTCGTCGGTGGGAGCCCGGGAAAAACCCACCCCACCGCTTCCGCGAAGCCCGCGGTGTAGAACGAAACCCCCAGGGCCTGGGCAAGAAAGAGGGGAATCCCGATGGCGGCTCCCGGCTCCAGCCCCAGGGACCGGGAGATGATGAAGTAGGCGCCGCCCCCGCCGATCTTCATGTTCGTTGCCAGGGCCGAGAGGGACAGGGCCGTGAGCATGGTGATCGTATTGCCGAAGAGAATCAGGAAAATGGTCCGGGGCAGGCCCAGGTGGCCCAGAAGCTATCCGAACCTCAGGTACATCACCACGCCGAAGATCGTCAGAATGCTGGGGGTGTAAACACCCTTGAACCAGCCGAACCCGTATCCCTCAGTGGATTTCCGGGGCACGGGGGGGTGTCCTTTCCGGGGCCAGGGTGAAGGCGTGGGGAAGCAGCTCGCCCAGGCGGTAGGCTCGGGGAGGGTCGTCCCGCCCCGCCACGAGCACCTGGAAGTCCTCCCGGCAGAACTCCGCCAGGAACTGCCGGCACGCTCCGCAGGGCATGGGGGTTCCGTCGGGGGAGTACACCAGCATCCTCACGAAACCGGTCGCCCCGGAGGAGATCGCCCGGGCCGCGGCCGCCCTTTCAGCGCAAAGGGTAAGCCCGAAGGAGGCGTTTTCTATGTTCACCCCCGGGAACAGGCGGCCGTCTTCGCTCTCCAGCACCGCCGTCACCCTGAACCCCGAGTAGGGGCAGCGGCAGTGCCGGACCGCATCCCTGGCCGCCGCCAGAAGCCTGTCAGTGTTCATGTCTCCTCCTGGTCTCCGGCAGAAACCCGGTTCCCGGATATCGGGGGGGCAGGCCGAAGAAGTCCGCCAGGGTGGCCGCGATGTCCGCCAGGGTTTTCCTGACGCCCAGCGGGGCCCCCGTGAAGCCCTTGGTCATCGCCAGAAGCGGGACGTACTCCCGGGAGTGGTCGGTGCTTTCGGTGGTGGGATCGTTGCCGTGGTCCGCGGTGACAATGAACAGCTCCCCGGGCCGGAGCCTCCGGATGATCTCCGGGATAGCCCGGTCCACCTCCTCGAGCCCGGCCTTGAAGCCGTGCGGATCGTTCCTGTGGCCCCAGCGGGTGTCGAAATCCCCAAGGTTCGTGAAGATGAACCCCTCGTGCCGGGAGTCCATCTGATCCAGAAGGGTCGCGATGCCCTCGGTGTTGGACTCCACGTGCATTGTCCGGATGGAACGTCCCGCGAAGAGGTCGTCAACCTTGCCCACGCCGGTGGCCGGAATCCCCTCCTCCGCCAGATGGTCGAGCAGGGTGGGACGTGGAGGGGGCAGTGAAAAGTCCCTCCGCCGGGCGGTTCTCGAGAAGGAGCCCGGAGAGCCGGTGAAGGGCCTGGCGATGACCCGGGACACCCCCAGTTCAGGGCCGGTCAGGAGTTCCCTGGCTATGAGGCAGCAGCGGTAAAGCTCCTCCAGGGGTACCACGTCCAGGTGGGCGGCTATCTGGAAGACGCTGTCCGCGGAGGTGTACACGATCAGGTCGCCGGTGGCGGCGTGCGCCGCCCCGAGCCTTTCGATGATCTCCGTGCCGGAGGCGGTGACGTTGCCCAGAACCCCCCTGTGACACCGCCTCGAGAACTCTCCGAGAAAACCGTCCGGAAAGCCTTGGGGGAATGTCGGAAAGGGGCTGTCCAGTATGACGCCCATCATCTCCCAGTGGCCGGTGGTGCTGTCCTTGCCGGGCGACGCCGTCAGGGACCTGCCCCAGGCGGCCCGGGGGCTCCGGGCCGGCGCCACCCCGGAGATGGGATGGATGTTGCCCAGACCGAGTTTTTCCAGTTCCGGCAGCCTCAGACCTCCGCAGACCAGGGCGGTGTTCCCCAGGGTGTCGCTTCCCGCGTCTCCGTAACGCGCCGCGTCCGGCGCTTCGCCGACGCCCACTCCGTCCAGCACCAGCAGCAGAGCTCTGTTGGAACCCATGGCACCTCCATACCCACTGGAAGATAAGAGGGAAAACCGTTCCGGACGACCTCAGTCAACCTGGGCGAAGAGGGTTTTTTCCCGGGTGTACGCGACGAACCCCCGGGGGGCCCCCTTCACCCGGCGAACATACTTCACCAGGGTGTAGTCAACGGGAATAATCCCCTTCAGCCCCGAGTTGAGCGCCGCGATTCCGGCGGCCTCCCTGAGAATCCTTTCCGGGGGGTTCCCCGGCCTGCCGTCCCTCCGCAGGATGACATGGCTTCCCTGGGCGCCCCGGGCGTGAAACCAGAAGTCGTCCCGGGCCGCGATGCGGAAGGTGAGTTCCTCGTTCTCCCTGGCGTTGCGACCCGCGAGGCAGCGCCAACCGTCCCCAAGAACGTATTCCCTGGGCTTCCTGGTGTTCCTGTCCGCCCGGGGTGCGGCCAGGAGGTCCGCCGCCTCCTCCGGAGTCAGGTCTTCGAGGCCGGCGAGCAGGCCGGCGATCTCCTCCAGACGGACCGCGGCCCTCTCGATGCCCGCCTTCAGGCGTTCCCTCTCCGTCGCCGCCCCGGATGCCTTGCGGAAATACCTGGACGCGTTCTCCACAGGGGTGAGGGCCTTCTTCAGGGGAATCTCCGCCGGGTTGCCGTCGAAGTCCGTAAGCTCCGCCCTCTCCATGCCCCTGGCCAGCGACTCCTTGCGGGCGAGGATCAGGTTCCCCCACTTCCGGAAGGTCTCGGGGCTCTCCAGCCTTGTCAGGGCCTCGGAGGCCGCCGTGGTCTTCCGGGTCAGGTCCCTCTGCTCCTTCGCCAGCCGGGAGGCCAGCGCTCCGAGGACGGGGGGCTTTTGCGCCCCGGGTTCCGTCCTTTCCGCCGGGGTCTCCCGGAGCCACTCCGGAAGCCTCTCCCGGGCCAGTTCCCCGGCGAGTTCCGCCACGGTTCTCTCCGGAGGTTCCCCCTTCCGGGCCGCCCGGGCCAGGATGGCGGAGGCGGCCCGGGGGCCGACCCCCTCCAGGGTTCCGTAAAGGTCCGCCGGCCCGGGATTCTCAGGGAACCGGGCTTCGGCCCAGAGTTCCGGTGGAAGGCCCGAGGGCGGCGGCGGGGAGTAGAGCCCCCCGGGAACCACGGTTCTGACCCGGGACAGGTCCGGCCCCACCCTCCGGAGGCAGGCGATGATCCTTCCGTCGGGCTCCCGGACCAGGATGAGGTTCGCGTTCCTGCCCGTCATCTCAAAGCGGAGCGAGCAGTACTCCCTCCTGTACGCCGACGGGCCCGATAACTCCATCACCAGCACCCGGTCCAGCCCCGCCTGCCGGATCCCGGTCACCGTCGCCCCCTTCAGATGGTGCTCCCATGCCGGATTCCGGGGAGGCGCCCCCCTGCCCGGCTCCAGAAAACAGATGTCCGGGGCCTCGGGGCGGGCGTCCAGCATGAGCCGGAAGCTCCGGAACTCCAGCGTTACGACCCTGGGATGGTCCATTCCCGCGCCGAGGCACGTCCGCCCGGAGAGCCGTTCCCTTATCTCCGGCAGCCTGCCCCTGAGATGAACGCCTTCCATAGGAGTTTTCTCCCCTTCGGGTTGACGGCCCATAGGGTGAAAATAATAACTACCCTCCGGGGACGCCTTGCATCGGGAGACGAAAATGGAATCCATGACCGGTTTCGGTACCTCATCCACCCGTCTGAGCGGGTTTCTCGTGACGGCGTCCGCCCGTTCCGTGAACCACCGCGGCTTCAGCGTCAACCTGAGGTTTCCCAGGGAGATGCCGGACCTGGAGGCCGAGGCCTATGAACTGGCCAGGAGCCTTTTCCGCCGGGGCAGGATTGACGCGGCGCTGTCCGTGGAACCCGAGGGCCCCGGGGGGGCAGTCCCGGAACCGGACCGGGCCGCCGCCGAAGCCTACCTGAAGGCCGCCCTGGAGATGGAGGCCGGGCTCGGCATTCCTTCGGGTTTCACGGTGAAGGACCTCATGAAGCTTCCCGAGGTTCTCAGGGTTGCGAACCCCGCCCGGAACAGCGAACTGCGGGAGGCGGCCCGGGGCACGGTCCGGCGGGCTCTGGAGGAGCTGCACGCGTCAAGGCTCAGGGAAGGAGCCGCGCTGGAGGAGTTCTTCCGGGAGAGTCTCGATACCCTGGCGGCGGGGGTTGCGCCCATAGAGGCGGCCCACGGCGACAGGGTGAGGGCGGTGTACGAAAAAAACAGAAAGAGGGTGGAGGAGCTTCTGGGCGAGTCGGAGGCCGACCCGGCCCGGTTCGTCCAGGAAATAGCCATGATGGCGGACAGGCTGGACATCTCCGAGGAATGCCGGAGGCTTATGCACCACGTCCGGGAGGCGGGAAGCGTTCTCGGGGAACGGGAGTGCGGGATGAGGCTGGGGTTCCTGGTTCAGGAGATGCACCGTGAACTGAACACCATGGGCTCCAAGGTGGCGGATTCCGAGGCGGTCCACAGGGTGATAGGCCTGAAGGAGATAGTGGGCGGTATGAAGGAGCAGTCGGCCAATGTCCAGTAGGGGGATTCTCATGGTGCTGGCCGGGCCGTCGGGCGCCGGCAAGACCACCCTGGCGAGGCGTCTGGTTGAGTCTTTTCCCGAGGCGGGGTTCTCCGTGTCCTGCACCACCAGGCCCCCCAGAGGGGGCGAGAAGGATGGGGTGGACTACCGGTTCGTAAGCGATGCCGAGTTCGACGGGATGGTTTCCGGGGGGTGTTTCCTGGAATGGGCCCGGGTCCACGGAAACCGTTACGGAACCTCGGCCGACTGGGTGCGGAACCGTCTGGCCTCCGGCGGGTCCGTCATTCTGGACATAGACGTCCAGGGGGCGATGCAGGTGAAGGGGAGGATCCCTTCCGCGGTGCTGGTTTTCGTGCTTCCCCCGGACGGCGACGAACTCCGGCGCAGGCTCGCGGGCCGGGGCACCGACTCCGGGGAGGAAATTGACAGGAGGCTTTCGGCGGCCGCCGACGAGGTGGCGTTCATGGGGGTCTTCGACTACTTCGTGGAGAACGGTGATCCCGACGCCGCCGGCCGGGACATCCGGGCGATCTACCGGGCCGAGAAGATGCGGCTCTCTTCCGCGCCGTGGCCTTCGCCGGCCCTTGGCTACCATTCCGGCCTTTTCGGGGGCCTGTCCGCCTGGCGGGGACGCAGGGTGGTGGTGTGTTCAGGCCCCACCAGGGAAGGGATTGACGGGGTCCGGTTCATATCCAACAGATCCAGCGGTCTCATGGGGATCTCGATGGTGCACGCCTTTCTGGACGCGGGGGGCGATGTGGTTCTGATAAGCGGCCCTTGCCGCTACGACTCCCCTCCGGGTTCCGTGGAGACGAGGAGGGTGGAGACGGCCGGGGAGATGCTCCGGGAACTCCGGGCCTGCACCCCCGGGGCGGACCTTCTGGTGATGGCCGCCGCGGTGTCCGATTTCCGGCCGGCCACGATTCTTCCCGGAAAGGTCCCCCGGGGCGGGGGCCTGACCCTGGAGCTGGAGCCCACGCCGGACCTTCTGGAGAGCCTCGGGCGGACGTGCCCCGTGCTCTCCTTCTCCCTGGAGTTCGGGCCGGACGGCAGGGAGAGGGCTCTGGAGAAACTCCGGCGCAAGGGGGCCTTCGCGGCGTTTCTCAACCGGGGCGACGTTCCCGGGGAGGGCATGGAGAGCGAGACCAACCGGGGGGAACTCCTGTTTCGCGACGGGAGCTTCGTTCCGGTGCCGCCGGGGTCGAAAAGATTCGTGGCCATGGTGTTGGCCTCTATCTTAGGGGAGAGGGTTTGAGCGGGAACGAGCCCCTTTGGAACGTGATCAGAAGCTTCGGGATAGTTGAGGTGGCCCTGCCGGCTCCGGAGCCGCCGGAGACTCCGGTGAAGGAAGCCCCCCCGGAGGATGGGGATGCGCTGGAAGCCCTGAGGAGTGAAACGGAAGGGTGTACCGGGTGCAGGCTTTCCGGAGGGAGGAACAAACTGGTTTTCGGCGACGGCAACCCGTGGTCGGGAATCCTGTTTGTGGGGGAGGGGCCCGGGGCCAGCGAGGACCGGCAAGGCATACCCTTCGTGGGCCGGGCGG
>JAKPTG010000115.1 GCA_029571005.1 Candidatus Fermentibacterota bacterium
TCGTCCACCACCACCGGATCCACCATAAAGGCGTCGCAGCCGGCACTCTCCGCGAGCTTTGCGGCGATAGGCGCCCCCAGATTGGAGGCGTGCTCCCCGTAGGCGCCCTCTGAAAGGTCCTTCAGAAGGCCGGTGGTCACCCTGTAGGTTCCCCCGCGGATCGGCTTGGACAGGCCGCCCCTGCCCACCACCGCCGCGAAACTGCGGATGGGGTAGCCCGCCCTCTCCAGAGCGCCGAGTACGGCCTTCTCCCGGAAGTCGTACTGTTCGAAGATACTCCTGTATGGAGCCAGCTCCCGGGCGGAGTGGTCCAGCTTCAGATTCCAGACCTCTTTCTTCCCATCGAAGACTGAAATCTTCGTGGAGGTGGACCCTGGGTTCACGGCCAGTATTCTGGGTTTTTCTTCCATAATCTCCCCCCGGGAGTTGATGCTTCGGTGGCAGGAATCTATTCCAGCCCGGGAATCCGTGCAACCGAGCCCTGGTCCGGGAGAACCCGTTTTTTAGTATTGTCGGGGAAGACCTGAATGCGCGGGGGGCGATGAACGCCGGAAGAACGGGTACAAGAGCCGACAGGGAGCTGGCTTTGCTGATCAAGGAGCTGGAAAGGCTTGAGTGTGGCTTCCGGCTCGAGAAGGAGCGGGCCCTCACCGCGGGACTGAAGGAGATGAAATTCTTCCGGGAGAGGTGCCGCACCCATTACCTGATCCGCTTGTCGGAGGTTTCCGCGAGGACCGGGCAGATTCTGCACTCCGCCGCCGGGGCGGGAACCCTGACGGATGAGACGAAGGCGCTGGCGAAGAGGATTGAAGCGACCGTATCGAATGCCTCGGCCCGGTACTCCGGAACCCCGAACCGGCTTGTCAGAAACATGAAGAGCGTCGAAAAGGAGGAAGAATGACAACGGTTCCCGCCGGAGAGGCCACGCATCCCCTGACCGGTTCGGAGCTTTCCGCCATGACGGGAAGCCATGTCACCTTGCACGGAATGGTGATGCGGATCCGCAGGCTCTCCTGGGGCGGATTCGTGATCCTCAGACGGCACGACGGACTGGTGCAGTGCATCGTTTCCGGAGAGAACGCCCAGGGCACGCTCCGCAACCTGGAGGAGGAGCAGTCGGTTTCCGTAACCGGCCTTGTGAAGGAGGCCTCCATCAAGGACCCCGCCATCAATCCCGGCAACGTCGAGGTCCATGTGGAGCGAATAGAGGTTATCTCATCCCCCGGCGGGAAGTCGCCGGTGGACCTGTCCAAGAAGGTTCTGGAGCTGCACATAGATAACAATCTGGACCTGCGGCCCCTCAGTCTCCGACACCCGGTGGAGAGGGCCAGGCTCAAGGTGGCGGAGGGGCTCTGCCGGGGGTTCAGGGAGTATCTGCAGCAAAAGGGTTTCACTGAAATCCACACCCCCAAGATATGCCTGGCCGGTGCGGAGGGAGGGGCCGACATCTTTCCGGTGACCTACTTCGACAGGACCGCCTTCCTGGCCCAGTCCCCCCAGTTCTACAAGCAGATAGGGGTGGGGATCTACGAGCGGGTCTTCGAGACGGGGCCCGTCTTCCGGGCCGAGCCCCACCAGACCAGCCGGCACGTGAACGAATACACCTCCCTCGATCTGGAGATGGGTTTCATAACGGATCACACCGACGTGATGAAGCTGGAGGTGGAACTGCTGGGGCACTGCATGGACCTGCTTCGACGGGAATACCGTCCGGTGCTGGAACTGCTGGGGGCGGAGTTGCCCGGGATCCCGGCGGAGGTTCCCAGCGTGACGCTGGAGGAAGCCCACCGGATAGCCGGGGCCATGGACGGCCGGGACTACTCGTCGGAGCCCGATCTGGACCCCGAGGAGGAGAGGCTTCTATGCCGCCACTCGAGTCGTGAGTGGGGAAGCGAGTTTGTGTTCGTCACCCATTTTCCCACGAAGAAGCGGCCGTTCTACACCATGGACGATCCGGAGGCGCCGGGAACCACCAGGAGTTTCGATCTGCTCTTCCGGGGGCTGGAAATCACGACCGGGGGGCAGAGGATACACGACTATGCGATGCAGGTGGAAAAGATGAGGGCCTTCGGCCTGAATCCCGACGACTTCGCCGGGTACCTGCAGGCTCACCTGTATGGCCTGCCGCCGCACGGAGGGCTGGCCATCGGCCTCGAAAGGTTTACGGCGAGGCTCCTGGGGGTGGAGAACATCCGTTACACCACCATGTTTCCCAGGGACGTGAAGCGCCTCACCCCCTGAGCGGAATCGCCGCCGTCTGAACGGCCTCACCCCCGAAGCGGCTGAAGCGAGCGTTTTACCTCGACCGCAAGGGGGCCGGGCTGGTGCGGCAGGCGGCTTCAGGGTCAATCCCTGGCCAGGTCGTCCCTCAGAACCTTCAGTTCCCTGTCCTTCAATCCCTGAAAACGTCCGAAGGCGTTCATCTCCATCAGGAGCAGCGACGCGGCTTTCTCCGCGAGTTCCACGTAGTCGCAGGCGGTATCGGGGTCCGGGCCGAAGGACAGGATGCCGTGTTTTCTCCAGATTACCACGTCGGAGCGGGTGAACAGTTCCGCGGTGTTTTCACCCAGCTCCCAGGTGCCCGGAGGCTGGAAGTCCAGGAAGTGCAGGCCGTTCTCCAGGAGCTGCGAGAGTTCGGGATGGGCCCTCCACATGGCGTCTTCCAGGGTTTCCCCCGGCAGGTCGCTGGAGGAGAGGGCCAGCATGGAGGTGGAATGGGTATGTACGATGGAGGCCGACGGCCAACCCCTTCCTTCCGCCAGGGCCAGCACCTGCAGGTGGGTGGAGAGTTCGCTGGAGGGTTTGTCCGAGCCCTCAGGCCAGAGGACCGAATTCCCGAACCTGGAAACGGTCACCGGGATTATGGCGGTTTCCCGGTCAATCATCATCCTTCTGAACCGGCTTCCACCGGTTGTTATCAGTATCGTTCTCCCCGCCAGGGGACGGATCGGTTCCGGCAGCGGCATGGAAGCCTGCTGGTGTTCTTCGTGGGTGTACTCGCCCCGGGGCAGGAGAAGGGAGATGTTCCCCGCGCTGCCCTCGCACCAGCCCATGTTAGCCAGGTGGTCGGCCACCCTGGCTATATCGAGCCTGTATCCGGAGAAGAGCATCCGGCTCATGCCGCCGCCAGAATCCTTCCGCTGGTCAGGCAAAGAGTTCCTTCGCGGAGGTTTCGATGATCTCCAGGGCCCGGTCCGTCTCGGCGTCGGTGATGTTCAGGGGCGGTCTGAGCCGGATGGACCTGACGCCGCAGGGCAGGATGATGGCGCCGTTCTCGAAGACCCGCTTCACCAGGGCGTCCCTTTGGGCACCGTCCTCGAGGTCGAAGGCGCACATGAGGCCCGCGCCCCTGGCTCCGGAGAGCCGGCCCGGGAACCTTTCCTGCAGCCTTTCGAGCCCCTTCAGAACCTTATCCCCCTGGGCCCGCACATTCTGCAGAATGTTTTCCTTCAGCATTATCTCGATGTATCCGGTGCACCTCACCATGTCCACCAGGTTGCCGCCCCAGGTGGAGTTGATACGGCTGGATTCCTGGAACACGTTGTTGGGGACCTCGTCCACCCTTTCGCTGCACGCGATTCCGCAGACCTGGGTCTTCTTTCCGAAACAGAAGATGTCCGGGGCGACTCCTATCCCCTGCCAGGCCCACCAGTTGCCCGTGAGGCCCATGCCGGTCTGAACCTCGTCGAAGATCAGCATGAAGTCGTGCCTGTCGGCCCGCTCCCGGAGCGCCTGGAAGAACTCCCGGCGGAAGTGGTTGTCTCCCCCCTCCCCCTGTATCGGCTCGATTATCAGGCATGCCAGGTCGTGGCCGTGCCTCTCCACCGCCCGGTCTATCTGGGCCAGGGCCTTGGCCTCGGCGGCCTTCACCGCGTCGAGGTTCTTCTCGAGGGGGAACACTATGGCGGGCTCGTCAATCCGGGGCCAGTCGGGGAATTTCGGGAAGTACATGTACTTCCTGGGGTCGGCGGTGTTGGTGAGGCTGAGGGTGTACCCCGACCTGCCGTGGAAGGCGTTTCTGAAATGGATCACCTTGGTGCCCAGTTCGCCCCTGCCGGCGGCGATGTTCTTTCTGATCTTCCAGTCGAAGGCGGTCTTCAGGGCGTTTTCCACCGCCAGTGCGCCTCCCGATACGAAGAAGAGGTGGGGATGGCTCGGCGGGATGAGCGCCTCGGCGAAGGTTTTGATGAAGACGGCCATCTCCTCGGTGTAGAAATCACTGTTGCTGGGTTTGTTCACGGCGGTTTCCCCAAGGTGCTTCAGCCATTCCGGGGACGTGAGGCCCGGGGGGTTCATACCGAGGGGCGCACTGGCGAAGAAACTGAAGAGGTCCAGGTAGTCCTTTCCGGTCGCCGCGTCGTGGATGATTCTCCCCCGGCTCTTCCTCAGATCGAGGACAATGTCGTATCCGTCGGCGAGTATGTGCCGTCCTATGGTTGCCTTGACCATGTTGGCGGGAATGTGCTTCATGGTGGAATCCTTCCGGTGCTTCGGGACCCCGCCGCTGCTGACTACGGGTCCTGAAATGGGTGTATCGAGCTAATGCAGAACGATTTCACGATCCGTAAATCTCGCCCCGGCGCCGTCGCTTGTCAACACGCACCGGCTTTTCGCCGCACGGTGCCGTTTCTTTTCCCTTCGCCGGGGTATATTTCATACTGCTGTGTTTTTCCTTCAGGGGGACATCCCCGCAATCACGGGAGAAGAACGACTTATGGAACCCATCAGAACCCTTTCGCAGTTGAAGCAGTTGGCCAGGGACATCCCGTCGGAAACGGTCTCCGTGGTCCGGGCGGACGAAGTCGAGACCCTCACGGCGGTAAAGCAGGCGGTGGAGGGCGGCATGATGGACTGCGTCCTGGTCGGCCCGGAACCGGGGATCAGGGCGGCGGCGGAGGAAGTCGGCTTCGATCTCAACGGGATCAGGGTGGTGGATGCGGCGAACGACCAAGACAGCGCCTTCCGGGGGGTGGACCTGGTCAGGAGGGGTGAAGCGGGGGTCCTCATGAAGGGGCTGGTGGCCACCAGCACTTTTCTGAAGGCCGTCCTGGACAAGGAGCACGGTATCCGGGGCGGTGGGCTCCTGAGCCACGTGGCCGCCTTCGAGGTGCCGGGCTACCACAAGCTCCTGATCGTTACGGATGCGGCCATGAACATCGCCCCGGATTTCGACCAGAAGAAGGAGATTCTCAAAAACGCCATCGTGGTGGCCCGCTCTCTGGGGATCGAGCCTCCCAAGTGCACCTACGTCTGCGCCAAGGAACTGCCCTACGACAAGATGCCGTGCACCCTGGAAGCCGCCCGGTTCCAGGAGCTGGCCATGGCCGGCGAGTTCGGCGACATTCTGTTCCAGGGTCCCCTCGCCATGGATCTGGCGGTTTCCAGGGAGGCCGTGCGGATCAAGAAGGTGAGCGGCCCCGTGGCCGGCGATGCGGACCTGGTACTGTTGCCGGACATAGAAGCGGGCAATGTCCTCTACAAGACCCTCATCTTCCTTGCCGGAGGGGAGCTGGGGGCGGTGATAATGGGGGCCAGAAACCCGGTGGTGCTCACGAGTCGTGCGGACAGCGCCGAGAGCAAGCTCTGCAGTCTGGTGCTGTCGGGGGTGGTGGCCTCATACACCGGGAGAGCCTGAGTTGAGGCTGGCGGCGGCTTCCGACCACGCCGGATACCCACTGAAGGCGTACCTGGTGGAGAGGCTCTCCGAATCCCACCAGGTGATTGACCTCGGAACCGGAAACGCCGACTCCTCGGTGCACTACCCGGTTTACGCCCACAGGCTCTGCCGGGAGGTGCTTTCCGGTTCCTGTGAACTGGGGATACTGGTGTGCAATTCCGGCATCGGCATGAGCATCGCCGCCAACAGACATCCGGGAATCAGGGCGGCCCTGTGCATGAATGCCACCATGGCGTCCTTCGCCCGAAGGCATAACGACGCCAACGTCCTGGTGCTGGCCGGGGGCTTCACCGCCCCCTTCCACGCCTGGGAAATCCTGTGCGCCTTCCTGGCCGGCGGTTTCGAGGGGGGGCGGCACGGCCTGCGGTTGGCCATGCTGGATCCGGAGAACTGCGTTGATTGACCTGGTGTGCGGCGCCAGGCCGAACTTCATGAAAATTGACCCCCTGGTGAGGGCGGCGGGGTTCCCCTTCAGGATCGTCCATACCGGGCAGCATTACGATCACTCCATGTCCGGCAGCTTCTTCGACCAGTTGGGCCTGCCCCGTCCGGACGTTTTCCTGGGCTGCGGGGGCGGATCCGTCACCCTTCAGACGGCCCGGATCATGGAAGCCTACGAACCCGTGCTGATCCGGGGGGCTCCGGAAGCGGTGGTGGTGGTGGGCGACGTCAACTCAACCCTGGCCTGCTCTCTCACGGCGGCGAGGCACGGGGTGCCGGTGATCCACCTGGAGGCGGGCCTCAGGAGCTTCGACAGAACCATGCCCGAGGAAGTGAATCGGGTTCTCACCGACCAACTGTCGGACCTTCTGCTGATCACCAGCCCCGAGGCCCGGGACAACCTGCTGGCGGAGGGGCTCCCGGCGGATGCCGTGGTCATGACTGGAAACACGATGATAGACACCTTGCTCAGGCTTCTTCCCGAAACCGACGGTATCGAGGTTCCGGAGAAGCCCTACGGGTTGGTCACCCTCCACCGGCCCGGCAATGTGGATCACGGGGAAAGGCTGTCGGAGATCCTGTCGGCCCTGGGGCGGCTGGATATGCCCCTGGTATTTCCCGCCCATCCCAGGACCCTTCGCAGCATCTCCGAGTGCGGTCTCGCCGGAGCCGTTCCGGAGAACCTGAGGATGCTCGCCCCCTTTTCCTACCTGGAGTTCGTCGCCCACGAGCGAAGCGCCTCGGTGGTGATAACCGATTCGGGAGGGGTTCAGGAGGAGACCAGTGTGCTGGGGGTTCCCTGCGTCACCGTCAGGCCCAACACGGAAAGGCCGATCACGTGTCTGCTGGGCACCAACGTGCTTTGTCCGGATCCCCGGGGGATACCGGATGCGGTGGAGGAGAGGCTTTCCCGGGCCCGGGTCGGCCCCGTGGAAATCCCCTTCTGGGACGGAAAGGCCGGTGTCCGGGCGGTGGAGGCGGTCAGCGAGTTCATGCGACGAGGAGGCAAGCGATGAGATTGCTCAAACTGATGCCCGTGGTCTTCATGGCCCTGGGCTGTGAGGCTCCGCAGCCCAGGGCAAGCCGGGCGTCCGCGGACCTTCAGAGGTTCACCGTCGGCCTTCAGGGGCAGAACGTCGGGTACATGACCATGACCGTGACGGAACAGGGGCCGGACTCCCTGCTGGTGACCCAGGACATGATGTGGGTGATCAACCTGCTGGGAACCGAAAGGAGGGTCACCATGAACTCCTCCGCCCGCACCGGGAGGGACCTGGACCTGGGGGCCGTGACCATGGAGATGAGCGACGGCACGAGCGACATCAGGGTGTCCGCAGTCCGCCGGGGAGGGGTCATCGAGACGGAGATAGAGACCTCCGGCAGGAGGATCACCCGTTCCGTGGAGTCCGGGGACGGCTACCTGCCCGCATTCATGGACCTGGCCGCCGCCGGGATGCAGTGGGCTCCCGGGGACGAACGGGTTTACGACACCTTCGACCCCACCACCGGGAGCATCATCCCCGCCACGGTGACATGCCTCGGAATCGAGGAGGCGGACCTTCTGGGGGATGTCGTCCGGGCGGCCAAACTCCGGGTGAACACCGCCGGAATGAGCAACCTGGTCTGGGTCTGGGAGGGGCAGGTGGTCCGGGAGGAGGAACCCGGCCTGGGGCTGACGCTGACCCGGGTCACCCCCGACACCGATGGAAGCATCGTTCCTGCGGGAGACCTCTACCTTGCCTATTCCGTACCGTCGCCGGTGATCGAGAATCCCCGTTCCCAGGGGGAGAGAACCTGGTCGCTGGAGGGCGACATAGACTGGTCCATATTCACCCTGGACTATCCGGGGCTTCAGTCATCCCGTCCCGGCCCTCTTGTGACGGTGTGCGCCCGGCTTCCGCAGGAATCCATGATTCCCCCGTTTCCCATGCCGGAGGTCTCCGGGGACCTGGAGGAGCACCTGATGCCGGAACCCCTGATCCAGTGCGACGATCCGGCGATAAAAGCCCTGGCGGACAGTCTTACCGCGGGGGCCGCCGACGCCTGGGCGGCGGCTTCGGCCATATGCCGGTACGTTGACCTTGCGGTGGAGGACGTGCCCACGGTTTCCCTGCCCTCGGCGGTGGACGTGCTGGACGCCATGCGTGGCGACTGCAACGAACACACCGCGCTGTTCGTGGCCCTGGCCCGGGCGGCGGGGATACCGTCCGCGGTCTGCAACGGCATAGTTTACATCGACCACGGCAGGTTCGGCTACCACGCCTGGCCCGCGGTGTGGGTGGGCGACTGGGTCGCCATGGACCCCACCTTCGGGATGCCGGTGGCGGACGCCACCCACATCATCCTGGCCATGGGGAGTCTGGAGGATCAGTACGCCATCAACGCCGTTATCGGCAGGCTCAGCGTCCGGGAGGTCCGGGATTGACCGTGACTCCCGGCGAGACCGTAGCGATGGACAGGGCCCTGGCCCTGGCCCGGGGCGGCTGGCCGGGAGTGTTTCCCAACCCCATGGTGGGGGCCGTGGTGCTGAACGGAGAGGGCGCGGTTATCGGCGAGGCCTGCCATGAATGCTGCGGCGCCCCCCATGCCGAGGTCATGGCCATGGATCGCGCCGGGAAAGTTCCGGCGGGGGCCACCCTGGTGGTGACCCTGGAGCCTTGCGTACACCAGGGCAGGACTCCGCCCTGCGTTGACCGGATCGTCTCGTCGGGCATCCGGAGGGTGGTGGCGGCCATGGCCGACCCGGACCCCAGGGTCAGCGGCCGGGGGTTCGATTACCTCCGGGACAGGGGGATAGAGGTGGTCGCCGGTGTGAGGGAGAAGGAGGCCCTGGAACTCAACAGGGTATGGATACACTGCCTGAAGCGCCGCAGGAGCTTTCTCCACCTCAAGATGGCCGTCTCCCTGGACGGCCGGGCGGCGGCCCCCGACGGCGGCGGCCGCTGGATAACCGGTCCGGAGTCTCGGAAGAGGGTGCGGGAAATGCGGGAGCAATCCCACGCGGTCATGGTGGGTTCGGGCACCGCGCTGATGGACGACCCGTCCCTTGCCCACGACGGCCCCGGTTCCCGGCCCGTCCGCATCGTTGTTGCCGGAAGTCCCCTTCCCGCCCGGCTGAAGCTCTACTCCGACGGGGAAAGGACCGTCACCGCCGTACCTGCTGGGTCCCGCTGGAACCCTCCGGGGGAGACCGTAGTCTTCAGCGGCCTGGCGGACCTTCTGGCCCGGACCCTCTCCATGGGGCTGGGGCTGGTGCTCTGCGAGGGGGGCCCCAGGCTGGCCACCGCCCTGATAAACGAGGCCCTGGTTGACCGGATAAGCGTCTTCACCGCGCCCAAACTCCTGGGCGGCGGCGGGGTACCCGTGTTCCACGACCTCCGGACAGTCGGCATGGACAGCGCCCTGTCGCTGGAAGACATGGTTTTCGAGAGGCTCGGGGTGGATACCCTGGTGGAGGGCAGGCTTGTTTACCGGCCTGATTGAGGGGATGGGGAGGGTGGCGGCCGCCGGGGAAAACCTGTCCCTGGAAACGGACCTCTCTTCTGAACTCCGCCCCGGGGACAGTCTGGCGGTGGACGGTTCGTGTCTCACCGTGGAGCGGCTTTCCGGGTCAACGGCGGTATTCCGGGTGAGCCCCGAGACGATGCGCAGGACGGTTCCCCTGGGGCCCGGCGCCCGGGTGAACCTGGAACGCCCCCTCTCGCTCTCCGCAAGGCTGCACGGGCACCTGGTGACCGGCCACGTTGACTGTACGGGCACCGTGGTTTCGGTGAGACGCCTGGGGGAGTTCCGCCGGGTGGAGATCACCTGCCCCTCCCGGTGGCGCGGGCTGCTGGTGGAAAAAGGTTCGGCTGCGGTGAACGGCATCAGTCTGACGGTGGCGGACCTGCTCCCCGGGGCCGGTTTTTCCGTGGCGGTGATACCGGAGACCCTGGAAAGGACCAACGCCGGCCTCTGGAAGCCGGGCCATCGGGTGAACATAGAGTTCGACATCGTGGGCAAGTACCTGCGACGCTTCATGGAAACCGGCTCAAACGGATTGAGGGACAAGCTTGAGCAGCTCTGATTTCGCCACCATTCCCGAGACCCTGGAGGTGCTCCGGAACGGCGGAATGGTGATAGTGGTGGACGACGAGGACCGGGAGAACGAGGGCGACCTGCTGATAGCCGCCTCCCGGTGCGACACCGCCGCCGTGAACTTCATGGCCCGGCACGCCCGGGGGCTCATCTGCCTCGCCATGGAGAGGGAAGCCCTGGACAGGCTCGACATCAGGGAGATGTGCTCCAGGAACACGTCTCTGCACGAAACCGCCTTCACCGTGAGCATAGACGCCGCCCGGGGAACCACCACGGGGATAAGCGCCGCCGACAGGGCCAGGACCATCGCGGTGGCGATAGACCCGGACTCCCGGCCGGACGACCTGGCCAGGCCGGGGCATATCTTTCCCCTGGCGGCCCGGGAGGGCGGTGTGCTTACCAGGGTGGGGCATACCGAGGCGGCGGTGGACCTGGCCAGGCTGGCGGGGCTCCGCCCGGCCGGGGTCATCTGCGAGGTGATGAACGACGACGGCACCATGGCCCGGCTGCCGCAGCTCAGGGAATTCGCCGCCCTTCACGGGTTGCTGATCACCTCCGTGGCGGAGCTGGTGAACCACCGCCGGAGAACCGAGGTGCTGGTGGAGCTGCAGGCCGAGGCGGACCTGCCGACGGATTTCGGTGTTTTCCGGATGATGGTTTTCAGGAGCAAGGTGGACGGGAGCACCCACGTGGCCCTGGTCAAGGGGGATGTGAGGGGCAGGGATAACGTGCTGGTCAGGGTTCATTCCCAGTGTCTCACCGGGGATGTGTTCGCCAGCAGGCGCTGCGACTGCGGGTCTCAGCTTCACTCCGCAATGCGGAGGATATCCGGGGAGGGGCTGGGGGTGGTGCTCTACATGGCGCAGGAGGGAAGGGGGATAGGGCTGGCCAACAAGATCCGGGCCTACCATCTGCAGGATCACGGCCTGGACACCGTGGAGGCCAACGAGAAGCTGGGTTTCCCCCCGGACCTCAGGGAGTACGGGATGGGCGCCCAGATCCTCTCCCGGCTGGGGCTTCGCACCATCCGGCTGCTCACTAACAATCCCAAGAAGATAGTGGGGCTCTCCGGGTACGGTCTGACGGTGACCGAGAGGGTGGGTCTCGAGATTCTCCCAACCAAGGAAAACAGGTTTTACCTCGCCACCAAGAAGAAGAAGATGGGCCACATCCTGAAGGGAGTCGGGGAAGATGGCACGGGTTCATGAGGGAAAGCTGGACGGAAAGGGCCTGAAGGCGGCCCTTGTGGTGTCCAGGTTCAACAGTTTCATCACCTCGAAACTTCTTGAAGGCGCCGCCGACTGCCTGCTTCGACACGGCGTGAAGGACGAGGACATGGATGTATTCATGGTTCCGGGCGCATGGGAGATCCCCGCCACGGCGGCCGGGCTGGCCGGTTCCGGGGGGTTTGATCTCGTGATATGCCTCGGGGCCGTCATCCGCGGGGAGACGCCCCATTTCGACCAGGTGGCCGGGGAAACCGCCCGGGGGATCGGGCGCGTGGGGATGGAAGCGAAGGTACCGGTGATTTACGGCATCGTGACCGCGGACACGGTGGAGCAGGCGGTTGACAGGGCCGGGGCCAAGGGCGGCAACAGGGGCTTCGACGCGGCCATGACCGGCCTGGAGATGGTGAGCCTGTACAGAAAGATCGCGGGTCTCGGGAAACAGGCCTCCGGAAAAGGGAAACCCTGACCGGTGGGAGTGCGGGCCAAGGCCAGGAAGTTCCTGCTGCAGTGCCGATACGCCGCCGACCTGAGCGGCTCGAGCGTTCCGGCCTGCATGGAAGACCTGGGCTTTTCCACCCTTTTTGATCCGGAAACCAGGGCGCTGATCCGGGGCGTGGCGGAAGCCTGCGAGGAAAACCGGGCCGGGATATCCGAATTGGTGGGTGGAGCCCTGACCAACTGGTCTCCGGACCGGCTTTTCCCCATCACCCGGCTTCTGCTGGAACAGTCGGTGGCGGAGGCCCGCTTTCTGGGGACCCCGGCTCCGGTGGTCATCCGGGAGGCGGTGCGGATAGCCGAGGAGTTCGACCAGCCCGGCTCGGGAGCCTTCATCAACGGTGTTCTCCACAGGATTCTCGTGGACGGTGAAGACCGCCGGGCCCCGGACGGGGATGCCCGGCGACGTTCAGGGCGGACCCCACGGCGCCGGAGATGACGCCGGGGCCCCGCCCGGGGGTCAGCGGGGCGGGTCTTCCCGGTTTTCGGGCTGAGAAGCCCTTCCCCGGGACCTGACGGTTCTCTCCATGATTTCGAGCATCGCGGCCCCGGTGGCGTCCCAGTCGAACCGTGCCCCCCATTCCAGGGCGCCGGCCGAAAGGGCCGGCCTCAGCCCCGGCTCCACGATCATCCTCTCCATGGCGTCCGCCAGCTCCTCCGGGTTTCCGTGGGGCACCAACAGCCCCGTCTCCCCGTGCCGGACCGAGTCGCTCAGCCCGTCGGACCGGCTGGCGATCACCGGTGTCCCGCAGCAGTTGGCCTCGATGACCGTGAGCCCCCAACCCTCCTTTTCCGATGGAAACACGGCGGCACAGCAGTTTCTCAGACAGAACAGCTTTCTATCCAGGGGAACGAACCCCTCGAAGTCAACCAGGTCTTCCAGCCCGAGGCGCCTGCACAGTTTTTTCAGGTCGGCTGCGTAATCACCGTCGCCGAGCACCGTCAGCCGCACGTCCGTCCGGCGCTCCCTGAGGATGGCCAGCGCCCTGAGGGCGTGCTGTACACCCTTGTATTTCCTGAGCCTGCCCAGGTAAACGAACCTGCCCATGTCCACCGGAACCTGGGGGTCCGGCCGGTAAACCTTGGTTTCCATTCCGCAGGGGACCACCTCCACGCTTTCCCCGGGTACGCCCCTCCTCACCAGATCCCTCCTGGTGCTCTCGCTGATGGCCACGAAGGGGCATCCGCGGTAAATCCGGGGGATGAGCGACTCGAGGAGGTTCACGTAGGCCGCCTTCACCGGGCCCACCTCCCGGTAGGCGGTGGTGCCGAAGAGGTGGGGGACCACCGCCAGCACCGGGACGTCCGACCAGAGGGGGGTGAACACCGGCACCTTGCAGATGTCCTCCAGAATCAGGTCGAAGGTGTCCAGGCCGAGCCCCTTGCAGTACCTCCCCACCGAAAGGTTGAAGGAGTACCAGGAACCGTTCCGCCGCACCTCCACGCCGTCCATGTCCTCCACCTCCGGAAGACCCTCCACCCCGTGGGACACCTGAACCACCCGGTGACCCGCGGCGGCGGCCCTGGTGAGGATATGGTGGAGGTGGATCTCGGCGCCCCCCGCCTCGGGGTTGCCCGGGTCCCTCCAGTTCACCGCCAGTATCTTCATTCTCCGGGCTTCCTGGCGAACACGCCTATGACCGCCCCGGTCGCCGGACCCATGAAGCTGCCCTCGAGGGCCGACCTCACGGAAGCCCTGATGCGGTGTATCCCCGGTATCAGCACCGGTCGCATGGGAAGCCGGACCCCGAGCCTCAGAAATACCTCCCGGAGGAGCCGGTAGCCCAGGGAAGGGTGGAAATAACGGGCGTACACCCCTGTGGGAGCGAGCCCATGACTCCTCAGATGGGCCCGGAGCCCTCCGACGGTGAACTGGGTCTCCCAGCCGGCGAACCACGCTCCGCAGGCGATCAAGGCCTTTTTCAGAAGGGTGTAGGGATGGAAGGTCTGGGGAACGTCCACCAGGAGCAGGCCCCCGGGAGCCAGCACCCTGGTGCATTCCCGGGTCAGGGGGGCGGGGTCTCTGAAGTGTTCCAGCACCCCCTGGTGGAATACCAGGCCGAAGACGCCCTCCCTGAAGGGCATGGCCAGGCCGTCCCCGCATACCAGCAGCACGCCGCCCCCCGCCTCGGATGCCCTGGCGAGGGCCTTGGGGGAGTAGTCCATCGCCACCGCCACCGCTCCCTCCTCCGCCAGGGCGGCGCTGTCCCGGGCGGTGGCGGCCCCCACCTCGAGAGTCAGAACCCCGTCGGGCCTGAACCTGCGGATCACCTCCCGCCGGATTCTGTCGTCGTTGTCGTATATCTCGTCCAGTTTCCTGGGCCTGCTCCAGAAACGGTTCCAGTGCTCCTTGCCGGATACGGCGGTCAACGGGCCTCCCTTCGCTCACCGGGAATCTACCAACGCCGCCGCCGTCCCCCAAGACCTGCCGGCTGGTCTTTCCGTACCCGCCACCGGGTTGAGGCGTTCGACCGGCGGCTCGGGAAAGCCCTCGACGACAGGGCTTCTGGAAGCACAACAGAGGAGCGGGGCATGCCCGGCTCCCATGAACCGGAGCCCCCGGAAACCCGGGCATAGCCCGGGCAACACGCCTGACGGGGAACGGCGTTCGGTTCGCCCTTCGCCTCGCAGGTATCCGCAGCGTTGACAACCCGGAGTGTATTTTTATCATACCCTGACTTTACGCTTACCTGAGGGTGAACACGGGAAGCCATCGCAGAAGCATGAAGGTTTACATCAGGCGCATCACCGGCGGGGATCTGGCCAATCTTCGTACCTGGAGCGAAGCCATCGGCTCCGGGGACTACATGGACAAGGTAAGCCCCCAGTTCTTCGACGGCTCGGATCTTTCGGGCTGGGGCGACGATTACATCTGGTACGTCATCAATGCCGACGGGCGGGATGTGGGGGGGGTCTGGGTGGAACGCCGCCGGAAGGGCTCTCCGGAGGGCATCCTTGGAATCATCATCGGCGATCCCGGGATGTTTGGGCTGGGAATCGGCCGCCGCGCCATAGACCTGGCCGCCCGTGAGGCCCGTTTCGTCATGGGAATAGACCGTATGCGCCTCACCGTGCGGGCGTCCAACGTCAGGGCCATCCGGGCGTACCGGAGCTGCGGGTTCACGGTGACGGGGTCGGGCATCGCCAGCCTGGCCGACGGCACCAGGGTTCCGTTCTGCCGCATGGAGTTCAACTGATCCCCTGACACTCCCGCCGGCCGCCGGTGGGTCGTGCTTCCCATCCCGTCCCCCGCGGGGTTTCCCCGTGGAGCCCGGCGGTGGCTGCCGGCCGGTGCGGGGGTGGGCCTGCCCTGTCTCCGGGGCCTCTTTGTCCCGGCGCCCGCCGGTGAAGGGCCGCTTCCGCGGGGGCGGACCGTCCTCATCGAGTTCACGGAGCCCTTGGGTGGAGGCGCGGGTTTCGTTATGCTGGAGAATCCGGCCGGGGCGGCGGATATCCGGGATTGCGTATTCTTGGCCCGGCGATAACACGGTTGAGAACGGAGGTACTCATGTCCGTGAAACCCCTGAAGCCCTCGGAGTTGAGATGGAGGTGCAGACCATCGAGATTCAGGTTCGGGAACAGCGGGGAGCTGAAACCCACCGACAGGATCGTCGGCCAGGAGAGGGCGGTGGGAGCCGTGCACCTGGGCCTCGAGATTTCCGGTTCAGGTTACAACATGTTCATCACCGGCGTTCCGGGAAGCGGCCGTGAAACCACCGTCAAGCGGATACTGGACAAGATAGACATCAATTCCGATTCCCTGCAGGACATCTGCTACGCCTGCAACTTTGAAGACGCCGCCAAGCCCAGGGTTCTCATAATGCCCGCCGGTTGCGGCAGGAAGCTGAAACAGGGCATCGAGAACTGTGTGGAACTCCTGAAGAGGAATATTCCCGCGGTGCTCCAGAGCGAGCGCACCGCCGGGGAGAGGGGCCGGTTGCTGCGGAGCTTCTCCGAGAAGAAGGAGGAGCTGATGAAGGCCGTCACCAGGGAAGCCCAGAATGCCGGTTTCGCCCTGGTGAGCATCCCCGTGGGTCCGGGCCAGGTGCGGCCCGATGTGCTTCCGGTGATAGACAACAAGCCCGCCACCCATGAGCAGCTCAGGGAAATGGTTTCCTCCGGGGCGATGACCGAAGAGAAACTGGCCGAGATCAGGGACAGCCACGACAAGCTCTTCCAGAAACTCAGCGAGGCGCTCCGGAGGAGCCACGACATAGATATGAAGGCCAAGAACGCACTGGATGAGCTGATGACCGAGATGGTGCGATCCACGGTTGTGGGGATCACCGACCAGTTGAAGCACATCGGGGGGGGGAAATCCCTGGAGGAGTATGCCGACGGCATGGCCTCCACCATCCTCGAGAACCTGGAGGCCTTTTCCGGCGCCGATTCCGACAGTGACCCCTACCATGTCTTCCGGGTGAATCTCCTTGTGGACAACTCCGGCAGGAAGACCAAACCGGTGGTGGTGGAAAACTTTCCCGATCCCGCGAGCCTTTTCGGCACCATTGACAGGATCATGGTGGAGAACAGACCCTACAGCGATCACACCATGATAAGCGCCGGCTCCTACCTGAAGGCGAACGGCGGATTCCTGATCCTGGACGCCATGGATGTGGTGCGGTACCCGGGTCTCTGGCAGAGCCTGTCCCAGACCCTGAAGAACCAGACCGTGGTCATAAGGGCCAACGACATGATGAGGCTTTTCGGGGCGGTGGAGTTACAGCCCGAGCCGATCCGGGTTAATGTGAAGGTGATAATGATCGGCCCCGCATGGCTCTACACGCTTCTGGCGGGCAGCGACCCCGAGTTCGGGCTGCTCTTCCGGATCCGCGCCGACTTCGACGACAGCATGAAACTCACCGGCGCCAACCTGAAGGACTTCTCCAGGGTGATCGCCTACATCACCGGCAACGAGAAACTGGCTCCCCTGGACCCGTCGGGCATGGCAATGGTTTGCGAGCAGGCCGTCAGGATCACCGGCAGGCACGACAGGCTCAGCCTGAAATTCAACCTTATCGCGGACTACGTCCGGCAGGCGGCGTACTGGGCGTCCAGAAGCGGCAGGAACGTGATTGCCGGGGAGGATGTGCAAAAGGCCATATTCGAGAAGCAGCGCCGGCTGAGCCTCGCTGCGGACCATGCGCTGCAGGACGTGCTCGACGGGCAGGTGCTGGTGGACACCGACGGGGTCCGGACGGGTGTGGTGAACGGGCTGGCGGTGTACCGGGGGGCCGACTACTCCTTCGGGCTTCCCGCCAGGATAACGGTCAGCGTGACCCCGGGCAGGGAAGGGCTGGTGAACGTGGAGAGGGAATCGGACATGTCCGGCCCCACCCATACCAAGGGGGTGGAGGTGATCTCCGGCTACCTCAGGAACACCTTCGCCCGGGACTACCCCCTCAGCCTGTCCGCCGGAATAGTCTTCGAGCAGAGCTACGGCGGCGTTGACGGCGACAGCGCCAGCTCCACGGAACTCTACGCTCTACTGAGCGCCCTTTCCGGGGTTCCCCTGAGGCAGGACCTGGCGGTGACCGGGTCGGTGAACCAGTTCGGGGAGATTCAGCCCATCGGAGGGGTCAACGAGAAGATCGAGGGCTTTTTCCGGGTATGCCGGGAGCGGGGCCTCACCGGAACCCAGGGGGTGCTGATCCCCGCCTCCAACCGGGTTCATCTGCAACTGGAACTGGAAGTCGTCGAGGCGGTCCGGAAGGGCCGTTTTCACATCTACCCGGTTTCCACCGTCAGTCAGGGCATCGAGTTGCTCACGGGCCGCCCCGCAGGGGAGGCGGCCCCCTCCGGCGCGTACCCGCCGGACTCGGTGCTGGGGCTCGCGGACCGGCGGCTTCGGACCATGGCGGAAACCCTGAGGAGCTTCAGTTGCGGCCGCTGAAGGTATTCACCGCCAGTTGGGGCGAACTGGAGGCCGAAGGCTCCAACCTTGGCGACGGGGCCATCCTGGAGGCCCAGCTCCGGGACCTGAAGGAGATGGGTGCGGTTTCGGGGCTTATGGCCGCGGACCCGCAGCGTTGCGCACGGCTTCACGCCGGCGTGAGATGCTTCGACACCCGGCGGGGCAGGGTCCGGGCCATGGCGGCGGGGGTGCGCTGGAGCGATGCGGTGATAGTCGGCGGGGGCGAGCTTCTTCAGGACCGGTCCAGCCGCCTCTACAGCCCCTTCAACCTCATTCCCCTGTACCTTGCCCGGCTCTTCGGCCGCCGGAGTTTCTGCTGGGCCGTGGGGATCGGGGGGCCGGGGGAGCTTTCCCGGACGACGGCCGCCATGGCCCGGGGGATACTGGGACGTTGCGCCGGAATAACCGCCCGGGACCCCTCCACCTTCGACACCCTTGTCGGCTGGGGGCTGGGGCCCCCCAAGGTGATTACCGCGGCGGATACGGCCTTGTCCCTGTCCCGGGGGCGGTCTGCGGGCCCCGTGGGCTCGGACCTGCTTGGGGCCGCCCCAAGGAACGTCCTGAACAGGAAGGGGGCGCTGCTCCCCCTCGAGGTGAGAAGGAAGCTTCCGGGATACCGCCGGGATGACCCGTCACCGGCGGCTTCCCTCTGGGCCGGGCTCCTGGACGGTCATCTGGAGAGCCGCGGCGGCGCTGTGCTCCTGTTTCCCTTCCACACCGGCTCCCTCTCCAACGACGACGGTGATTTCTGCGCCCTGGTGAGGGAACGCATGGTGCATAGGGAAAGGGCGTCGGTGGCATCCTTCGAAACGGTGGACGAAGCCCTGGCCCTCCTTGCGGGTTGCCGGGTGGTGGTCACGACCCCGCTGCACGGGGCCATACTCTCGGTGGTGGCCGGGGCGCTGCCGGTGGCGGTGCCCTACTCGGGGAAGTGCGCAAGGTTCATGGACTCCGCCGGGCTTTCCGCCCTGTGTTCTCCGGGGTCCTCCGGGGTTCCCGGCCCGGAGACCCGGGAGATGCTGGACGACGCCTGGACCCGTTGCACACACTGGTGGGAGGGGCTCGGGGAAGCCAGGGCCGAGCTGACGGAACGGGCCGGACGCACCGCGGATCATTTCAGAGCCAGGCTGGGGCTTTGCTGACGGGTATCCACGCTTCCGCAGCGGGAGGCATGGGGGCCTGCGCCGCCAGGGTGGCCGCCATGGGTATCCGGGCGGCCCAGGTTTTTACCGCCAACCCCAGGAGGCACACCTCCGGGGTCCTGCCCGAAGGCGATGTGAAGTCCTTCCGGGAGCGTTCCGGCGGCGTGCTGTGGCTCGCCCACTGCTCGTACCTCATCAACCCGGCCTCCGGAAAACCGGAGATATCGGAAAGGTCCCGGGCCTCCCTGAGGGCGGAGTTCGACAGGTGTTTCAGCCTCGGAATCGGACGGTGCGTTCTTCATCCGGGCTCCGCACCGGGGCCGGACAGGAAGGGAGGCGTCCGCAGAGCCGTGGAAATGGTGGGAAGCCTGCTGGAGGAGAGCCCGGACGGTCCGGTTCTGCTTCTGGAGAACACCTCCGGAGCCGGCGGCAACCTGTGCGGCGATCTGGAGGAACTGCGGGGGATACTGGACATGATCGCCGTTCCCGGAAGGGTGGGAGCATGTCTCGACACCGCCCACGCCCACGGGTACGGATACCTCCTGGACACCCCGGATCACGCCCTGGCGTTCTGCCGGGCCGTGGCCGGTCTTTTTGCGGGCTACCCCATCGCTTTTCACCTGAACGACTCCGGAGCGGAGAGGGGGAGCCGCTCGGACCGGCACCGGGCTCCCGGGTGCGGAGCCGTGGGCATGGCTTCCCTGGCGGCGGTGGAATCCTTTGCAGCCTTCTCCGGTTCCCCGGGGGTGCTGGAAACGCCGGGGGATGACTCGGACAGGTTGAGTGACCTGCGCCGGCTCCTGGGGTTCCGGTGGAATTGACCCGTTGCGCGCCGGCTTCCGGGGGCGCCCTTTACCCCGCACCGCGGCGGTAAGGCCGGCCGGGCCCTGGGCGACGGCGGGCTTGACAAGCACGGGGGGAATACATAGAAATCGAATTATCCACAAAGGCGGTAGTGCCTTTGGTGAACAACCAACGTGAAAGGAAGATAATATGCGCCTGACAATCGGTCTTCTTCTGATTGTGTCTGCGGCGGTGTTCGCCCAGGCTCCTCCGGAGAACGTTCTCGTCTGGTACGACAACTATGGAGGTTACGGCAACGCGGTCCTGACCGCCATCGGTAACCTCTGGCCCGCGGCCAATGTCCAGTCCTACACTAATAACGCGACCGGTTTCAACGCGGCCCTCAACAATCTCGGCGACGGCTGGGACATCATCGTCATTGAGGCCTGGTATTACAATCCCGGCAGCCTCTACTACGGCGGCGTGAAGGACCTGTACGACACCAGCGCCGCCAGAGTGTTCTTCTCCAGCTGGCAGATGATGGGAAACTCCTTCTTCCTGGCCAACGCCATGGGCGTCACCAGCACTTCCAGCGTCAGCGGCGGTGTGATTCCCCACTACGCCTGGGAGGCCGGCCACGCCATCTGTGAGGGCATCGGCGACTGGGGCTGGAATGACCCGGGCCTCGGCGTACTCAACAACAGGCTGACTGTGTCTTCCGCCACCCCCGTGACGGGCTGGACCTCCTCCCCCGGAGCCGGCCAGGCGGGCATCTGCGTGGCCAACGACGGCCGCAGCGTGATCAGCGGTTTCACTCCGGCCTACGCCAACGAGGCCGTTGACATCTGGGAGAACATCCTGGACTTCATGTGGCCTACCACCTCCCTCACCAGAACCTCCTGGGGCGAGATCAAGGCATCCTTCTGATCCTGCGTGAATGAGAAGGGGCGGAGGCGAGAGCCTCCGCCCCTTTTGCATGTGTCCGTGTCCGGGGCTACTCCCTGGCCCTCGCTTCGTTCACCCTGAGTTCCCTTCCCAGGAACTCGGCCCCTTCGGCGCCCTTGATGGCCGCCTGGGCCTGGGCGGCGTCGGGCATCTCCACGAAACCGAAGCCCCTGGAGCGCCCGGTCTCCCGGTCGGTGATGATCCGGGCGGCGCTTACGGTTCCGAAACGCTCGAAGAAGGCTTTGAGTTCTTCCTCCGTGGCCTTGTAGGACAGATTTCCGATGTACAGATTCACTGGATAACGATCCTTTCGCTGCGGTGCCATGATTCCATATCGGGGCGCCGGCTCATGACACGGGAACCGTTGCCCAGGCGCATAGGCCCACTGAAGGCCAGGCACGGGTCTCAATATATGCACACCATCTTTCCCGCTGCAAGGCCGTCGGAACTTCCCGGCCGCTGCGGCGTAGATTGTCATGTTCCGTCTTTCCGGGCCGGGAAGGAGAAAGGTGTCGGCGGCATGTTGAAAATCCTTTTGTTTCCCGTGGTTATTGCCGGGTTGCTCTACGCCGATCCGGTCGCGGCCATGGAATCCTTCATAGATGCGGTGTACCGCTGTGATGCGGAGACGGTTTTCGGAATGCTGAGCGACGAGAACCGGGCGTCCATCACCCTGACCCTCGCCATGTCGAAGCTCCAGCCGGTCAGCGCCGCCGAGCGGCTCAGCCTGAGAATCGGCAGCCCGGTGAACGGCGGGGAACTCTCCCGCTGGACCGAGGCGGACTTTGTGAAGGCCGTTCTGGAAGCGCCCATCCTTTCAACCGTGCTCCCCCCCCGGAACACCATCACCTGCTCGGTTTCCGAGATGAAGGGCGACACCGCGGTTGTGGCCTGCCGGGCGGCCCTGCCCTCCGGGGGCGAAGGGGAGACAAGGTTCGCCCTGGTGATGCAGGGGGGCATGTGGAGAGTAGGGGAACCCTTTCTCTGACGAAGTGGAGCCGTTTTCCGATTATCGCCCGGACGGGCCCGGACGGGGAGGAAAGCCGGTCACTCCAGCCGCACCAGCCCGAGGAAGAGCCGGTGGTACTCCACGTCGCCGACCCCCGGCGATTCCGGGATCAGACTGATGGTGCTGATCTGCCCGACCGTGGCCGGGGGAAGGGGGAAGAGCAGCCAGCGCTCCCCCCGGGGCCTTTCCATGAAAAAGGGCTCCCAGGTGTTCCATAGGGCCTCGATCTCCTGGGATTTCAGGTTTCCGCCGGCCCAGCCGCAAAGCTTTGCCAGCACACCGTCCCTTTCCAGCGGAAGCCGGGCGTTTTCTTCCCGTCCGGGGAGCGGTACGATGCGGAATTCGTTGACCGCGGGCTCCGGCCCCGTCTCCAGTATCAACCCCTCCGGCGAGAAGAAGCCCGCCAGCTGAATGCCGTTTTCCACCACCGTGTTCATCCTGGCGTGAAAGCCGTCGGGAATCGCGGTCTCGTAGTACAGGAACCGGTCCAGGTAGCCGCCGTCGTCGCCGTACAGGTCCAGGCATGGAACATCTCGCCAGTGTTCCATAGCCCAGGCAAAGGGAGTGTTTTCCGGGACGACCGGGGAAGGGACCTTTTCGAAGGGGCGGGGCATCCGGCCCTCTATCCGCCAGACGGCCGCAATCGGGGCGGCGTCCTGTGGCTTGCCCCGGGGCTCCGGGTACGCCGCGGAGATGAAGCCCATCTCCGCCCTGGCGGTGAAGGTGCCGGTGAAGGGCGCCCCATGGAACCAGACCACCGGAGCGTCCACCAGAACCATGCCGAAGGGGTCGAATCCGTAGGTGTCCTCCGGCGCTCCGGTTGCCGTGGTGCCCGATGAGGAGAAGGTCACCACCCCCCACTCGTGAACCCTGATCATAGTGAAGTCTTCCGGCGGCATCACGGTGTCCGCCAGGAAAGGGAAGAGGATGGGCAGCATAGGGAGCGCCTCCTTTCTAAAGGGGCACGGCGGCGAGGATGTAGCGCCTCGTCCGGACAGGGAAGGGCGAGGGAGATTCGACTTCCGCACCGATGACACTGATCCGGTCCAGGAGTTCCTCCGGAACCGGGTAAATGACCATTCCCCGGCGGTAGGCCGGGTCGTCCCGGTGCCCGTGGCAGATCCACCCGGTCCAGGTGTTCCAGAGAGCGTCCACCTCCTCCAGGTCTATCAGGTTCCGTGACCATTCCCTGAGTACGTTGTGGACCTTGTCGGGGTGCATGTCCTCCCATTCCGGAAGCGCCGTGTCCGCCAGGTCGCCCAGGCGGCATGAGGTCCAGACCGGGCCCCGGTCGGCCTGCCTGATCACCAGGGCCGGGATATTCTCCCATCGGGCCGCCACCGGTTCCGCACCGGGAAGGCAGGGCAGGAAGTCCAGCCTTTCCGGGACGGTTTCGTAGTAAAGGAATTCCTCGGACCAGCCGCAGGGAGACTTACAGACCATACCCTGGCCCGTTCGCCATAGATCGCGGAACCGGGGCGCCCCTGCGTCCGCTCCGGGGTTGTTCAGCGGGGCCGCCGTTTCCAGCAGGCGGGAATCGGGGCGGGAGTAGCCGAAACTCCCGTACCAGGAGCACGATTCCCGGCCCGCCCCCCCGGAGGAAGCCTCGGGATACACCGCGGACACCGTTCCGTTGTCCGTGGTCACGGTGACCGTTCCCGTGAACTCGGGCCCGTGGAAGTAGAGGACCGGTGCCCGGAGCAGGGCGCCCCCGTCCCCGACGGGGGGAAGGGTTTCCGGAGCGCCCGAAAAGACGGCCCCGGGGCCGCTCCAGGACAGCACTCCCCATTCATGGATCGTCACCGGCATCAGCTCCCTGTCAGCAGCCTTCGCGGGCATGGCGAAAAAAACCGCCGCGGCCGCAAGCCAAAGCATTTTCATGAAACCACCTCCTGAGTGTTACCGTGATACGCCCGACGCCGGCCTTTCATTCCCCTACCCGGAAAACGACGGGGATATGGTCCGACGGTTTTTCCCAGGATCTTGGAGCCGGGTCGAGCCGGACATCCCGAAACAGCGCCGAGGCATCCCGGTTGGCCAGCACCAGGTCCAGGCGCATCCCCATGTTTCTCCTGAACGCCCCGGCCCGGTAGTCCCACCAGGTGTACGCCTTGCCCTTCGGGTGGAACCTTCGGAAAACATCCTCGAAACCGGCGTCGAGAAAAGCCTGTATCCTCCGCCTTTCCAGGGGATGGTAGCACACCGTTCCATCCTGCGTCCCGGGTGAATGGGTGTCTTCGGGGCCCGGGGCCACGTTGAAGTCTCCGAGTACCACCGTCGGGCCGGGGAGGGAGAGGGCGGCCTTCAGCAGTTCTTCCAGCCATTCCAGTTTTTGTGGGAATGAAGGCAGTTCCACGGCGCCGCCGTTGGGTACGTAGGCGTTCAGGAAATTTATTCCCTCCAGGGTGAACCGGAGAAGCCTGGCCTGGTCCCCCATAAAGCCCGAGGGAAGCCCCCGGCTGACGTTCGAAGGGGCCTTCCTGCTCAGGACCGCGACCCCGTTGTAGGTTTTCTGCCCGAAAACCGTGGAAAGGTAACCCGCGGCCAGGAAACTCTCCGCGGGGAAGAGGTCGTCGCTCACCTTCGTTTCCTGCAGGCACAGGAAATCCACGGGGTTTTCCGAGAGCCAGCGGAGCACCTGCTCCAGCCGCGCCCTGACGGAGTTCACGTTCCAGGTGGCGCCGATCATGTTTCCCTCCCTCGACTGTATGGCCCCGGCTCTCCCCGTAAAGTAAAATACAACCCTGAACACCGGAAGGGAGGGCAACGAATGGGCTCACCGAGTCGGGCCGGGAAATCCGCGCTCCTTGCGGCCGTCCTTGTCGCGGGGTTTCTTGTCAGGGGGCACGTCGCCCTGAGGCATCCGGCTCCCGCCGGGGATGGAGGCGCGGCATACATCCTCCTGGCGGACAATCTCAACCGCGGCCTTGGATTCACGACCTACCTGAAGTGGACCCTTTACGATCCCTCCACGGCGCACCTCCGGCCCGAGGCTAATCGGCAACCCCTCTTTCCGCTTCTTCTGTCGGGGGTGTTCCGGCTCACCGGCCCCGGCATGAGACCCGCCCAGGCCCTGGCGCTGGTCGTGGGGGTGCTTTTTCTGCTGGCGTTCTACCGGTGGGCCGCGGGAACGGTGGGGACGGAGGCCGCCCTTTTCTCCCTGGCCTTCCTGGCCCTGGACCCGCCCTTCGTCTGGTTCAGCACCCAGCCCGACAGTCTTCTCCTCTACTCCACCCTGGTGTTTATCGCCCTGGCTGCAGTCGGCCGCGGTGAGATCTCCGCCGGAAAGGCCTGCCTGCTGGGGCTCGTTTCCGGCGCCGCCTACCTGGCCAGGACCCAGGGGCTCCTTCTGGTGTTTTCCATGGGTGTCCTGACCCTGGCCCGGGGGGGGCGGAGGCGGTTTGTCAAAACCGTCCTCCTCCTTGCGGTGTTCGCCGCGGTGTCGCTTCCCTGGTTTGTCAGGAACGTAAAGGCCTTCGGAAACCCCGTTCACAGTCAGAACGGCCAGTTCGTCATGAACGAGAACCACTGGTCCGCCTGGAGCGTCCGGGACACCCCTCCGGGGCCCGGCGACATGCTCAGGAACCAGGGGGCCGCCGCCTGCGCCCTATTCCTGCTCCGGGGCGCCCTGAGGGTGATGGAGCCATTCACCGTGGGAACCGGTCACCGGGGGGAAGTCTTCGGGCAGCCCACCCTGGCTGTGTTCCTGCTGTTCGCCCTGTGGAGCGCCGGCGACCCGGCGGCCCGGAAGCGGATGCTTCCTTCCCTTGTCGTGGCGTTGCCGATCATCGCGGCCCTTACGGTTCATCAGCACAGTGGGAGGTATCTGGCGCCGGTGTACGCCATGACCGCCGCCTTCGGGGCGGCGGGGATTCTGAGGCTCGGTGCGGAACGGAAGGGATTGACTGCGGCGGCGGTGGTGGTCATCGCCATGACTTTGGCGAGACCCCTGGCGGCCCTGGCGGTGTCGGAGAACAGGGGCAGGGGCGACGAAGCCCTTCTTGGAGCGGTCTGGATAAGGGATCACGTCCCGGAGGGGACATGGGTCGTCACTTACCCGAATGTCGAGTTGTACCACTGGGTTTACCGCAGGCCCACCCTTACCTGGCCCAACGATTACGAGGCGCTCCTGTGGCCGTACCTGGAAAGGCACGGCGCCGAGTATCTGGTGGTGGACAGGGATCTTCCGACGTGCCGGCCCTGGCTCTCCCGGCGGTGGAGGCGGTCGCCGGACGGCTTGGAATGGGATGTTACGGCCCCTCCCGGTTTTCTCGACGAAGTCTGGAGAAGCCCGTCCGGGGGAACCCTGATCTACCGTTTCACCGGAAGGGTTCCGGAGGGCTTCATGGCGGTGGACAGCCTTCCCCCGGACAACCGGAGGGCTCTGGGGCCCTGAGGATACTGGAGGTTTGCGACATGGCGCCGTTCATCATGCTTGTCCTGCTGTCTTCTCCGGTCACCGGTCTTTCGGCGGACCCGGCGTCGGCGGCGCTGGAGGTTCTCTCCGGCATGGGCATTGCCGGGCTGGAGGTCCGGGGGGTCCGGAGGATCGAGGCTCCCCTGGGCGGAACCCTGGTGGACGTGACCGGAACTGAAGACGGGATTTTCACGGCCTACCGGGCGGGAATCGAGGACGGCACCGGCGAATTGTTCACCCTGATATCCTTCGGGGAGGACCTGTCCTGGCGCCCCTCGCCGGACTCTTCACCGGAGGACCGGCCGGCCCTGGAGTTCCTTCTGGAAGACAGGGAGTTGTTCATCAGCCTGGTCCTTCTTCCCCCCGGAGCCATTCTGGCCCAAGGCGACGGCGTCTCCTGGCAGGGAATGCTGGACAGCCTCTCCCGGGCGGACGTGGTGCTGGTGGGCGAGGCCCACGACGATCCCCTGGCCCACAGGTGGGAGCTGTTCATCTGGGCCTGTCTGGCTTCGCCGGACAGGTTCCTGGCGCTGGAGATGTTCGAAACCGACGTTCAGGGACCGCTGGACGACTATCTGTCGGGGAATTGCGCTCTTGAGGAGTTTCTCCGGGATTCCCGGCCCTGGGGCAATTATCGGGAGGACTATTCGCCCATGGTTGAGTACGCCCGGAAGCAGGGATTCCGGGTGATCGCCGCTAACGTTCCGAGACCCCTGGCCGCGGCGGTGGCCCGGGAAGGCTGGGCGGCCCTGGCCGACGAGCCCTTCTTCGGTGAGATGGAGGTGGATTCTTCAAACGTCCTCTACAGGGAGCGTTTTCTGGCCACGATGGAGGCCCTGGGGGGAGGGATGCACGGGATGACCATGGATCTCATGAATCTGTACAGGGCACAGCTTCTGAAGGATGCGGTGATGGCTTCCTCGGCGGCCGGGAACCGCTGTGTGCTGGTCTGCGGTTCCTTCCACAGCGATTACCGGTCCGGAATTCCAGACCAGCTCCCCCCGGATGTGTCCTTCCTGACGGTGAAGATTCTCCCGGAGGGGGAACCCATGGACCCTGAGGCGGCGGATTTCGTCGTGGTCCGGTGATCAGCCTTCCGCCGGGTTCCTTCTGGCTTCCCTGTAGAGTTTTTTCCTCCTTGATGAGATCGCCAGCCTGAGGTCCGCCTGGGACAGACCCGCCCCGGTGCAGAAGGACTGAAGGAATTCGGTCTCTTCCCGGGATATGGTGCCGTCCGCCAGGGCCATCTCCACCATCTCTCCCAGGACGGCCATGGCTTCCTCGGTTCCGGAGACCGCCGGGGGCCCCTGCCCCTGCATGGCCGCCGCCATGATACCGGCCAGCCTGTCCGGCCGGATACCTCGGGAAGCGGCGAAGCCTTCCAGCAGCCGGTGCTCCCGCTCATCAACGGTTCCGTCCGCATACATGGTCGCCACCATGGCCGCGAGGATCAGCTCCGGGTCCGGCATATGCGCCGCGGCGCCGGTGGAGGCTCCGGCCCGGAAGACCGATATGTCCTCCAGCACCCAGTTTCCGGATCCGTCGTTCAGAAGCCTGCCGCAGTATTCGCAGCTTCCCTTCTCCCCCCCGGTGTAGGGGGCTCCGCAGCCGGGGCAGTGGGCAGAGTGGAAGTCGCCTCCGGTTCGGGTTTTGACTCCGGATTTCCGCGCCAGGGTGAAGACCTGGGGCCTGATGCTTCGGTCGCCGGAGCCGCGGGTTCTGCCCTCTTCCGTACGCCACCGGTTCCAGGCGGACCATTTCACCAGCACTCTGACCCGGTCGTAATCGTCACCGGGGACCACCTCCAGCACGTTCACCGAACCCACCGCCGCATCATGGAAGTAGAGGTGCCAGTCGTTCTCCCGGGTCTGCCTGAGGGTCGCGGAAAAAGCGGCCGTGAATTCAGGCAGGGCCACCTTGCCCATGGCGCCGGGGTTCCCGTCGAAGTAGCTCTTCACGTACCTCCAGAAGATCACCGAAGCGGCGTCCTCCATGGGCGCCAGGGCGAAGCCCGGGTCCCGGGCGGCCATCTCGGAAAAGCCCGGAACACTCGAGGGCGCCGCAGACGGCGTCCAAACGCTTTCCTGGGTGATTCCCGTAAGAATCCAGTCGAAGCTGCCGCTGGTCACATGGGCCCCGCAATGGCGGCACACCCCGGCGTTGCTGATCTCCAGGGGAGCGGCGCAGTTCGGGCAGGAGCCCCGGAACAGGCCGCCCTCTTCCCGGGTGACCGCCCCGGTTTTTCTGAGAAAAGTCCAGTATTCGTGGAAATCACCCCGGGCGTTGCTCCTGATTCTTTTCCCGGTGGCGGTGTCAATATCGGTGTCGTCGGCCTCGGCGTGGATATGGGCGTGAAGGGTCTGGAACCATCGGTCGGCATCGGCGCCGGCGATTCCCACATCCAGCACTTTGACGTTTTCCATGGCGTTCCTGAACCCCATAGCCCTCTGCATCTGGAACTGAATCTCGAACCTCTCCCTGACGCCGTCGCTTATGTAAGCCCCGACGCCGGACAGGTCCTGGGAACCCCAGGCCTGCTGTATGGCCAGAAACGCACCGGAGACGGTCTCTTTGAATCCATCCTCTGAAAAGCCCGGGTCGGCGGACTTCAGGGCTTCCAGCTCCACCGCGCCCCGGGCCGCCGCCGCATCCCTCCGGGCGGCGGTGGTGCGGGCGATGTAATTCTCCTGTGCCTTTCTGTGCTTCTTCTGCAGCACTATGAAAGCCGCCACGATTCCGATGGTGAGGGGGATGCCGATGCAGGGCTGCTGAACGCAGAGCCTTATCAGAAAATACACAAGGAAGCCAAGGCCGTCGCCATCTCCTCCGATTCCTTCTCCGTCGCTTCCTCCGCCGAAGCTCTGGCCTCCGCCCGCCCGGGCCAGAGCGGTTCCCGCAGCCAGAAGCACCGGCAGCGCCGTGAGACCGCGGATGACGAGCCTGTTTTTCCTCTTCAACCCCGCCCCTTCCGAAATCCGAACCTGTGAAAAACCTTTCGTAGTCTAAGCCCCGGGCCGGTTCCCTGTCCATAGCACGGTTTCAGCGCTTGTTTGACAAAGAAGTTTTCCTTAGCGATTATGCTGTTTTCCGGTCCCGGGAGATACCCGGGACGGCAAGCGGCGGCGGGCCGAGGGGGGCATGCGGTGTTTACCTTCAGAAGAAGGCTTTTCCTGATAATCCTCGCCACTTTGGCCTTGTGGCTCATGCTCTGGTACACCCACAACCTGGTGGAGAGGCTGCGCCTGTCCAGCAGAGTCGCGAATGAAACCGTGGCCTGGTTCTGGGCCGGAATCCAGTACCCCTTGAGCTTCATCGCAGGCAGGGAAGGTCTCTCGGTATGCATTGAGTGCGGATACTCCCAGCCGCTGGAGAGGCTTCCCGAGGAAACCCATGTTCCGATCTACTGCCCCCAGTGCCACAGGATGACCCGTTTCGTGACGACCTCCGAACTGAACGCGGAGCAGCGGCGGGAGGTTCACCGGATGGCCCGGAAGCTGTACTCCGACCTGGTGAACCGGCTTCCGTACTCCATAGTTTTCACGGACAACACGGGTTTCCCGCAGGTGGTTGACGGCCGCCCGGTGGACGAGGACACCCCCTCCGACTCCATTGCGGCCTACCGCAAAAAAATAGCCGAACTCGACCGGGTGAACGAACCCCTGCCCATATACGGCCCGGGGGGCACGAAACTGGGGTTCCTCTACTACGGAAACGACCCGATCTTCCGGGAGATCGCCTGGATGCCCTTTCTGGAGCTGGGTTTCGTTATTCTCATAGGTTTGCTGACGGTGCTGTTCATGAGGGGTGAGAGGAAACGCGAGAGGGAGATGTCATGGGTGGCTTTTGCCCGGGAGACCGCTCATCAGATCAGTACGCCCCTGTCGTCGCTCATGGGGTGGCTTGAGCTGATGGCCGAGAATCCCTCTCTTGAGTCGGTCCCGGACGCCTCGGAAGCGGTCAGGGCTATGAAGGCCGACGTGGAGAGACTGGAGCAGATAGCCCACAGGTACGCACACATCGGCAGGAAACCCAGAATGGAGCCGGTGGAGGTGGCGGAGGTCGTCTGGGACACGGTGACGTACTTCTCCGGGAGGCAGGGCCTGGTCGGGGGAATCACGGTGGAGGCGGGAAATCTGGTGGACGTCCGGGTCGAGGGGAACGCCGTGCTTCTGGGCTGGGTTCTGGAAAACCTGATAAAGAACGCCGTGGCCGCCTGTTCCTCGGGTGAGGGCCCCGGCAGGGTGGAGGTGGTCTGCGACTATCCCGATGAAAGCCGAACACTGGTGGAGATCCAGGTCAGCGACAACGGCCGGGGGATTCAGCCCAGGGAGCATGGGCAGGTTTTCAGAACCGGATACTCCACGCGGAAGGGAGGCTGGGGGCTGGGGCTTCCCCTCTCCAAGAGGATAGTGGAGGAGTACCACAACGGAAAACTGAAGCTTCTGTCCAGCGTGCCCGGCAAGGGTACCACGTTCTCCGTGATACTGCCGGTGTGTACTCCGAAGGACGGATCATGCTGAGGATTCTCTGGGTGGACGACGAGATAAGCCATCTCCGTTCTCACATCCGGTTCCTCGAAAAGCGGGGCTACACCGTTTACACCGCGGAGAGCGGCAGGGCGGCCCTGGACCTGCTGAAGAGCCACAGGGTGGACCTCGTGCTTCTCGACCAGATGATGGTGGGGATGGACGGCATGGAGACCGTTGCCGAGATAAGGAAGAGCTACAGGGAGCTTCCCATCGTGATGGTCACCCAGAGCGAGGAGGAGGAACTCATGGACCGGGCCCTCACGGGCACGGTGGCCGACTTCCTCACAAAGCCCGTCAACCCCAGCCAGATACTTCTTGTGGTGAAAAAACTCCTCACCGCCGGAAAGCTGAAGCTTCGTCAGGCGGCCATGGAGGTGATTCAGCAGGCCGAAAGCCTGAGGCTGAGCAGGGACCGGAACCTCGACGATTGGATCGCTCTGTACTCCAACTGGGTGGAGAAGGACATCAGCACCCGGGGGCATCTGACGGCGGACTACGGCTCCTTCCAGGGCGTGGGGCTCGATCAGTTGCAGATGGATTTTTCGGAGTTCATCGAGGAGAACTACAGGGACTGGATAGTTTCCCGGGAGAACTGCCCCCTCATGTCCCACAACTTTCTGGAAAGGGTTCTGTTTCCACTGCTCGACCGTCCCGGCGAACTGGTTCTCATGGTCATAGACTGCATGCGTTACGACCAGTGGCTTCTGATGACCCGGGATATAGAAAAGTGGTTCCACCGGAAAGCCGGTTTCATGGTAGCGGGGCTTCCCTCCGCCACCCCGTACAGCAGGAACTCCATCTTCAGCGGAATGCTGCCCCGGGACATAAGCCGTTTTTACCGGAGCGGCTGGGTCGAGGAGTACGGAGCCCCCGGGCTGAACAGGAACGAGCCGGTTTTTCTTGTGGACGCCCTGAAGAGGCTCGGCTGGAGCGGCGCGGATGCTGCGGTTTACCTGAAGGCCTCCAACAAGAGGGAGGGGGACAATATCAGGAAGGGGCTCTCCCATTTCCTGGAGAAGGGTTTCATGGCTCTGGTGGTGAATTACATTGACCACCTGACCCATGGGCGCAGTGAGCTGGACCTGATCCGCGACCTGGCTCCGGATGTTAAGAGTTTCAGAGCCCTTGCCGAATCCTGGTTTGCGGGGTCCTTCCTCCGGGAGATGCTGATGACCCTGAGCGCCAGGGGAGCCACGGTGGTGGTCACCAGCGATCACGGCAGCGTCCAGGCCGGACGTATAGCCTGGGTCAGGGGTGCCCGGGGGATGTCCAGCAGCGTCCGCTACCGGTTCGGAATGTCCCTGTCCGCCGATTCCCGGCAGTCCATTCTCATCCGGGACCCCACGGCCTGGGGGCTTCCCGGGGACAACCCCAGGAAATCCTACGTCCTGGCCCGGGGCGACTACCTCCTTTTCCACGAGCATGTGGCCCGGGAGGACATGTACAACTTCAGGGGCTCGTTCCAGCACGGCGGGGTGTCCATGGACGAGATGATCGTTCCCTGTGACGTCCTTACCCCGAGAAGGGTCATGTAGTTGAGGGAGGGGACCTTCGTCCTGGACCGGATGGGGATGGAGGCCTTGGGACGGGAGGTAGCCGCCGAGCTTTCCCCCGGCGGAAGGGTATTCCTGCGAGGCGGGCTGGGTTCCGGCAAGAGCACCCTGGCCAGGGCCGTTCTCAAGGCCATGGGGGTCACGGGCGCCATTCCCAGCCCCTCCTTCGTCATGGATGCGGTTTACGACCTTCCCCGGATGCAGGTTCACCACATGGACCTTTACCGCCTTTCGGGCGACCCCCTGGAATTGGCCATGCTTGGTTTCGACGAGATACTGGATTCGGACGCGGTGGTGATAGTGGAATGGGCGGACCGGATAAAGGGGCTCGGCGATGTGCCGGGCATTCACATCGGGCTTCGGTGCGTTTCCGACCCGTCGCTCAGGGAGGTGTCCGTTGCGAGGCGCCTGGCTGGGGATTGACACCCTGTTCGGCACCGGAGGCGCTGCGGTGGTCATGAACGGGGCGACCGCCGCCGAAGCGGCCATTCCCGACGGTCTGTCCACCTCGGAAGGCCTTCTGACGACGATAGCGGCGGTTCTGAAAAAAACGGGGCTGACCGGCGCCGATCTGCGGGCGGTGTGTTTTCCCCTCGGCCCCGGGTCGTACACCGGCCTGAGAATCGCAGCCGCCACGGCCCACGGCTTGGCGGCGGGGTGGGGGATACCCATGAAGGGGGTTCCCACCCTGAGGTTGCTGGCCTTCGGAACGGGCTCGGCCGCCCCGGTGCTGGCGGCCCTCAGGGCCAGAAAGGGGGAGGTTTTCGCCGCCTTGTACCGGTCCTCCGATCCCTTCTCCGGCGAGGTGGTACCTCCGGGAGTTTACACGGCCGGCGATGTTCTCCGCCGGGCGGTGCGTCTTGATCCGCTGGGGGTAGGGTCCGGCCGGAGCGAGATGCCTTCCCCGGGGATCCGGTGGGCCGCCGACGTCCACGACGATCCCTCTCCCGGCCTGTGTGCTCTGCTTGGGGCGAGGCTGGCGGCGGAGAGCGGTTTCGATGAGTTTCCCGAACCCCTGTACCTGCGCGGTTTCATGGAAAAGGCGGAGCCCCTTGGAGATTGAGATAGCAAGGATAGGCCCCGAATCCCTCGACCGGGCCCTGTCCCTGGAAATGGAGTGTTTCCCGGACTCCCACTGGGGGCCCGGGGCCCTCAGGGGAGTTCTGGGCCGGCGGCCAAGGAACCTCTCCCTGGGAGCCCTGTCGGGGGATGAGCTGGTGGGCTGCATCTCGGCGGGCGCCCAGGACGACGGTGTGCTTCACATCCTGTCCCTGGCGGTGTTGCCGGGTTTCCGGCGCCGGGGGCTTGGAACCCGTCTTCTGTCCGCGGCCGTCCACTGGGGGAGCATGAGGGGCCTGAACCGCGCCTGCCTGGAGGTGAGAGCGGGCTCCCCGGAAATCCGGAGGCTGTACGGGCGGCTGGGGTTTAGGGAGGAGGGGCGCCTGGACGACTACTACGGGGACGGCGAAGCCGCGGTGGTTATGGGAAGGGCCGTTCCCGGCAGACCGGAGGTCGCCCGGGCGGCCCGGGAACTGTACGGGCACTTTCGGGGCGCGGTTCCAAGGGTTGGAGTCATCCTGGGCTCCGGCCTCGGGTGGTTGGCGGGCCCGCCGGAAGGCCGCCGGTCCGTTACTCCCTATGACGGCATTCCCGGCATGGCGGGAAGCGGCGTTCCCGGGCACTCGGGTATGCTTTCCACCAACCGGCGGGGTACGGTGGTTTTTCTTCAGGGCAGGAGGCACCGCTACCAGGGGTTCGATGGGGACGAAATCGTTCTGCTTCCTTCCGCCCTCGCCTCCATCGGAGTGGACACATGGCTCCTCACCACCTCCTCCGGCGCGCTTGCGTCCGGCCTGAGAACGGGGGATGCGGTGATCATCGAGGATCATGTCAATGTGTCCGGCTGCGTCCCCGGCGTTCCGTCGGTCCCGCCGGGGACGGTTTACTCCCCGGGGCTTCGGGAGAGGGCGTTCCGGCTGGCCCGGGTTCTGGGCGCGCCGGTATCCGGGGGTATTTTCGGCTGTGTTTCCGGCCCCGCCTACGAGACCGCCGCGGAAGTGGCTTTCCTGGCGGAGTCCGGTATTTCGGTGGTATCCATGTCCACGGCCCAGGAAGCCATGGCGCTGGTGTCTCAGGGCTGCCGGGTTCTGGGAGTGGCCCTTGTGACCAACGAGGTGGCTCAGGGCGACAGTGTCTCCCACTCCGAGGTTCTCGGGGCGCAACGGACGGTATCAGCCCGGCTGGGACGATTCCTGCCGGACCTGGTGGAAGAACTGGAGAAATGAACTACGCGACTGCGGAGAAGTGGGTCTTCAGCCGAAGACGCCTTGGAATGAAGTACAACCTGGACCGTATGACCGCCTTCATGGAAGCCATCGGGAACCCCCAGGACGCCTTCAGGACGATTCACGTGGTGGGAACCAACGGCAAGGGCAGCACCACGGCGATCCTCGCCGCCCTCGGCCGGGGTCTCGGTCTGTCCGTGGGACATACCACTTCCCCCCATCTGCTGCACTACCGGGAAAGGGTGAGCCTGAACGACGCCTGGATAGCCGAGGAGGATGTCGCCGAGTTCATCACCGACAACCGCCGGCTGATCCAGAAGCACTCCGCGACCTTTTTCGAGATCACCACCGCGATGGCGGCGTGGCACTTCGCCCGCCGGGGGGCCGAATGGGTCGTGGCGGAAGCCGGGCTCGGCGGGAGGCTCGACGCCACCCGGATTTACGGAGGCGAAGCCACGGTGTTCACCGGGGTGCAGGTGGAGCACAGCCGCATCCTTGGAGCCACCAGGCCTCTGATTGCCCGGGAGAAAGTGGCCGTAGCCCGGGCGGGAACCCTGCTGCTGGCGGCGGAGCAGACCCCTGATGTGGAGCGGGAGATAGCCGAGGCGGTGGACAGGCTTTCCCTCAGGAGGGTACATCCGGAACCGGTGGAGGAGGCTCCGCTGCCGGGAGCCCACCAGTTGCACAACGGGGCCCTGGCCCTGGCCGCGGCCCGGGAGCTGTTCCCTGAGGGCCGCCGGTCCGCCGGACCGGTCTATTCGGATTTGTGCAGCCGGGGGTTGCACTGGCCGGGAAGGCTGGATTTCCGCCCCGGAGATCCGCCTATCCTCTTTGACGTGGCGCATAACCCCGAGGCCATGGAGGCGCTGTTGAACCATCTGGACGGCTGGGCCAAGCCGGTGCCGGCGGTCATCGGGTTCCTTGCCGACAAGCCGTGGCCCCGGATGGTCCGGCAGTTGTCGGGGAAGGTGGACCCGGTGTTTGCGGTCACTCCGCTCAGCGAGAGGATGCTTCCCGCGGAGGAGCTTGCGGAGGCCTTCCGGAGTGAGGGGTTTTCCTGCCGGGCCTGCGATACTATAGAGGGCGCCCTGGCGGCCTGCCGGGAGGCTTCCCGGGGAGGCGGGATTCTGGTCACCGGAAGCTTCTTCGTGGTGGGCGAGGCCATCGCTCAGGCGGAAAAGCACGGCTGGGTCCGGCCCTGACTTCCGTCCCGGGATTTTACTAAATTACGGTTTGAAACCGAACAGGGAAGGAAGGAAAATGGCTTCCGGCAAGAAGAAGGTTCCCGAAACCGGGAAGGCCAGGGACAAGGGGCTTGAGGAACCCCCCCTCACCACCCTCAATTATGTCCTGTTCATCGCGGGTCTCCTGGTGATCACCGCAGGCTGGTTCCTGCTGAGGGCGGGGCACATTTCCGTGTCGCCCGTGATGCTCATAGTCGGCTACTGCGTCCTGATCCCCCTGGGGATCATCCTCCGCCCGGGGAGCGGAAACGGCGGAAAGTGAAGAAGGCCCTTTCCCCGTTCTGTCTGCTGGCGGCCCTGTCCGTCGGGTGCGGGGGCTCCGACGACCACGGGCACCTTCCCTTCCCCGAAGGGGCCGCCCACGAGGATACGTTGTTCGTGACCGTCCCGGGGGGGGTCTTCATCAACTCGTCCGGGGAGGAGGTGCAGGTTGGAACCTTCGAGATCATGGTGCATGAGGTCTCCAACCGGTTCTACGCCGCCGCCGCCGCCGCCGCCGGTGTCGAGCTCCCGCCCGACCCGTGCTTTCCCGGGGTCGGCAATTACATGGAGGATCTGCCCGGTTATCCCGTGGTGAACCTCAGCCCCTGCGAGGCTTCCCGGGTCGCCGGGTCCCTTGGCCTCAGGCTTCCCACCAGGAATGAATGGGAGTACGCCGCGTCCCGGGGGCTCTCCGGCGACATCGCCAGGCTGTTTCCCTGGGGTGCACTGTCTCCCGACGAGACTCCGGGCTTTCCCGCCAACTACCTTGCAATGGATGAATGGAACAGCCGGGACGCCGACGGTTTCGCCTATACCGCACCTATCGGTTCCTACCCCCTGTCATCTGCCGGGGTGGCGGACCTTGGGGGCAATGTGGCGGAGTTCACCCTGACCGATTCCTCCTGGGTTCTGAAGGGCGGCGGTTGGGCTCAGCCCGGCGATGCCATGCTCCTGGGATGGGCCATGGATTTCGCCGACGGTGACCGATGTTGGTACGCCGGGTGCAGGTTCGTGAGGTGAGGGGTGAGGCTCGAAGCCTCACCCCTTTGGTTCTGGTGGGCGAAGAGGGACTCGAACCCCCGACATCCTGCTTGTAAGGCAGGCACTCTGACCAGCTGAGTTATTCGCCCGCTGCGGCGGCATACTAAGACCGGGGCGGTTTGCCGTCAAGGAAGGAAGAATGGCCTCCAACCACATGTCCGGCATTTCCAGAGACTTTCGCAGGCGGATCTGTGCGGATCTGGAGGCTTCCGGAGGCGACGTTCAGGTTCTGACACGCCAGGAAGAATCCTTTTCGCTGGTGGCCGTCTCTGCCTGGGACTGGGCCGGCCTCGCATCCATAGTCATCGGCGAACTCCACCAGTTCGGATGGAACCTGGACTTCGTGGACGCCTTCACCCTGAAGTCGCCGGAGGGCAGGCGCGGCGTGGTGATAGCAGGCGTCAGCACTCCCGACTCGGAAACAAGGGGCGCCTTTCTCCGGGACGGCGACAAGCTGGAGGCGCTGCTTAAGAAACTTGCGGTGGGCAGGGAGGGCATCATAAGCCTTCTCAGCAGGGCCACCGAACGGATAGAGATATATGAAGCCGTCAGGGAGGCGCTGGAGCTGCTCTACCGCGGCGGCATCCCCCGGGATGTGTCCGGAGCCAAGGGCGAGCTTGTACTCTTCATCAGCGCCAGGAGCGACCAGTATCTGAGCCAGAGAAAACCCTCCGACCTGGCGTGGATAGTCAAGACCAACAACGATCTGATCCGAAGGGTCCGACGCAGCAGGGGGAGGGCCGCCTTCAAGGTGAGGAACCTGAAGACCGCGGAGGAACACCTTACCGGGATCAACCTGGTGGCGTACGAGAGGGATGTTTCGTTCCAGAATCTTCTCACCGCCCTCAGTTATGCGTGGCCCGGCTCCACCGTCCGCCATCAGAGAAGGTACACCACCCCCGACGGGATCCTGTCCGTGAGGGTCGAGATGTCGGGCCCCTCCGGGCTGCCTGCATCCAGGGACGAAACGAGCTGCATCACCGCCACACTGAACAGCCTTCTGGTGTCCAACCGTTTGGAGAGGCTGGTAAGGATACACAGGTACGGCGGCAGGGAGGACTACGCCAGGGCACTGATCCCCCTGCTCATGAAGGAGTGCAGGCAAACCGGGCTCAACCAGGCGTACCTGTCCATGGAGACCGCGGAGACCTTCGCCGCGAAGCTGAAACTTCTTCTGGTCTCCGCCGGAAGCGGCGATTCCAGGGAGCACGACAACCGGGTGCTCGCCCTGGTGGGCGGGATCAACGAGAGAGACGGCCTTTCCGTGACCAGCTTCAAGAGCCCGTCGCATTACGGCGACGTATGGGTGGATGTGCTGGACATCACCGTTCAGCGCGGTGAGTTTCAGGATATGGAAGAGGCGTACCTTGCGGTCAAGTCCGCCATCAGGGAAGCCTACGGGCGCTTCAGGGACTTCGATCAGGGCATGAGACTGAACGACGTGAAGAAGCTCGAGGTGGTGAAGGGTTTGCTCCGGGACATCCCCGACGGGCTGGTGACGGATTTCTACTACCGGCTGGAGGACTTTCTAAGGGCTTCCGTGTCCCCCGGGGAGCTGGCGGAACACATAAGGCTCGCCTTCGGAACCATCAGGAGGGTACTTCAGGGCTCATTGAGGTTCGAGAAGCCCGTCTGGACCGATATCCTGTCGGGAGGCCGCGGGGAAGCCACCGTGATCTGCTGCGGCAGGAGAGGCGAGATGCACGGGTTCCGGGCCCTGCTGGACGTGGTGAGGGACTACAAGGTAACGGCGAGCATAATAGAGTGGTCCGGCGCCTCCGCGATTCTTCTCAGACTCCAGTCCTCCGGGGGGGCCCTGGATCCGGATTCCCGGAACAGAGTGCTCGAGGCCCTGGAGGAAAGGCTCGGGAAAAACCGGGACAGATGAGCGGCGGGGTGCACCGGGGCGTTCCGGCACCGGATGGAGAGGCGCGGAAGGAGCGTCACGGGGCTTCCGCCCACCCCGGCGGTCCTCCCGCCGACCCGGCGGTGGATCGTACCATACGGAAGATGAGACTTTCCGGCGGCGATGACTCTTGACAAGGGCGGGTGCAGGGCGCTATTCTTCCTTTTCCGGTGGCGGTGTAGCTCAGTTGGTAGAGCAGCGGAATCATAATCCGCGGGTCAGGGGTTCAAGTCCCTTCGCCGCTACCATCACCCTTGGGAGCGGCTCCGAGCAAACGGAACCGATTTCAGCAAACCAAACCATTGATCCCCAATGTAGTGTCACACATTACCCTCTTTGATCGTATGTATTTGTATCACACATGGATTGCGACGGTCAGTGGGCTTTGTTCAAGCCCGTCCCCCATATTTGTTCCGTGAAGAAGACGGTCGAGAGGGTTTTTCTGGAGACGGTAGCCCGGGAGGGCCTGATCCCGGATGGGTCCGCGGTAACCGCGGCGGTATCCGGAGGGGCCGACTCCATGGCCATGCTCCATCTCCTCATGCGTTTCGCGCCGTCCCGGGGGTGGCGGCTGGACGTCGTTCACATAGACCACGGCCTCAGGGTCGAATCCCGGGAAGATGCGGATTTCGTGGCCCGGACCTGCCGGGCGGCGGACATTCCATGCAGGGTACTGAACCCGCCGGAAGAGCCGGGCGGCTCCATGGAAAGCCGGTGGAGCACGGTGCGGCAGGCCGTTTACTCGGGAAGTTCGTCCGTTGTGGCGGTCGGCCACACCGGGAGTGACCGGGCGGAAACTCTCATCCTGCGGCTTGTGGAAGGTTCGGGGCTGCGGGGCCTCGGGGGGATGGATTACCGGGGCAGGGGGCCGGTGGTGAGACCCATGCTGGATCTGCACAGGGACCAGGTCAGGGAGTACCTGATAAGACAGAACCTCCCCTGGCGCGAGGATGCCACCAATCAGGACCAGTCCCCGGCCAGGAACAGGATAAGGCTCAGGGTGATGCCGGTCCTGGAGAATTGCTTTCCCGGTGCCGTGGAAGGTCTGGCCCGGTCCGCATCCATTCTTTCGACCTGGCGCGATTTGCAGGAAATGCTCGGAGACGAATCGGACTCCGGGATTCCCCGGGGGGAGTACATCGGAAGCCCTCCCGCCCTTCGCCTTGTCCTTCTCTGGTCCCTGGCCGGGAAGCCCCGATCGGGGCTGGGGGAGCTGAAGAAAACCGATGCCTGGATCATGTCCGGAGGAACCGGGGAGCATCTGCTTCCCGGCGGCCTGAAGCTCACGGTCCAAAAGGACGCCCTTTTGGTGTCCACCCGAAAGGGCAGGTTCCGATGAAACCCCTGATTCCCGCCGAAGTCATTCAGGCCCGCATCGCGGAACTCGGGGCGGAGCTCGACACGTTGTACGGAGACGATGAAGTGGTGGTCGTCCCGGTGCTGAAGGGCTCTTTCGTGTTCGCCGCCGACCTGGTGAGGGCCATGCGGTGCAACGTGACGGTGGACTTCATAGGAGCCTCGAGTTACGGCGAAAGCACTAAAAGCTCCGGCGAGGTGAGGCTGACCCTGGACTCCTCCGTTTCCCTGATGGGCAAGCAGGTGCTTCTGGTGGAGGATATCGTAGACACCGGGCTAACGCTGGCCTATATTCAAAAGTTTATTAAATCGCGATCCCCCGCCGGGCTCCGTACCGTGGCGCTCCTGGACAAGCCCGCCCGGAGGGTGGCGCCGGTGGAGTTGTTCAGGGTTCTTTTCCGGATCCCTGACCGTTTCGTGGTGGGCTACGGTCTGGACGGCCCGGGCGGCCTTTACAGAAACCTGCCCTTTGTGGCGGTTCTTTGATGACGAAAGGTCCATGATGGACATCAACCGCGGCGATGGAAACAAGCACGAAGACGGCCGCCGGCCGCCGGTGGCGGGCTGCACCATGAGAACCATCACCTTGTGGCTTCTCCTGGGTCTCGCCGCCTACGCCCTGGTCGTGCTGATGAACAGGGGCACCGATACCGCAGACATCACCTATACCCAGATGATGAACCTGTCCGAAAGGGGCGGAATCAAATCGGCCGTTCTGTACACCGGCGGTCTGGTGGAAGGTGAATTCAGGTCTCCTCAGACCTACGACGGAGTGGAGTACATAAAGTTCGCGAGTTTCGTGCCCTTCGAGAACCAGCAGGCCGTGTCGGACCTCATGGAAAACGGCGTCATGGTGGAGGGGAAACCGCCGAAGGTGGACTTCTTCACCTTCCTCTTCAACCTGGGCCCCATGCTGCTCCTGCTGGTCTTCTGGCTGTTCATCATGAGGAATGCCGCGGGGGGCGGAAAGGTCTTCAGCTTCGGAAAGAGCCGGGCGAGAGTCGTGGGTGCGGACAGGCCGAAGACCACCTTCGAGGACGTGGCCGGCTGCGATGAGGCCAAGACCGAGCTGGAAGAGATAATCGAGTTTCTGCGGGAACCGGCCAAGTTCCAGCGCCTCGGGGGCAAGGTCCCCCGGGGCGTGATACTCATGGGTTCCCCCGGAACCGGGAAGACCCTTCTCGCCCGGGCGGTGGCGGGAGAGGCTAAGGTTCCCTTCTTCAGCCTCAGCGGAAGCGATTTCGTCGAGATGTTCGTGGGGGTGGGGGCCAGCAGGGTCAGGGACCTGTTCGTTCAGGCAAAGGCTAAGTCGCCATCTATCATATTCATAGACGAGATTGACGCTGTGGGAAGACATCGGGGCTCCGGGCTGGGCGGGGGGCACGACGAGAGGGAGCAGACCCTCAACGCCCTTCTGGTGGAGATGGACGGTTTCGAGTCCAACCAGGCGGTGATTGTCATGGCCGCCACGAACAGGCCCGATGTGCTGGACCCGGCCCTGCTCAGGCCGGGCCGTTTCGACCGCCGGGTGGTGGTGAGCCTTCCGGACATCAAGGGCAGAAGGGCGATTCTTGGGGTTCATACCGCGAAGAAACCCTTGTTCAGGGATGTGGACCTGGAGAAGATCGCCAGGAGGACCCCCGGCTTCAGCGGGGCGGACCTGGAGAGCCTCGCCAACGAGGCTGCCCTCAAGGCCGCCCGGCGCGGAGCGAAGACGATCCATCAGGAGGACTTCGAATACGCTGCGGACAGAATCCTCCTGGGAATCGAGCGGCACACCCTGGTGATGAGCGCCGAGGAGCGCCGGCTCACGGCGTACCATGAGAGCGGCCACGCCATCGTGAACATCTTCGTTCCCCACTCGGACCCGGTCCACAAGGTCACCATAGTGCCGAGGGACCGGGCACTGGGGCTTACCAGCTTCCTCCCCAGGGACGACCGCCACAACTACTCCCTGGAGTTTCTGCTCAGCATGCTGGCCCGGGCCATGGGGGGCAGGGCCGCGGAGCGGGTATTCCTCAACACCAGCAGCACCGGCTCCGGGAACGACCTGATGCAGGCTACGGACCTGGCCCGCCGCATGGTGTGCGAGTGGGGGATGAGCCCGGTCCTTGGCCCGGTGGCTCTCCACGACCAGACCGGCCCCATCTTCCTGGGGAGGGACATGACCCGGATAAAGGATTTCAGCGAGGAAACCGCACGAACCGTGGACGCCGAGGTCAAAAGGCTTCTGGACGAGGCGTACTTCAAGGCCGAGGCCATTCTTCTCGAGAACAGGGACGTGGTGGACAGGTTTTCCGCTCTCCTGCTGGAAAAGGAGACGCTGGGGGCCGAGGAGATAGGCGCACTCATGGCGGAGCTAAGGCCGGGAAAGGAGTTCCCCGGTCTGGACCTGGAGCGCCGCGAACCGCCGGAGGGAGAGGGAGCCGATGCAGGATCGGAAGAAGATAGCTGAGGGGATCAGGCTCCTGCTGGAGGGGGTCGGCGAAGACCCTAACCGTCCTGGCCTCAGGGAGACGCCGGAGCGGGTGGCCGTCTCCATGTCGGAACTCTGCCGGGGGCTGTCCGGAGACGCCCGCAAGCCCATCAGCACCATCTCCGCGGCGGACCGGAACGAGATGGTGATAATCAAGGACATCAGCTTCGCCTCCCTGTGCGAGCACCACCTGCTCCCCTACATCGGACGGTGCGATGTGGTTTACATCCCCGCGGACGACCGCATCGCCGGCCTCGGCTCCATCGTTCAGCTCGTGGAGACCCTGGCGGCGAGGCCCACCATCCAGGAGAGGCTCACCACCGAGATAGCGGACACCCTCATGGAGGAAATCGGAGCCAAGGGGGTCATGGTGGTCATGGAGGCCGAGCACATGTGTCTGGCCATGCGGGGGGTGAAGAAACGGGATTCCCGCATAGTCACCAGCGCCATGCGGGGGCACCTGCGCCGGCTGGAAACCAGGACGGAAGCCCTTTCCCTTATCGGCAGGAGCATCAGGGTCAGGTGATGGGACAGGTCACGCCCCTTCCGCTGGACACCCCGGAACACTGGCTCGGGGTCATGGACCGGTTGGGATGCGACAGGCAGGCCTGGAGCCGGGTCAGGGAGAGAAGGGATGTAACGGCTCTCCTGACCGGTCCGGTGAGTCCCCCGGCCGCATCCATCCTCAAACAGGCCATGCTGGCCGCCGGCGCCGACGCCTTGGTACACCGGCTGGTCCTCACCTGCGGAGTCCCGGAGACAAGGGTTCTCGTTTACGGCACGGCGAAGTGCATCAGGGCGGGGTGTGAATCCCTTAGGGGCCAGCCCTTCGGTTTGGGCGGCCTGGCGGAATCCATATCCGGGATTATCGGGGTGCCGGACCCCCCGGCCTCCCTGGAGGTCGGCGGAACGGTGCTGAACTTCGGTCCCGGGCCCCTTTTCATGGGAGTGCTCAACTGCACTCCCGACTCTTTCAGCGACGGCGGTCTGAGACGCACCCCGGAGGAAACCGTGGAGCACGGCCTGGAAATGCACCGACAGGGAGCATCGGTGATAGATGTGGGAGGCGAGTCCACCAGGCCCGGCTCCGAGCCGATCACCCCGGAAGAGCAGATAGCCCGGGTGGTTCCGGTGATCCGGGGAATCAGGAGGTTGTCCGACGTTCCCATAAGCATAGACACCACACTGCCGGAGGTAGCGAGGGCGGCCCTGGACGCCGGGGCCGACATCATCAATTCCATTGACGGCATGGAAACCCCGGGGATGCCCGAGTTGGCCGGCGATACCGGAGCGGCGGTCATCCTCATGCACATGCGGGGAACCCCCAGGGATATGCAGGAGTGTCCGGAGTACACCGACGCTCCCGGGGAGATTGCGGAGTACCTGCTGAACAGGATAGGGGTCCTCGAGAAGGCCGGTGTGGACAGGGCCCGGATAATTGTGGATCCCGGGATCGGTTTCGGCAAGCGTCCCTGGGACAACCTGAGACTGATCCAGACGTTGCCCTGGCTGCGGCGGACCACCGGGTGCAGGGTGCTTCTTGGCCATTCCAGGAAGAGTTTCCTCGGGTTCATCTCCGACGAGCCGGACCCGCTGCGCCGTGACGCCGCCACCGCTTTGTTGTCCGCCCTTTCGGCGGGCATGGCGGATATGCTCAGGGTGCATGAAGTTCGGCGGAGCGTGCAGGCGGTTTCGGCGGCCATGAAGGGGGCGGGACGGTGAGCTTCGGGCTCCTGGGAAGCCCCTTCCTGAGTGTATTCTGGCTTCGGCAGGTGGTGGACGTGCTCCTGCTGACGCTGATCGTCTTCGCGCTGATGAAGGCCATCTGGAAGCAGCCCGCCATGAAGGTCATGGGCATGGTGGTGCTGCTGGTGATCGTGGCCGTAGCTCTCCGGCGGATGCAGTTCCACGCCACGGGCATGATCCTGGAGGAGGCGGCCAGGCTGCTTCCCGTGGCGCTTATCGTGATCTTCCACGAGGAGATAAAGGACATGCTGGGGAAGTACGGGCGGCGCATTCAGGAGCTGGAGTTCTTCAGCCGCAACAGGCCCGGACAGATACAGGACGTCTTCCTGGAGGATCTCGTGACCGTCTGCTCCACCCTGAGCAGCAAGGGCATGGGCGCCCTTTTCGTCATTCAGAGGGATGAGGACATCACCAGGTTCTGCAGCGATTACCACCCGCTCCCCGGCATCGAGTTCGTGCCCATCCTTGTGGAGGCGATGCTGACGTCCCCGGGTCCCCTTCACGACGGAGCCCTGGTGATAAAGGACAAGAAAATCATCATGGCCCACGCCTTTCTGCCTATGCAGCACGGTGTGGAGGGGTTCGGGGGCAGGCATCGGGCCGGGCTCGGCATCAGCGAGAGAACCGATGCCGTGGTGGTGCTGGTGAGCGAGGAAACCGGAGCCTACAGGCTGGCCCACAAGGGGATACTTTCCCCCTCCCTGAGCGAGAGCGCCCTGAGGAGAAGGCTCTACAACCTTTTCTACCCCTCCGCCGACCGAAGATCCGAGGGAGCCGGCAATTGAGAAACCTTAAAAAGAACCTGGCCCTGTTGGTTGAAGAGACCCTTGGGGCGGAGACCGAGGGCCTTCCCCCCCAGTGGCGGGCGAGGCTTTCCCAGGCGATCCCCTTCCGGGAGTTCCGGAACGTTTCCCTGGTCTCCTGCGCGAGTTCACAATGGTGCGGCGCTCCTCCCGAGACGGGGCTGCCCGGGGCGGCGGCGGTCCTTTTTCTGGCGGGTGCCGCTGCGGTTCACTCGCTCGACCCTGTCGGAGCGGCTCTCCCGGGGATCGAGGGTTACGACGGGGGAGGGGATCCGACGGCGGCACGGATTCTCGCCGGGGACGCCCTGATCCCCATGGCCGCCGGAACACTCTGCCGGCATGTCCCCTCCGCCTGCATCAGCCTGACGGGCATGCTCATGAAAACCGCCGGCGGGATTCTGGAGGCCATGAACGACGGAAACCGCCCGGATCCGGCGGCCGGCGAATGGGTCGCCCGACTGGCCTCCCTGGCGGCCGGAATGGGCGCCGTCTCGGCGGGAGCAGGGCCGGACGGGATCAGGAAGGCGGAGTCGGCCGGTTTCTTGCTGGGTCTGGCGTCGGTCCTCCCGGGGGAAGCGTCCCTCGAGGCGGAAAGGATGCTGCGGGAGGCCCTGGACACCCTGGGGGGCGGTTCCCCGCTCTTCCGGGAGATAGCGGGTCTCATCGCCGCCCGGGGAACCGGGGAAGAAGCACCGCTTTCGTAGGCGGTTTTTCCCGCCCCGGCCCGGCATCGGGAACCCAATCCCGGCCATGGGATGGAAGCGGGCTTCGCGCACCGCCGTCTTCACGTCTTCACAGGAATGCTGGTCGGCCTGACGGCCGGAACCCACCCGATACCCCGACGCCGGGCGACCGCAGGTTCAGCCCCGGGAGACGCTCCCGCCGGGCACCGGGAGAAGGGGTGTACGGTCTCTTGACAATCTTCGGTGTGGCTCTATCTTCCCCGCTGATCAACCCGGTAACCACAGGTGCAGCGGGCTGCAAGTGTACTTGACGGAAAGTCGTAGCGAAACCTACAACAGCGGTTGCCATGAGATTCGAAGACACTCTCAGTAGGAGCTTCGTTCTGCTGGATCCGGAGGTCCGGACCGCCCGGGAGCTGTTCCAGGCCTTCGCCGCCCTTCTCAGAGAAAAAGGCGTCATCGAGGACGAGGCGGGTTTCGTGGCCGAGCTGGAGGCCGGCGAAGCCAAGGGCTCCACCGGGATCGGACAGGGAATCGCCCTGCCCCACCTCATGATGGACAAACTGAAAAAAAGCCATATCCTGATCGCCAGGGTCAGGGATGGCATTCCCTTCAACTCCCTTGACGGCCGTCCGGCCAAACTCATCATTCTTCTGCTTTCAACCAAGAAGAACCGGGCGGAACACCTGAAGAACCTGGCCCGGTTGTCCAGGGTTCTGCAGCGGGAACACGTCATCGACAACCTTCTTGAAACTTCCGATCTGGCGTCGGTGGTTGCCGCCATCTGCTCCAAGCACAAGCCGACCTATCTCAGGAAGTATTCCCGGATCTTCTACTACCTCGGCTCCGTTGCGGCGGTGTTTCTTCTGCTGGCCATGATCATTCCGAGAATTTCCGTGCCCGAGGGAGACGTCGCGGCGCTGGAGGCGGACTACCTGAAATACAACGAGCCTGAGTGGGTGCAGAAACAGGTGCTCGCCGGGGGGATCTTCCTGGCCACGGTGATAGGAACCCTGCTGTTCTGGAAACACCGGGTCGCCATCGCGGCCTTCGGCCTCGGGGTGCTTCTGCTTTCGGGCACCATGGACCTGGAGATGGCGATCCATTTCATGAACATTCCCACCATTCTCTTCCTGATATCCATGATGGTGGTGATCTCCTACATGGAGTCACAGGGATTCTTCGAGTACATCGTCGCATGGATAGTCAACAAGACCGGGCCCCACCCCAGAAGGATATTCCTGACCCTGATGCTCTCGGCGGGGATTCTGGGAGGGCTGGTAAACGAGGTGACGGCCATCTTCATCGCGGTGACGATAGGCATCAGCATAGCGAACAAGCTTAACCTGAACCCCTTCCCCTTCGTGATCGGACTGGTCTTCGCCACGAACACCGCTTCGGCGCTGACCATGATAGGCAACCCCATCGGGATCTACATCGCCTTCGCCGGAGGGTTCACATTCGTGGATTTCCTGAGGTGGGCCACACCCATAGCGCTGGTGATAGTGCTTCTGATAACCGGCGTTCTCCTGCTTCTGTTCCGGAAGCAGATCCCGTCCCGGACGAAGGTCAAGGCGGAGGGGCCCATGACCGAAGAGCCGGAGGTGGACCAGGGCAGGATGAGGGTCTGCGGAATCCTCTTCGTTCTGCTGGTCTGCCTCATCGGCTTTTCCCACGAGATAGACGGAGCCCTCGGTCTGTTTCCCAACACAAGCATCGTGGCCATTCCCATAACCATAGCAGGCGCCGTGATCTTCATGGAACGGGACAAGGGGCAGATGCTGATCAAGGAGGGGGTGGACTGGTGGACCATCCTGTTCTTCATGTTTCTCTTCGCGAAGGCGGCGTGTCTTGAGTACACCGGCGTTACGCCGAAGATAGCCTACCAGGTGCTGTCCATCTCCAGCGAGGTAAAGGAAGGCCTGCTGGGCCCCTTCACCGTCACCATCCTGTCGCTGACGATGATAACCGTCTTCACGGCCCTGGCCTCGGGGTTCGCCGACAACCTGCCCATCATTGCCGCGCTGGTCCCTGTGATAAAAACCATGCAGGTCGCCGGGCTTCCCCACTCCTCCATACTCTGGTGGGGGCTTCTTTTCGGCGGCTGCCTCGGGGGAAACCTGACGCTGATAGGTTCTTCCGCCAACATGGTGGCCCTTTCAATCTACGAGAAACTGGAGGGCAAGGTAATCGGCTTCGTCACCTGGATCAGGTACGGATTCCCGGTGGTTGTCATTTCCCTTCTGGTGGCGCTTCTGCTGCTGGTGCTTCAGATCGGCGCTGCGCCTTGACACATACCCGGAACGCACCGTCCGGTACAAGCGATGATTGCGCGACGCGGTATTGAACACAGGCCGCATCCGATGGAACAGGCCGTCCGCCCGCAGAGACCTGTTGAGGGAGGCAGGCATCTGAACTCCCTCCTTTTTTGCATCCAACGTTCCAAATCAGCCGACTGCGAATTCCTGGGTTCCCATACCCCCGGCGCGGTTCCGCTGAACTCGGTTGCCGGCGCCCTCTATTTTGCCAATCTTGCGCTTACCAATCTATTGATACTTACACCTTCCTCCGCCGCAAGCTCAGCAAGTCTTTTATGCAATTCCGGCGGGATTCGAACCATGAATTTGCCGCTGTACTTCCTTACGGAGAATGGAACCGGAACTGACTCTTTATTTGCTTCCATGTCTTTGATGGTATCCGAGACCAGTTCCCGGATGCCTCTAAGCGCAAGTTCCTGGCTTTCAGCGAGCCAACTGAGGCCGGGGAATTCACTGCACAGTGCAAGATACTCCCGGTCTTCTTCAGACCAAGTCACCCTGTACGTGTAAAGGTCATTTTTCAGTGACATCCGTCCCGCTCAACCTCTCTATGGCCCGGAGAACCTGCTTGACCTGGTACGTCGTCCGCTGCAGCCGCTTGTCAAGGTCTCAGTGCTTTCATGGCTCAATACCTATAATCACGAGCGGAACCGCCGGGACACCACGTCCTTGACGAACTACATTGTAGAACTCGCCCTCATAGTAAGCGACACCAGAACTCATCTGGCTTTGAAGGGACTTCATTGGAAGAATTTCAATTCCCACGTCTATTCGATCACTGACATAGAAGGCGAGATGTTTGACGAAAAGGTCATATGCAACAAACGCATACTTTCCAAACTGAACCTCAACGGCCACCCTGTCTTTGACAAAATCGGTCTGGTTATAGCTGAGAATAGGTGTCTCGCCGGCTGCCTCAATCTCACGTTTTTGCTTTTCCGCCGGCATCGTAAGCGTTTTCCGAATCAACTTTTCGCTTTTGGTAACCCAGTAGGTCACACGGCTTTCGTTCCAAGATTGTTTCCGAAGCAGACGGTTGAATTCAGAATTCATGTCGACAGGACTAAATAGAAGCTTGCCCTTCTTTGTTTTTTCCCTGGACACTTTCGTTCGGCATCTGCCGGCATCCACCGCAGCAATGACAGCTTGTATTTCTTTCCAAAGACTTGGTTTATGAACCAAAAGAAATTCAAGCCCGTTCAAATGGGAATATGTCTCAGCGATTTTCATCAGCGTTCCTTCCCATACTTTGCCCTTGTTTCAAACAACCTCATTTGCTTGGATTCCCTCTTATCCCAAGGTGCTACTGTAAGGCGGTTCCCTGCATCCACAGGGTCATAAACTGGCCTGCCCATAGGTCGGGTTTGCAATGTACCATTGATTTCTTGTTGGATGCGATCTTTCGCAAGAGCAATATATTTCTGGACGGTTTCCGCTCCAACTCCCCGACGCCCATGACGAACAGCCGCAATAACAGACGTGCCGGTTCCAAGGAATGGATCCAAGACCCAATCCCCCTCATTTGTCAGAGAAAGCACTATTCGCTCAATCAACTCTACAGGGAATTGACACGGATGTTCGGTTTTTTCAATATGGTTGCTTTTCACGTTCGGAATAACCCACAAATCGCCGGGGTTTTTCCCGAGCGGGTTGCACGAATACTGCCCGGCTTTCGGACCCTTAAAATACTTTTTCCCCGGGTACTTCTGAGGCACACGCACGGGATCGAGATTGAAGACATAGTCATCGGACTTTGTAAACCAAATAATCGTCTCATAGCGACCGGAGAATCGGCGGCTGCAATGGAGCCCGTGCTCGAAATGCCAGATAATCCGATTGCGCATCCTGAGCCCCAGGTTTGAGAAGATAGGATATAGGACAGTGTCCAGGGGAATAATAGCCCCCTTGTCAACATAGTTTCCTACCTGCCAGCAGATACTGCCTTTAGGTGATAAAGTGCGCACACATTCGGCGATGATCTGAGCTTGCTGTTGCAGGTACACATCGAGATGAAGTTTTTTTTCATATTCTTTGCCAATGTTGTACGGAGGGGAAGTGACTACCAGTTGAAGTGACTCATCCGGTATTGATTTCAATAGGTCAAGACAATCGCCGGGGTACACGACAATAGATTCCGATGGGCTGAACACATCGGCAACCTCGTAATTTTGTCTGAATAACGTCTGGTTTTTTGCTTTCCTGTCCAATATCTCAATTACCCTTCCATCCATTATGAGACCTGACAATTCTTCGACTGACACCCGCCTAAGCGGGGGCACTTACTCAGTGCCTTGAGAATGATGCTCGCTCGTTGGGCCGTCAATAGATAAGGTGTGCATGTGTGCGCATTCATCGCCCTGGGGGGTTGTCCGCCGGCGATGTAAGGGGGCGGTGGGTGATGCATAAGGCCGTTGTACCACTTTGGAACGGCTTTTTGTGATTCACCGGTGGGAAGTCCGGGTCAGGCGGCCTTTGCAACTCTCCGGTGAGAAGTTTGGCTGAGTTATCGGCCTGTCAGGAGGCCGGGGCAAAACCCGTCCCGTTCCGGAGGGCACCGCCGTGGTGGAATGTCCGGGTTAGAGCGGTCTCCGTCATTTACCGGTGAGAAGCACGGGTCAGAGCATGTCCTGGGGGTCAACGTCCAGGGACATCCTCACGCCGGAGCGTTCCCCTCCGGTGAAGGCGCTTTCCGCGGCGTCCAGGGATTCCTCGAGGGTCTTCCGGGAGGGGGAGGTGAGCAGGATGCTCCACCGGTGCATCCCCCCTATCCTGGGCAGCGCCGCCGGGCACGGCCCCCTCACGGCGGCGGCCTCTTCACGGCGGAGGGCTTCTCCGACGGTCGTCGCGGCCTTCTCCACCCTGGACTCATCGGGCCCCTGAAACAGGAGCCTCGCCATCCGGGTGAAGGGAGGGTACGCCAAGGTCTGTCTTATCTGAAGCTCCTCCGCGGCGAACCCGGAGTAGTCGTGGGCGGCGGCGGCTACGATGGCGGGGGCCTCGGGGCATGCGGTCTGGATCAGAACCTCCCCCGGGGAAGCCCCCCGGCCGGCCCTTCCAGCAGCCTGGAGCAGCAGCGAGAAAACCCGCTCCGCACTCCGGAAGTCGGGCAGGGTCAGCCCCATGTCCGCGGCTATCACCCCTACCAGGGTCACGTTGGGGAAGTCATGCCCCTTGGCTACCATCTGGGTGCCCAGCAGGACGTCGGCCTCGCCGCGCCGAAACCTGTCGAGGATCCGTCTGTGGGACGAAGCCCCCCTGGTGGTGTCCGCGTCCATACGCAAAACCCGGGTGTCCGGCAGTTGTCCGGCGAGAATCTCCTCCACTTTCTGAATGCCGGGCCCGGTCCGGATGAAACGGCCGGCTCCGCAACCGCCGCAGGAGTTGCCCGCGGGTTTCCAGTAGGAGCAGTGGTGGCACTTCAGCAGCTCCCCCCGCCGGTGGTAGGTCAGGGCTATCCCGCACATGGGGCAGCTCTCGGTATGGCCGCAGTAGAAGCACATCTGAATCGGCGAGTGCCCCCTGCGGTTCACCAGCAGGATGGCCTGCCTCCCCCGGCTGGTGTGTTTGCCCAGGGCCGACAGCATGGTGTCGCTGACCAGCCTGTTGTCCGCTCCCCGGGTGTCCAGGATCCGGATCCCCGGCAGTGTTCCCCCCGCCACCCGGTCCGGCAGGGAGAGCAGGGTGTATTTCCCGGCGGCGGCATTCCGCCAGCTCTCCAGCGACGGGGTCGCCGAGCCAAGGAGCACGGGAATCTTCAGGAACGAACCCAGCAGCACCGCCATGTCCCTGGCGTTGTAGCAGGGGAGTTCCCCCTGCTTGTAGCTTCCGTCGTGCTCCTCGTCCACCACCACCACGCCGGGGTCCGCCAGGGGGGCGAAAAGCGCGCTTCTGGCACCGATCACTATGGACCGTCCGCCCCTTCTCACCAGGTTCCACGTATCCAGGCGCTCCCCCCGCGAAAGCCCGCTGTGGAGGACCGCCACCCGGCCGGGAAACCTGGAGGAGAACCGGCTTACCAACTGGGGGGTCAGGCTGATCTCCGGCACCAGGACAAGGGCCTGCCGCCCGGCCTTCAGTACATCGCCGATGACCCTCAGATAGACCTCGGTCTTTCCGCTTCCGGTGATTCCGTGAAGCAGGAAAACGCCTTTTCCCGCCGAAAGGATGGAATCCACCGCGGCTTTCTGGGCGGCGGTGGGCTCCGGGGCGGGATGGGGCTCCACCGGCAGGCCCATCAGGGGGTCCCTGGGCACTTCCACCCGTCTCTCCGCCAGCAGGCCGTTGAGCACCAAGCGGCCGAGGGTGCTCCTGGAGATCCCCCAGGCCCCCAGCAGCGTGGTCTTGGGTACGGGCTCGCCCGAGGAGGCCATCCTTACCAGCACCTCCGCCTGTTTCGGCGCCCTGGAGCGGATCGCCTGGGCGGCTTCCACAAGCCGGTCCGGCGGCACCGCCGCCTCCACCATCGTTTCCATCCTGGGCCTGCTCATCCGGACGGGCCTGTGGAACTGTACCACCAGCCCCCGTGCCGAATCCCGGATCAGGGCCTGTTCGAAGGGAAACCCCCGGGGGGCCGACGCCTCGAGGGAGTCACGGGTGAAAACACCGGGCTTTCCGCAAACCCGCAGGAGTTCCGCCCCTTCCCCGACCTCCAGCATCCTTTCCGCGGCCCCCTGCATTCCCGGCGGGAAGCCGCAGCCTGCGCACAACCCCTGGGGCGCCCGGTAGTAATCGGCCATCCATCTTATCAGGTGAAGCACCCATGCCGGAAGGAGGGGCCGGGGATCGATCCGTTCGAGCACCGGCTTCAGGGGTTTTTCCGGAGGCCGGCCGTCTTCGCCCCACACGACCCCCACCACCCGGGAGCCGCCGAATTCCACCGCCACCCGGCAACCCGGCAGAACCCCTCCGTCCATTCTCTCCGGGAGGAGGTAGGTGAAGGTTCCCCGGACCGGCCTGGGAACGGCCACCTCCACGGGTCTTCCCCGGGTCAAGCCAACCGCTCCGCCCCGGCCAGGACGGTTTCCCGGGCCTTCCCCACGGTCATGGGCAGCTCCGGAAGGGTGGGGAACTCCCCGTCTTCGTACAGCACCGTTCCGCCGCAGGTGAGTTTTCTCACCCTGCACGGCCAGGGCAGTTCCAGTATGTACTTCCACGGGTCATCGCAGGTGTGCAGCTCGTCTTCCTCCCGGGGGGTGAGTTCCAGCTCCACCGAGTCGCCCTCGGTATCGAAACCGAAGAGGGTGGCCGGGGTCCGGGAAACCATGCGGAACCACTCCTTGCCCGGTATTCCCCCGGGATCCCCCGTCACCGACGCCAGTCCCATGGCCAGCCTGGCGTCCGAAGCCGCGTCGAGGGAGTTGTTGCAGGCCGATCCGTCGCTCGCGACGATCACCGTCACCCCCCGGCTCCGCAGGTCCGGAATCCGGGCGATGCCGCTGCCGAGTTTGAGGTTGGCCCAGGGACAGTGAGCCACCGCCGCCCCCCTGGCCGCCAGGAGTTCCGCCTCCCCCGGGGTAAGATGGATGCAGTGGGCCAGGACGGTCCGGCTTCCCAGGAAGCCCAGGTCGTCCATAAGCCTCACGTTTCCACCCGCCTCACGTATGGAGGGATCCTCCATCTCTTCGGCGGCTTCCGAGCTATGGGTGGTCCGAACCGTCTCCGGGTCCTCCCCCGCCAGCCACTCCCACAGCTCCCGGGAGCATGACAGCACGAAACGGGGTGTGAAGGCGTAACCCACCCGGCCCCCGCAGGCTTTCCTCACCCGTTCGGATTCCCTCTGGAGCCATTCCAGGGGCCTGACCAGGTACGACGGCCCCCGGTCCATCAGGGCGTTGCCGATGAGCGCCCGGGCCCCGCAGGCCCTGAGGGTTTCGACGATGACGTCGGAGTGTTCCACGGAGCCCATGTCCAGCATGCCGCAGCAGCCCGAGGAGAACAGCTCCCTGAGCCCGAGGACCGTGGACACCCGCATGGTTTCCGGCGTATGGCAGGCTTCCAGGGGCCATATCCGCCGGGTCAGCCAGGGGAGAAGCCGCCTGCCCTCCGCGCACCCCCGGAAAAGAGTCTGACACAGGTGGACATGCCCCTGGATAAGGGGAGGGCACGTGAGCCTTCCCCCCTTGACCGTCCATTCCACGGCTCACCGCCTTTCCGGCGAAACATACCCGCAACCCGGAGCGAATCCCAGATGGGAACCCCGGTCGGGCGTTTGTGTATCATCACAAAGCCATTGAAAGGTGAAAGGAGTGTCATCCTTGATTACCGCCCTGGTTCTGATCGGCATGGCGAGTCTGGACCTGCAAGGCCACGTCCTCCCGAACGGGCTGGAAGTGTTCACCCTGCACGATCCATCGTCTCCCGTGGTCACCATCTGCATCGCCGTGAAAACCGGCGCCACGTGCGAGACCAAGGAGACCAACGGCCTGGCGCACTTCTACGAACACATGTTCTTCAAGGGCAACGCCGTTCTGCCGGATCAGACCGCCTACAACGAGAGGCTGCGTTCCCTCGGCATCATCAGGAACGGAGCCACCTCCGATGAGGTGGTGAAGTACTACATAACCCTGGGAAGCCATCGCTTCCAGGAGGGGATGGAGTTCATGAGGGACGCCATGCTCACCCCCCTCTTCGATCCCGTCGAGATGGAAAGGGAAAGGTCGGTGATCAGTGACGAGTACCTGCGGAGCTCCTCCTCCCCCTGGTGGGATTTCTGGCAGGCGATGGAGAACACCCTTTTCCCGGAACCCTGGAGGAAGAGCGCCATCGGCACCCTGGAGGTTATCCGGTCCGCATCCCCGGAGGCCATGTACAGGTTCCGTGAACTCTACTACAGCCCGGACAATTCGGCCCTGTTCATCGTCGGTGACGTTACGCGGGACTCGGCGCTGAGCGCCGCCGGGACGTACTTCGGTGAATGGGAACCCGGGGGCCGGAGCGACTACGATTCCCTGCCCCCGGCGATCAGGATAGCCCGGGACACCACGGTCACCGTCCAGGGTCCTCCGGGGGTGGGCTGTATCCGGGTCGTCCTTCAGGGACCCACCATGCTGTCCGACCGGGAAAGCACCTATGCCGGTGATGTCTGGGGCGCCTACCTGGAACTCGCCAGCCGCAGGTTTCAGCGGAACCTGGTGACCCATGGGCCCTTCACGGAGGTTTACGGTGGGTACGTGACCCGGCGTTTTTCTCCCATGATCACCTTCGACGGAGTGATCGAGCCCGAACTGATGGAGGAGGGGCTCGACCTCCTGAACAGGGAGATAGAGGCCATGACCCGGGACGACTACTTCGATCCCGAGGGGGTGGAGATGGCCGCCACCCGTCTGCGCCGGGAGAGGCTTCTGGCCGGGGAATCCTCCCGGGACCTGGCGGTGGCGAGCCTGCCCTTCTGGTGGGTCCAGGGCAACGGAATCGAGTACTACCTGACCTACGAGGAAGGTATCGCCGGGGTGGAGCCCGGGATGATCGGGGACTTCGTCGAGGAATACATCGCCGGGAAACCCAGGGCGGTGTTCCTTGTGACCCCGGAAGGAGGATCGAGGTGACCACGCTTCTGGCCCTTGTCCTGGCTGCGGCCGTAATCCCGGATGTGTCCTCCTTCACGCTGGACAACGGTATTCCGGTGATAACCCGCACCGTCCCCGGTGATGTGGAGGGGCTGTCGGTGTTCATCCTTGGCGGAACCAGGGTGCGCACCCCGGAAGACCAGGGCATGGAGGCTCTGGCCCTGGAGGCGGCCATGGCCGGGGGCGGCGAATTTCCCGGCGAGAGATGGCGGGAGGTGATGGACAGGACCCGGGCCGAACTCACGGGGAATTACAACTACGACTTCAGCAGGCTTCACCTCCGGTGCCTGTCCGAGGACCTGTCCCTGCTGGCCCTGGGGCTGGCCCGGTGCCTGGGCGATCCTGAACTTTCACCCGAATCGGTTCAGAGGGTGAAGAGGCAGGCGCTGGCAAACCTGCGCCTGGAGGCCGCGGATCCCGACGACAGGGTCTGGCTGGTGTGCAACGAGGGCTTCATGCCCCCAGGCCACCCCTACCTTCTTCGGCCCGACGGCACTCTGGAATCGGTGGAACCGGTGACTTCGGAAGACATGAGGCGGCTTCTGGAGCGCAGGGTGCGGGCGGGCAACATTCTGATAACCCATGCGGGGCCGACGGAACCGGATTCGCTGAAGCAGCTTCTGGAGCTTTCCTTCGGAAAGTTGCCCGGAGGAGCCGACTCCATTCCCCCGGTTCCTCCCCTGCGCTGCCCCATGGACACCATGACGGTGCGGGAGATGAACGCCACCACCACCTACGCCGTGGTGAAGTTCGACGCCCCCCCCGCGGGTCACCCGGACCAGCCGGCGTACCAGGCGGCCATGATGGCCGTTGACGAACTGCTCTGGCAGGTGCTGCGGACGGACAGCGCCCTGACCTATTCCGCCGGAGCGGGGGTCACCACGACGTACGAGGAAAACTGGGGGTTCATGTACGTCTCCACATCGGAGCCCGCCAGGGCCTGTCGTCTCATGGCGGAAGTCCTGGCGGGGGTTTCCCGGGGTGAAATCCCCGATGAGCTGCTTCGGGGGGTGGTCAACACCCAGGTGACCCTGGACGGGATTCGGGCCCAGAGCATGGACACCCATTGCTGGCTTACCGGGGCGGGAATGATCGCCACCGGCCTGTGGAACTCCCTTTACGACGCCCAGGAGCGGTTCGGCCGCATCACCCCCGAAGAGGCGGCCTCCGCCCTTCGGCGGTGGGTGGGCGCCGCCGCCTGGGGCTTCACGGTGGAAGACCGGGACGACCTGGGGATTCCCGAAGCGATTCCGCTGGGGGTGCACCCGATGGACGGTGAAGGGATGGTCGTTCTTTCGGGTCCCCTCGAAGTTCTGCTGCCGGAAACCCGCTCGGAAACACTGGTACTCACCGATGTTTCCACCGGAGGCATCTACGCCCTGACCGGGGACCTTGCCCGGCGCCTGATTGTGGAGGGCGCCGGTGAGGCTTCCATCCGGGGCCGTCTCAGCCGGGAGGGGTGGTCCGTCAAGGAGGAACTCCCCAGGATACTTGTGGTGGAAACCGTGGGGCGGTGAGCCTGGAGCGCCGATCCGAAGCGGTGGGAGGACGGTATGCGGCCCTTTCCCGGGTGACGGAACTCCGGGATGCCTTGGCGATCATCGGCCGGGAGGGCGTGTCGGAACGGGCGGGGAAGGAGGCGGACCGTGGGGACCGCTAAACTGGTTCTGACTCTGGTTCTGGCGGTTTTGATCGCGACGGTTGCGTTGCAGAACACCGGAAGGGTGGAGGCCAGGTTTCTATGGCTCCGGGCCGAAACCCCGATCGTCGTCATTCTGCTGGTGACCTCCGCTGCGGGTTTCGTCATGGGGGTGCTGGTGTCGTTGCTCTTCGGCCGGAATCGTCGTCGGCGGGCCCGGGAAACCGGCTGATCCACCCAGACGGCTTGCGGGGAAAACACCTCCGCGGTCATATTCGAGGCTCCATTTACCGTCCGGAATGAGGTTCCCATGCCGCACCAAAGCGGGGAAAAAACCGACAGGTCGAGCCTGAGGCTGATCTACGCCAGGCTGTTCAGCCACAGGAAAGCCCTCTTTTTAGGGATCCTGGCGCTGATAGGCGTTGACGGGCTTCAACTTGTGGTGCCAAAGGTGTTCCAGCGGGTGATAGACGCCCTTGCCTCCGGAAACGTTGACTCCGATCTGATCTGGCAAATGGGCGCCGTCATAATGGCGGTCACCCTGGGAATGGCGGTGTGCCGGTTTTTCTGGCGGTGGTTCATAGTGGGCACCAGCCACAGGATAGACCGGGACCTGCGGAGCGAGTTCTACGACCATCTTCAGAAGCTGCCGGCGGAGTTTTTCGACGGGATCAAGGTCGGGGACGTGATGGCCCACGCCACCAACGACATCAACGCGGTCCGGATGGCCTGCGGCATGGCCACCATCGCCAGTTTCGACGCCGTCTTCATGGGCACCGCCAGCATAGTGATGCTCATAACGATAAACTGGCGGCTCGCACTGGTGACCATGATCCCGCTGCCCCTCATCGCCCTTCTGGTAACCCGGTTCTCGGGGATAATCCACGACCGGTTCGAAGCGGTGCAGAAGGCTTTCAGCGACCTGTCCGAAAAGGCCCAGGAAGCCTTCAGCGGTATCCGGGTGATCAAGGCGTACGGCGACGAGGAGTCGGAGAACCGGCTCTTCGACGATAAGGCGAAGCTCAACCTCGACCAGAACATCAGACTCGCCCGGGTGGGGGGGTTCTTCCAGCCCCTGGTTTCCTCCCTGGCTCTGGCCGGAAGCGCGATACTGCTGGCCGCCGGCGGCCGGATGATAATCGGCGGCTCCATAAGCCTGGGGCAGTTCGTGGCCTTCAGCAGCTACCTGGCCATGCTCACCTGGCCGATGATGGCGATAGGGTTCGTGGTCAACATGCTCCAGAGGGGCGCCGCCAGCATGAGCAGGCTGATGCGGATCATAAACACGGTTCCCGCCATCGCCGACGGGGACGATCCTTCTTCGCCCGAGCCCTTCATAGAGGTGAAAAACCTCACCTTCGCGTACCCTGAAACCTCGGTCGAGGTGCTTTCCGGCGTGACCTTCTCTCTGGAGAAGGGGCGTACCCTGGGCATCGTCGGGCGCACCGGCAGCGGCAAGACCACCCTGGTGGAGCTGCTGATGAGGCTCTACGATCCCCCTCCGGGCACCGTTTTCCTCGGCGGAAAGGACGTGAGGCGCCTCAGGCTCGGGAATCTGAGGAAGCTGTTCGGTTACGTGCCCCAGGAGACCTTCCTGTTCGCCATGACCATAGCCGAGAACATCGCCTTCGGGGCCGGCGATGTACCGCCCGAACGGATCCGTGAATTGGCGGAGGCCGTTGACATCGCCGGGGAGATAGACGGTTTTTCCCAGGGGATGGATACGGTGGTGGGTGAGAGGGGAGTCACCCTTTCCGGAGGCCAGAAGCAGCGGATAGCCATAGCCCGGGCTCTGGCGATGAACCCCGGGGTGCTTGTGCTGGACGACAGCCTGAGTTCCGTAGATACGGAGACCGAAGACGCGATCCTGAAGGCCGTCAAGCGGATGACCCGGGACATCACGACCATCATCATCGCCCACCGCATCAGCACGGTGCAGCACGCCGACCTGATCCTGGTGATGGACGGCGGCAGGGTGGTGGAGCAGGGTACCCACGATGACCTGTTTTCCAGGGGAGGCCGCTATACGGAACTCTACCGTATGCAGCAGCTCGAGGCCGAAGCCGGCGGGAGCCGGCGGAAGGGTGATTCCTGATGCCCCCCCGCGGCAACCCCTTCATGGACGACGCCCTGGAGGGAAAGGCCTACGACGGCGTCCTGGTGAAGCGCCTCCTGGGCTTCGTCAAGCCCCACAGGAAACTGATCTTCATCGCCCTGGCCCTGATGCTGGTCTCCTCCGCGGTGGATCTGCTTCTGCCCTACATCACCAAGACCGCCATAGACAGGTATCTCGCAAAGCTCTACCACATCTATTCCGGAACCCCGGCCCTGTGCGACTCGGTGGCCGCCCTTGGCCGCAGCGAAGGGGATTTCATCCGGGTGAACCCCGACACGGTGCTGGTGAGGAAGGCGTTCCTGGACAGGCGGGACCCGGGGCTGGCCCGGCTCCTGAGGGATCCCGGCCTTACAAGGGACACCTACTACGTTTTCGGCGCCGACCTGAGGACCGGAGATGCGGGATTCACCGCCGGACGGTGGTGGCTGGTGCGGGAAACCGACCTGCGGAAGGTCCCCCCCGGGGTGCTTTTCAGGCTCCGCGGCGACGATCTCCGGGGGGTGTACGGCTTGTCCTGGATTCTTGGAGGGCTGATCCTGGTCAGCCTGCTGTGCGGCTACGGCCATGTGATGACCCTGGTTGTAGCCGGCCAGAGATCAATGTACGACCTGAGGAGCAAGCTGTTCCGGCACATTCAGACCCTGAGCCTGGACTTCTTCACGGCGAACCCCACCGGACGGCTCGTGACCCGGGTCGCCAACGACATAGAAGCCCTCAACGAAATGTTGAGTTCGGTGCTGGTGAACTCCTTCAAAGACATTCTCCTGCTGCTGGGCACGGCGGTGATCCTGTTCTTCCTGAACTGGCGTCTCGCCCTGCTGTCGCTGCTGGTGATGCCGCTGTTCACGCTGGTGTTGGTATTCTTCAGAAGGCTGACCCGGAAGGCCTACCGGGATGTGAGGAAGTACCTGGCCGGGCTGAACTCCCACCTGGCGGAGGACCTGAGCGGGGTGAAGGTGGTCCAGGTTTTCCGTCAGGAGGGGGCCAGAAGGGCACTGTTCAGGGGCATCAACGATAACTATTTCAAGGCCAACATGAAGCAGTTGGTGCTTTTCGGCGTGTTCCGCCCCACGATCGAGGTGATAGCCCAGCTGGGAACCACCATCGTGCTGGTTTACGGAGGGCTGAACGTGATGCAGGGAACCCTGACCCTGGGCGCCCTGGTGGCGTTTCTCAGCTACGTGCGGCAGATGTTCCGCCCCCTGCAGGATATGAGCGAGAAGTACAACATCATGCAGAGCGCCATGGCCTCCAGCGAGCGGGTGTTCGGCATCCTGGACACGGTTCCCGCCATAGGCGACCGCCCCGGCGTCCTCCCCCCTTCGGACCTCCGGGGGCGGGTGGAGTTCCGGGACGTCACCTTCGGGTACAACCCCGACCGGACGGTGCTGGAGGATGTGAACTTCACCGTGGAGCCCGGGTCCAGCGTAGCCCTGGTTGGCCCCACCGGGGCGGGGAAGACGACGGTCATCAGTCTGCTGACCAGGTTCTGGGAACCGGCTTCCGGGGAGATACTGCTGGACGGCACCGATATCAGGCGACACTCCGTGGAAACCCTGCGGAGAAACATCTCCATCGTCCTCCAGGATGCCTTCATCTTCAGCAGGAGCGTGGCGGACAACATCAGGCTGGGGTCGGACATAGGAATGGACAGGGTAAGGGAGGCCGCGGAGATGGTCCAGGCCGCGGACTTCATCGAGAAGCTTCCCCGGGGTTACGACACGGTCATGGCGGAGAGGGGGGCCACCCTGTCCACGGGCCAGAAACAGCTTATCTGCTTCGCCCGGGCCCTGGCCCACGACCCCAGGGTCCTGGTGCTGGACGAGGCCACCAGCAATGTGGACCCCACCACCGAGAAGCTGATCCGGAAGGCCATCGAGGTGCTGATGAGGGGGCGGACCAGCCTGATCGTGGCCCACAGGCTGAGCACCATTCAGCAGTGCCGGGACATCCTTGTGTTCGACAACGGACGGATTATGGAAAGGGGCAGCCACCAGGAGCTTCTTGCCGCCAGGGGAATATACTACAACCTGTACCTTCTCCAGTGGGGAAGGATGAACAACGACGAGGAAGGAGAACCCTTTGGGAAGTAGGCTCAACCGGGGGTTTGCACCGGTTCCGGCCGCCGGGTGCGGATCCGGGAGTGCGGGTGCTCAGTCCCTTCGTCCCATCGGAGGCGGTGCTCCGGTGACGTTCTCCCGGGAGTGCGCCCCGGCTGCGCCGGGGGGAGCGGACGTCCGCCGCCGGCTCCCGGCTCCGGACGGTCTCCGGCCCCTTCCCTCGGGTCATGGAGCGGTGAAAGCCGCAGGAATCGGCCTCCTCCTGCTGTTTCTGGTGCTCGGATGCGGCAGGGACCCCATCGGTATCCAACCGGTTCCCCCCACCGCCTCCGTCCTTTACGCCGGGGTGAACCAGTCCGGCGACCGGGTGGAAGCCTCCTGGACCCGGTGCCCCGACGATGATTTCGAGAGCTACTCCCTATGGAGGTCGGAGACGCCGGGGATTTCCGGGAATCCCTCCCAGGCGGTGGCGGTTTTCTCGTCCATGAACCCTTTGCGCCTGACCTTCTCCGATGCCGATGTCCTTCCCGGGCGGACTCTCCATTACGCCCTGGAGACCAGAAACGCCTTCGGACTGAAGTCCTGGAGCAACGAGGTCTCCGTGACGATTCCCGAACCGGACCCCAAACTGTCCATCTTCTTCATAGATCCGACATGGGGGAGTCTCTCCGGGGATGCCATGCTGATCCGCACCCCGGACGGGCGGAACTACCTCGTGGACGGCGGAAGCTCATCGCCGGCATGGAGCTGCGGCACCGACGTGATAATCCCGCTGCTTGACAGCCTGGGAATAACCTTTCTGAACGGAATCGTGGCCACCCACCCCCATTCCGACCATATCGGCGGGCTGATCGACGTGCTGGGGCACGTCCCGGTGGGAAAGGTCTGGGACTGCGGCTGGCCGGGAGCCGCCGGCGCCACCTACGAACAGTTCCTGGAAGCGGTGTCCGCTTCCGGCGCCGAATACGTGGTCGCCCGCCGGGGAATGGAACTGGACTGGGGGCCGTCGCTCACGGTGAAGGTCCTCCATCCCACCTCCTTCCTGGGGAGCGGCAGCATGAACAACGCCTCCATCGTGCTGCGGGTGACCTTCGATCAG